>JANXSE010000452.1 GCA_025356695.1 Betaproteobacteria bacterium
TCGGCGACGAAGTGATTGCGCGCATGGACGCGAAAACGCTGCAGACGACAATCTATCCGACGCCCGCGCCGCGCTCACGCCCGCGCCGCGCCATGATCGACGGCAAGCAGCGCATCTGGTTCGCCGAATACGCCGCCAACAAGGTCGCGATGTTCGATCCGGTAAAGGAAACGTTCAAGGAATGGGCAGTGCCCACGCCGTACACCTATCCGTACGACGTGTCCTTCGACCGCAACGGCGACCTGTGGGCGGGCTCTATGTCGAGCGACCGCATCGTGCGCCTCAAGCCCGACACCGGCAAAGCCATCGAATACCTGCTGCCGCGCCAGACCAACGTGCGCCGCGTTTATGTAGACAACTCAACCAACCCGGTTACGTTCTGGGTTGGGAGCAATCATGGGGCGTCGATTGTGCGGCTGACGCCCCTCGATTGAACACGCGGACACCGCTGACATTCGATCGAACTCCAGCCTATAGTGAGTCTCAAGCGTTGCCTTGTTGGCGATGCGCATCTTTAAAATGGTTTCAGCTTCAGTGTGCGCTGAATTTTTTCGCGCACTACCTCGGGCACGCCCGCACCTTTCGCAAACGATTTCCAGTTCGAGACGGTCGCCTGCACCTCGGCAACGATCTTCGCGGCGCGTCCCCGTTTCATCGATGCCGTCTTCGCGCACGCGTTGAAATCCTCCAGCGTGAAGTGGTCGCGTTTTCCATTTATCGTCATCTGATGGCTCGCCGTCCACGCACCCGACGGATTGAAGCTGTAGGTCATATCGAAGGCCGGCGATAGCGACCATTCGCCGGACTTGTTCATCAGGAACGCGATATTCTTCACGTGGTCATCCTGATTGCGGGCCACGATGTTGAATGCCATGCGCCGGAACAGTTGCTCGATGGCCTGCATGGGCAACTCAAGTTGCCGCATCACCTGCACGGCCTGCTCGTAGCTGTAGGCGCCTGCCATGTTGAAGTCATAGTGCGCCAGGGCGCAGAGCGACTGCATGTGAAGTTTTTCGCCGCCGGCAAGGCGGTCAAAGCGCCGCGTCATGAAATGCGAGCGGCCATTCTCTTTGAATAGCCGGCACTCACTGATGGATATGCCGCAATCGAGCGCCATTAAATAATACGCGTACTCGATGAGCCCATAGCCTTTGGGGTCTTCCAGCTCCTTGTCTTTGTTGCCGCTGACGCCGTCGAATTTCAGCATCCAGTATTCAAATCCGTTGCCGGCTTTGACCTGGCCGGACCGCACTTCATTGGTCTTCGGGTTCCAGGCGATGATCGCCTTCGCTCTCGCGCCGCCGGCGGAGGTGCCCACACGCAGGATATCCCCGAGCGCATCTTCCCGGCGTTTTGCCGCAAAAGAAGCTTGCAGGTTATTCCGGTGGGTCAGGATTTTCGAGGCAAGTTCGACCAGCTTGCCGACTTCGATGTGAGTGGTCTGCTTCGCCTTGGGACCGATGACGGGCGCGAATTCCAGCGCGCCCATGCCCCGTTCACCGGTATAGCAAAGCCGCTCGACAGCATTGAAGGAATTCGCTTGCCGCCCCTGTGATGCCAACCAGGCGTCGATCAGCGCGTTGCCGAACTTGTCGGGCAGCGAATCAGCCAGGAGGCCGGGCAACCCGTAAAAAGTCGGGCGGGCGAGCGCGGGGAAGCTGTACACGCGCCGCGAAAGCGGCATCACGATCGGCGCGATCTGAATGCCGCTTTGTGCGAATGCCGCATCGTATTCAAAGCTGGCGACGTCTTCCCCATCTTCCAGCGAGACCGCGCCTATGGTGTTGCCCCACAGCCTCACTTCGGCAAGCGTAGTCATGACGTCTTGCAAACTTGCTCAGGGCTTCTCATTCCAACGCCAAAGCTTTTCAGTTGCAGTCTTGGCGGCACGGCGACCCGAAGCCCGCTGCCGGACCTTGCTCTTGCGCTTCAGCAAGTCCATCGGCTTGGGGCCCGATTCGGGTATCAAGGTATCCAGTCCCGATGCGGCATCCAGCACGCGCAGCACGCGAACCAGCGTTGCCAACTGTGACGTCAACCCCGCCTCAATACGCTCGAGGGTGCGCTTGGCGATGCCCGCCTGCTCGGCTACAGCCGCCTGCGTCAGTTGCAGCTCGATCCGGCGGCCCGCAATCCGTGCGCCCAGTTCGGCCAGCACGGCATCATCCGTGAGCAATCCGGTAATTTTCATATTCGTAATATATTGCGAATAAGAATTTTATATTGCTATATATCGTTAGTTATTACGATATATAGATTAATTATTCGAAACAGTCAAGTCGTAATTAAAGGCGAAATAAACTAAATAATGTTTATTATTCGTAATATATTACGATATATCATAGCACCCTACAGCGATCGCGACCATAAAGGCATAAAGGGGCCAGGCTCAGATATCAACAATAGACCCGGCCCGCCAAATCCGCATCGAATCGAGGTACTACTAAAGGCTGTATATCGCAGCTCTGGAGGCAGCGTTTGTAGGTAACACCATGCTGACTGGCTTGGCTCATGCCCCGACGTTGCCGTGTACACCTCGATGGCGTCCCCTTGCACATAGTGCAACGCGGGCATAACCGCGAGCCGTGCTTTTTTGCCGAGGACGATTACTTCAGCTATTTATACTGGCTGAGAAGTGGTCCCGTTTGTTTGAACAACTTTCCCCGATTTATAAGTGGAATCCGGGCGGGTTGAGATCGGCGCAGAGCAGTCCATGAGTGTGGGCGACTCGGGGCGCGCCGAAGAATTCATTCT
>JANXSE010000014.1 GCA_025356695.1 Betaproteobacteria bacterium
TTGGTGAGGATTGTACGGATTGTGCTACCGGCGGCGTTGGATGCAGAACTGCAATGCACGGTAATGGAAGCGTACGAAGTTCTGCAATACGTGCCTGCCGAATGCCCGCTTTGAGGCCGAGCGATTGCGCGGCGAGCTGCATCGATTCGAGGTTGTAGGGCGGCGCGACTTGCTGCAATACCAGATCGGCTGCAAACGGAATACGCTGCAGATGGCACATCCCCTGCAAGCCCCACAGGAATGTTTCGGTCGCCAGACATTGCGCACCACTGACCAACGCGCTCTCCTCGCGTTTTTGAAGCGAATTATTTTTGTTGCTTCATTTCTTCATGACTTCCGGGCCACGTTCCTGAAGCTGCGGAACCTTTATGAAACCCGAACGTCTCCCTGTAAGGCTCGCGAAAGAATACGCGCCCGCCTTGGGTGAACGCAAATCTATCAATTTGATAGATTTTCCATTTTTTCTTTTAGAAACAATTTATTGAGAGGATCTAGATCTTTTGGTCTAGGCCAAAATATTTCTAGCTCTATAACGCAATGGCGTTACTCGCTTTCTGCCGCAAGCAATCGGTTATAATCAGCGTTATAACAATCTAACAACAATCTGACGGGACGGACAGCGTTATGGCCAAACTTAAAGTCACACAAATTGGAAATTCGCTGGGCGTCATCTTGAATAAAGAGGTATCCGCGCGCCTCAAGTTGCAAAAGGGCGACGAACTTTCTTATACCGAAACGCCCAATGGGATCGAACTAAGCCCCTACGACGCCCAGTTTGCGGAAAAAATGAAAGTTGCGCGAAGCATCGCGAAAAAATATCGCAATGCGCTTCGCGAACTTGCCAAGTGAATAACTGGATATGGGTTGAACTGCGTGAAATATTAAGCATGCACGCAGATCAAATTGCAGAACACGGCGGACTGCATGGTGTGCGCGATCAAGCTTTGCTGGAATCGGCACTATCTCGTGCGCAAAACCTTAGCGCCTACGATAATTCCAATCCGTTTCAATTGGCCGCCGCGTATGCCTATGGGATTGCGAAAAATCACCCGTTTGTCGATGGCAATAAACGTTCAGCTTTTCTGGCAAGCGCGTCGTTTCTCGCATGGAATGGCTGGGAACTGAACGCTACGGAAATGGACGTCGCGATCATCTTTCAGGATCTTGCTGCGAGCAAACTCGAAGAAGCGGAACTAGCAATTTGGTTTGAACGTCATTGTGAATATGGCTCGCCATTGGAAACAGAGTAGGACATAAATGAACGAAGTTGCGCATTACATCGCCCTAGTGCACACCGGCCTCCTCCACTTCTCCGGCCCCGACGCGCAAACCTTTCTGCAAGGCCAGTTGAGTTGCGACGTCGCCGCGTTGCAACCGTTGCAGGCGACTTACGGCAGTTACAACACGCCCAAGGGCCGCATGCTGGCGAGTTTTGTGTTGTGGCGGATTGGCGCAGACTATTTCATGCAGTTGCCACGCGCGCTGTGCGAGCCAATTCGCAAGCGGCTGTCGATGTATATCCTGCGCTCGAAGGTGCAGGCGGTGGATGCGAGCGAGGCGTTTGTGTTGATGGGGGTGATGGGCGCAGGGGCTGAAGCGGCTTTGGCCGCAGCAGGTTTGGCATCGTCAGCGACGCTAATGACAATGGCGGAAACGGGCGGCGTGCTGACGTTGCGCCTGGATGCGAGCCGCTTTGAGGTGATTGCGCCGGCCGAACAGGCGGCGCAGCTTGAGTCACTGCTTAAAAAAGAGGCAACCGCCGCGGATACCGCCGCCTGGGATCTGGCGACGATTCATGCCGGCGTGCCGGTGATCACCCCCGCCACGCAGGAAGAATTCGTGCCGCAGATGGCGAATCTGGATCGGATCGGCGGCGTCAGCTTTACCAAAGGCTGCTATCCGGGGCAGGAAATCGTCGCCCGCATGCATTATTTGGGCAAATTGAAGCAGCGGATGGTGCTGGCACACGTGGAAACTACCTCCCTGCCCGCCGCCGGCGACAAGGTATACAGCGTGGAATTAGCCGAGCAGGCGGCGGGCACCGTGGTCAATGCCGCCCCGGCGCTTGGGGGCGGATTTGACCTCCTGGCGGTGGTTCAGACTTCCACCTTTAGCACCAATGGGTTACACTTGGCGTCCCTCACGGGGCCGGCACTGAAATTGCTCCCCCTGCCGTATCCTCTTGAGGCTTAAGGAACTTCCCCAAGACGACGACGCCTAATCGCCATGTGCTTGATTCTATTTGCCCATAAGGTTCACCCCGACTACCCGTTGGTACTTGCCGCCAACCGCGATGAGTCATATTCGCGGCCGACGCAGCCGGCGGCGTTTTGGCGCGACCACCCCCATGTGTATGCCGGACGCGACCTTGAACAGGGCGGCACCTGGCTCGGTATTGCGCGCAGCGGGCGCATCGCCGCCATCACCAATTTCCGCGACGGCAATGCGGCAAAGAATTCGCCGCGCTCGCGCGGCGAACTCGTCAGCAATTTTCTGCGTGGCACGCAGGGTCCCGGCGAATACGCCAACCGCGTGCGCCGCGACGGCAACAACTACAACGGCTTCAACCTGCTGTTGGGCGATGTGGACGAGTTGTTTTATGTCTCCAACCGAAACGGCGGCGTCACTGCAGTCGCACCGGGCGTACATGGCTTGAGCAACAGCCTGCTCAATACGCCGTGGCCCAAAGTCACGCAGGGCTGCGAAGCCGTTTCGAATTTGATGAACGCCAAATCGCAGGACCTGATCGATGGTTTGTTTACCGTGCTCGCCGACCGCACCACCGCCGCTGATGCAAATCTGCCGGACACCGGTGTTGGCCTGCCGCGCGAACGCACCTTGTCGTCGGCGTTTATCGCCACACCGAGTTACGGCACGCGATCTTCTTCCGTGTTACTGGTCAACAACCACGGCCAGGTCGTGTTCGTCGAGCGCAGCTTCGGTGAACGCGGAAAATCCACTTCTTCCGTGACGGGACGATTCTCGCTCGAAAGCGCGCCGGCTTCGGCCGCCGCCTGATTCAGCGTTCCAGCAGCCGCAAGCGCATGCTGCGGTGTGGAATGCCAACATCCGGATATTCGTCGCTGCAGATCACAAAACCGAATTTTTCGTAAAACCCGAGCGCATGTGTCTGCGCGCTGAGTTCCACTTCGGTGTCGCCGCGTTCGCGCGCCATCGCCAGCAGTTCCCGCATGATTGCCGCGCCCACACCGTGGCCGCGTACCGCCTGCGATACCGCCATGCGACCGATCTTGCGGTCCGGCAACAAACGCCCGGTGCCGATAGGCGTGCCATCGGAGCTGCACGCCAAAACGTGCACGCACCTCTCATCAAGCCCATCCCACTCCAGCGCCGGCGGCACGCGCTGTTCGTCGATAAACACGGCCGTGCGCACTGCGCGCAGCGCGGCCTCGTCTTGCGGCCAAGCAGCGCGCGTCACGGAAAATTGGAGGGGTTTCAACATTGCCGTGAATTATAATGGCGGCTTCATATCAGGCCGGTATCAGCATGAAAAGTCTGTGGAACGATCAGGAAGCCTCCACCTATAACACTGAGCTCGCACAGCGCGTTTACACCTCGCGCCTGCTGGGGCGCGACAAATCGCTGGTGCTGCATGGCGGCGGCAATACCTCAGTTAAATCGACTACGCGCAATCTGGTCGGCGAGGACGAAGAACTCCTCTATGTCAAAGGCAGCGGCTGGGATCTCGAGTTCATCGAGGAGGCCGGCTTCTCGCCGGTGCGTATGGCGCATCTGCTCAAACTGGCGAAACTCGAAACACTGAGCGATCCGCAGATGGTTAACGAACTCGTCACGCAGATGACCCGTGCTTCGGCACCGGCGCCGTCGGTCGAAACCATTTTGCACGCCCTGCTGCCGCACAAGTTCGTTGATCACACGCATGCCGATGCCGTGCTGGCGGTGACCAACACCGCCGACGGCGAAAAACGCATTGCCGAGATCTACGGCAACAAGGTCGTGGTCATTCCCTATGTAATGCCGGGCTTTGATCTGGCACGCCTGTGCGCGGAGTTGTTCCCGCAACACGCCGGCCCCAACACCATCGGCATGGTGTTGCTGAAACACGGTATTTTTTCGTTCGGTGCGAATGCCCGCGAATCGTACGAACGCATGATTGCGCTGGTCGACATGGCCGAGCGTTATCTCGAAAAACAGGGGGCGT
>JANXSE010000031.1 GCA_025356695.1 Betaproteobacteria bacterium
TGTTCACCTCGCAACGGCGGTTTGTGAAAATACTGCGGCCGCTGGTCGAATGTGCGCTGCGCATATTGCTCAACCGCCGCGACAGCCGCGTGATTTTTCAGAATGCCGACGATCTCGCCACGCTGACGGCAAAACAGATCGTCGATCCGGTGAATGCACGCCTCATCCGCGGCTCCGGTGTGGACACCGAGGCCTTCAGTCCAAGCGCGGAACCCGCGGGCATGCCGGTCGTGGTGCTGCCGGCGCGCCTGTTGTGGGACAAGGGCGTCGGCGAGTTCGTCGCCGCCGCGCGCATCCTCAAGTCGCGCGGCGTGCAGGCGCGTTTTGCACTGGTCGGCGATCGCGACGCGCAAAATCCGGCGGTAGTGCCTGAGGCCTCGCTCAATGAATGGCGCGCCGAAGGCGTCGTCGAACTCTGGGGCTGGCGCAACAACATGGCCGAGGTCTATCGCGAGTGTCACATCGTCTGCCTGCCGTCCTACCGCGAAGGATTTCCAAAGGTGCTGCTTGAAGCGGCCGCCTGCGGTCGCCCGCTGGTCAGCACCGACGTCGAGGGTTGCCGCGAAGCCGTCGCACCGGGCCGCAGCGGATTCCTGGTGCCGGTGCGCGATGCATCAGCACTGGCGGAAGCGCTCGCCCGCTTGATCGAAGACGCCGGACTGCGCGCGACCTTCGGTGCCGCAGCACGTGCGATCGTCGTCGGCGAACTCGCGCTGCCGGTGGTCATCGCGCGCACTCTCGCGGTCTATCGCGAAGTCCTGCCCGCCTGAGCGGCCGCGCGCCGGCGCCAAACGGCGGCCCGATACGGCGCGATGTTATGATCGCGGCTTTGGTCGTCACCGCCGCCTTTGATGTCCGCGCCCGCCTCCTCCGTCGCCATTTCCGCGCTGCTCGCGCTGGCCATCGCCGCGGTCACCATCGGCCTGCTCCTGCGCAGCCGCGCCGCTGCTCTGGTGCTCGACCTCCCCAACCATCGTTCGCTGCATGCGGCGCCGACGCCGCGTATCGGCGGCATCGGCATCCTCGCCGGCATTGCCGCCGCCTGTCTCTACGCCGATGTCACGGTCGAACCACGCGTGCTGATCGCCCTCGGCCTATTGATTGCCGTTTCGGTGCTCGACGACGTGCGCAGCATTGGCGTGGTCTGGCGCATGCTGGCCCATCTTCTCGGCGCGGGCCTCGCTGCTTCCGCCTATTTATACGACACGCACGGCGCACTGGCGGTAGTCGCGGCCGCGGTGGCCATCGCATGGATGACCAACCTCTATAACTTCATGGATGGTTCCGACGGCCTCGCCGGCGCCATGGCCTTCTGCGGCTTTGGCAGTTACGGCGTCGCCGCGCTCTGCGCCAACGATCTTTCACTGGCGACGATAAATTTGTCGATCGCCGCGGCAGCATGCGGTTTTCTCATTTTCAACTTCCCGCCGGCGCGTGTCTTCATGGGCGACGCCGGCGCGATCCCGCTGGGATTTCTGGCGGCGGTCTGCGGCCTCGCCGGCTGGCAGCGCGGCGCCTGGCCGCTGTGGTTTGGCGCCGTCGTATTCTCACCCTTCATCATCGACGCCACGCTAACGCTGCTGCGCCGCCTCGCGCGCGGCGCCAGAATCTGGGAGGCGCACCGCGAACACTATTACCAGCGGCTGGTGCAATCGGGCTGGGGCCACCGCAAAACCCTGCTCGCGGAGATTGCTCTGATTCTGGTCGTGTGCGCCGCCGCGCTCGGCGGCATGCGCCTGTCAGACCCGCAGCAAAGCGGCATGTTAATGGCGATTGCCGCGTCATATGCGGGATTGATCGCCGTACTCGAACGCAGTTTCGGCCTGCAGAAATCACAACATGTTTAGAATAAACCCGCGCGCCGCACTCGCCTTCGCGCACGACATCGTGGCGGCATTCATTGCCTGGTCGGGGGCATTCTGGCTGCGTTTTAATTTTGATATCCCGCAACCGTATCTGGCGACGCTGCTGGAATCGCTGGTTTGCGCCATTCCATTGCAGGCTATCGTTTTCTGGCGCTTCGGTCTGTACCGCGGCATCTGGCGCTATGCCAGTATTCCGGATTTAAAACGCATCCTCTTTGCGGTCGGTATCAGCGCGCTGGCCATCCCCGCGCTCGTCGTCATGCTGCAGCTGCCGGTGCCGCGCTCGGTGCTGGTGCTTGATCCCGTCCTGCTGGCCATGATCATGAGCGGCAGCCGGGTAGCCTATCGCATGTGGAAAGAACGCAATCTGCGCTCGATTACCGACGGCGAGCGCGAACCGGTGATCGTCGTCGGTGCCGACGAAGCCGCAGCAAACCTGCTGAAGGATCTTGCGCGCAGCGCGCAGTGGCGCGTCGCCGCCGTATTCGACGACGACGCGGCAAAAGTCGGCCGCCAGTTGCAGGGCGTGCCAGTGCTGGCAACACTCAAGGACATTCCGCAATACCTCGGTCGCGTCGGCGCGCACCACGCCATCATCGCCATGCCCGCGGCAACCCACACGGCACGCCGCCGTGCAGTGGACCTCTGCAGCAAGGCCGGACTCAAGGTCATGACGGTGCCGTCGTACGACGACCTGGTGAGCGGCAAAGTCACGGTCTCGCAAATCCGCCACGTCGAACTCGACGACCTGCTGGGACGCGACCCGGTCGTGCTCGATGCCGGCGGCCTCAAAGACTGGATTGAGGACCGCGTCATCATGGTAACCGGTGCCGGCGGCTCCATCGGTTCGGAACTGTGCCGGCAGATTGCGCGTTTCAAGCCGCGCCGGCTGGTATTGTTCGAATTGAGCGAACTGGCGCTCTACACGCTGGAACAGGAATTCCAGCGCAACTGCCCGGCGATACCACTCATCTGCGCGATCGGCGACGTCAAGGATGCGGTACGCGTGACGCAGGTGATGGCCGCGCACAACCCCTCGGTCGTTTTTCACGCCGCCGCGTATAAACATGTGCCGCTGATGGAAACCGACAACCCGTGGCAGGCGGTGCGCAACAACATCAGCGGCACGCACGTCGTCGCCGGCGCGGCAATCGCCCACGGCGTCGAGAAATTCGTGCTGATCTCCACCGACAAGGCGATCAATCCGACCAGCGTAATGGGGGCGACCAAACGTCTCGCTGAACTGGTCTGTCAGACACTGCAACAACCCGCCGGCACGCGCTTTGTCATGGTGCGGTTCGGCAATGTCCTTGGCAGCACTGGCAGCGTGATCCCGAAATTTCGCGAACAGATCGCCGGCGGCGGCCCGATCACCGTGACGCACCCTGAAATCCGCCGTTACTTCATGTCGATTCCGGAGGCGGCGCAACTCGTCATGCAGGCCGGTCTGATGGGCCGCGGCGGCGAAATATTCGTGCTCGACATGGGTGAGCCGGTGTTGATCACCGATCTCGCACGCGATTTGATCCGGCTGTCCGGTTTCAACGAGAACGAAATCAAAATCGCCTTCACCGGCCTGCGCCCCGGCGAAAAGCTCTACGAAGAACTGCTCTCCGACGACGAAACCACGTTGCCGACACCGCACCCCAAGCTTCGCATTGCGCAGGCGACACAGGAAGACGCCGCCTGGCTCACGCGCCTGCTCGACTGGCTGAACCAGTCGCCGCCGCGCAGCGATGACGAAGTGCGGCAGGACCTGGCGCGCTGGATTCCGGAGTATCGCAACGGTTGACCGATCGATTCGCGACCGGTGTGTGCGAATCCCGTAGAATGGCGTGGTTTTACTATATGCCATGCGCTTCGATCAACTGTCCATACAGTCAACGCGAGTAGCAACCGGATGCGCGATTGC
>JANXSE010000063.1 GCA_025356695.1 Betaproteobacteria bacterium
TTTGCTGTTCGGTCGCGCGTTCAAGCAATCGCCGCAATACTGGCTAAATCTGCAATCGGCCTACGATCTCAAGACCGCACAGCGGGCAATTGGCGCGCAATTGCGCGGCGTGCGGCCGCTGGCACATGCTTGATCTGCGCGGCAAATATTTTTGGCGCGGCATAAAGAGGCCGTAGTTTGTTTCGACGGGATTCTGAATGTTCGAGCTAGGCCCCTTTGATTCGGTTTATCCTGAGTGCGCCGGAACTCTTGAAGCGCCGGCCCGACATCACGGCAGACATGATCGACAAATTTCTTGGCCGCATGTACCGCACCGGCCCCGACTTCGTGTTCACAGTGACGCGCGATTTCGTGCGCGCCTGCCAGACGCCCGTGCTCATCTTGCCGGACAACGTCGTCGCGCACCCGTTCGCGGTGGCGATGGAAGCAGCGATGCTCGCGCCGAAATCCGAGGTGAGCCTCTTTCCGTGGAAGGACACCAAGGACAAAATTCCCCTCGCGATACGCCACGTTCGCAGCTTTCTCAAGGCGAATCGGCCGGCGTGACGGGCAAGTTTCTCGCCCCCATCCTGACCTTCCCCCGCAGGCGGGGGAAGGAGCTTCAAGAATCAACGGTAACGCCAAGGGGCGGACCGCAGCTTCTTCTTTCTCGCATACGAATTTGAAAGCGAAGTCGCCAATCCGCCGTAACCCCTGATTTTCGCGGCAGGTCACACGCACCCCAAGGGCTGGTCGCGCATGAAAATTTCCGCCGGAACATCCCTGTAAAATCCCGCCATGAGCAACTTTCTCACGGCCCTCCGCAATAACCGCGCTTTCAAAACCCTGCAGTACCGCGATTTCCGCACGGTGTCGGTGTGCCAGATCTACGGCAACCTCGGCTTCTGGATGGACGAGCTGAGTCGCGGCTGGCTGATTTACCAGATTACCGATTCGATGGTGCAGCTGGGCCTCGCGCGCGGCATTCAGTTTGTGCCGCTGTTATTGTTTGCCCCGTTTGCCGGCACGTTTGCCGATCGCTATTCGCGGCGCACGCTGCTGCTGTTTGCGCAGGGCATGAGCGCGGTGATTTTCGCGGTGCTGGCGGCGCTGATTTTCGCTGGTGTGGTGCAGCCCTGGCATGTGTATGTCGCGGCGGTGTGTTCGGGGCTGATGCAGGTGATCCAGCAGCCGGCGCGCAGCTCGCTGGTCTCCGACACGGTGCCGTCGGAATTGCTGACCAATGCGATCGGTTTGAATTCGATGATCTTCAACGGCGCGCGTTTGATCGGCCCGGCGCTGGCGGGCGCGATCATCGCGTTTTGGGATACCGGCGGCGCGTATGGGGTGCAGGCGGTGAGTCTCTTCATCGCTACCGTGTGGGCGCTGAAGCTGCGGCCGATGAAGCGCGACCCCGAGGCAATGGCGCGCGCGCGCAACGAGCCCTTCGTGCAAAGCATTCTCAAAGGCTGGGAACACGCGTGGAGCCACAAGACGGTGCGCGCGGGGCTGTTGTGCACGACGGTGGTGTCACTGTTTATTTTTCCGTTTACGACCATGCTGCCGGTGTTTGCGCGCGACATTCTGAATGTCGGCGCCGGCGGGCAGGGCATGTTGCTCGGTGCGATGGGTGCCGGCGCGGTGGTGAGCTCGATCATGATCACGCTCAGCGGCCACCGCTGGACGCGCGGCAAGGTCATGCTCGATGCCTCGCTGGTCTACGGCCTGATGGTGGTGGGGCTGGCGCTGTCGCCGTGGTACGGGTTGTCGCTGGCGGTAATGGTGCTGGTCGGGTTGTGCCACGTGCATGCCAATGCGCTGGTGCACACGGTGGTGCAATCGTATTCCGAGGCCGAGTATCGCGGGCGCTCAATGGCGCTGTTCAACATGACGCAGATGCTCTCGACGGCGGGCAGCATGGTGATCGGTTTGCTCGCCTCCGGCATCGGCCCGCGCTGGGCGGTGGCGGCGATGGGGCTGACGGGCGCGGCGGGGATTTTATTGTTGATCGTGTTGATGCCGGCGGCGCGGAAGATTAAATAGGTGTTGTTGTTGCCCCACCCTAACCCTCCCCCGCTGCGCAGGGGAGGGAACCTTCACCGAACTCTCCCTCCCCCTCAAGGGGGGAGGAGAAAACCAAAGGAACCGCGCAGCTTTACACGCGCAACTCTTTTTGCGCGCGCACGCCGAGCAGTGTGAGGAAACCTTTATAGGCGTTGCCGCGCTCGCGCAGAATTTCATGCGTGACATGGAATTCGACGTGGCCGAGGTTGTTCCACACTTTGACCTTGTGCTCGTCGTTGTTCATGCGCAGCTTGCCGTCGTCCCACATGACGGAGATTTCCATGTCCGGGCAGGCGGCGTGGATGTCTTTGGTGACGCCTTCCATGGTTTCCTGGTAGGCAAACAGATCCTGGTTCGTCATGATGTTCTCCCAGCGTTAACGCGGGCCTGAATTCATGGAACTGCACGCGATGCCGGTTCAGGGGTCGACCGGCATCCTTTCTTACCTGTGGTGGCGATGCGCCACACTATCAATATGGCACTGCGGATTAGGCGCGTGTTTGAGGTGGGTCAAACGGGGTGAGGTAAATCCAAATACCCGTAGGGCGGATGAGCGCAGCGTAATCCGCCGGATGCGGTTTTTTCCAACGCCGCCATTCGGCGGAATGCGCTGCGCTTTTCCGCCATATGAGGCAGCAGGTTCCCTCTCCCCTTGAGTTACCGGCGAAGCCGGCCGTTTGCGGGTAGCGCGGCGAGTGCGCGGCTACGGGGTATTTGGTGGCGGCAGGTCGCCGCGCTTGCCGCGCCGGAGCAGTTCCCATGCGGCGATCACGTAAGCGGAGGCCCCGTAGAGCGCGAACATCATGAACAGCATTTCCGGCAACGTGCTGGCCGCGGCGGCCAGTGCCGTGACGGCAAGCGCAATCGCCACGACGGCTGGAAAGGAAACGCTTTTACGCGGATTGATGTCTTTGCCGCTGTAGAACTTGAGGTTGCTCACCATAGTGAGGCCGGCAAACACCGTCAGGCACCACGCCAGCCATTTCACCTCGGCACCGCGGATCTGGTATTCGTTCAGCGCCCACACCATGCCCGCCACCAGACAGGCCGCAGCCGGACTCGGCATGCCCTGGAAGAAACGCTTGTCGGCGACTTCAAGCATCGTATTGAAACGCGCCAGACGCAGCGCCGCGCAGGCAACGTAAATGAACGCGGCAATCCAGCCGAGCTTGGTGGTGAGCCATGGACCGAGCAGCGGAACGTTTTGCGCGGTCGAAAAATCCTTCAGCGACCACACATAAATGACCAGCGCCGGGGCGACACCGAAGGCCACCATGTCGGAGAGGCTGTCATATTCAGCGCCGAACGCGCTTTGCGTGTGCGTCATGCGCGCAACGCGACCGTCGAGGCCATCGAATACCAGCGCGACAAAAATCGCCATCGCCGCCGCTTCGAAGCGCCCGTTCATCGCCTGCACAATCGAAAAGAAGCCGGCGAACAACGCGATCGTCGTCAGCAGATTGGGCAGCCAGTAAATGCCGCGCCGGCGGATGCGTCCGCCTTTACCGAGCCATTTTTCGGGGCGTTCGTACATGGCTCAGCTCAGCTGCGCGAGCACGGTGGTAGCAGCGTAAACCTTGTCGCCGACACTGACCTTGGGCACCGCCGACGGCGGCAGATACACGTCGACGCGCGAACCGAAGCGGATGAATCCGAAGCGCTGGCCGCGCGTTAACTGGTCGCCGCCGCGTACATAACAGAGGATGCGTCGCGCGATGAGGCCGGCGACCTGCACGCAGGTCACGTCCACGCCGCCCGGCATGCGGATCCACAAGGCATTGCGCTCGTTTTCCACCGAGGCCTTCGACATTGCCGCGTTGACGAATTTGCCGGCGTGATACCACGCCTCCTTGACCTCGCCATCGACCGGGCTGCGGTTGGAATGCACGTTAAAAACATTCATGAAAACGCTGAACTTCAGCGCATCGCGCTTGAGGTAGGGGTCTTCTGCACGCTCAACCGTTACCACCCGCCCGTCGGCCGGGGAAAGCACCGCCGACGGATCGGTCGGAATTTCACGCGCCGGATCGCGGAAAAACTGCAATACGAAGAGCGCGGTCACCCAGCACAACAGGGCCCAGGGCCAGCTTGCAAACACGCTTGTTGCAATGGCGGCGCACAGCGTGACCACGACAAACAACCAGCCTTCGCGCGCGATGATGGGATGCGGGTAGTTTGACATTCGGTTCCAGTAGTCTGAAATCGGAATCCAGGCATCAGGATCACGAACCCGGCGCGGCGATAAACGCCCTGCCGGGTTCCCGAACCGTATTCCCGCGTTTTAATTCTTCGACTGGTCGACCATCTTGTTTTTCTTGATCCACGGCATCATGTCGCGCAGCTTGTTGCCGACGATCTCGATCTGGTGCTGGCGGCCGATACGGCGCATCGCGTTCAACTTGGTTGCGCTGGTCTGGTTCTCAAGCAAAAACTCCTGGGCGTAAACGCCGGTCTGGATTTCCTTGAGGATCTTGCGCATTTCCTTCTTCGTTTCCTCGGTGATGATGCGCGGGCCGCGGGTGAAGTCGCCGTATTCCGCGTTGTTCGAAATCGAATAACGCATATTGGCGATACCGCCCTCGTACATCAGGTCGACGATCAGTTTCAGTTCATGCAGGCACTCAAAGTAGGCCATTTCCGGCGCGTAACCCGCCTCGACCAGCGTTTCGAAACCTGCTTGCACGAGTGCGGTGCAGCCGCCGCACAACACGGCCTGCTCGCCGAACAGATCGGTCTCGGTTTCTTCGATGAAGGTGGTCTCGATCACGCCGGCCTTGCCGCCGCCGATCGCCGCCGCGTACGACAATGCCACGTCGCGGGCTTTTTTCGACTGGTTCTGGTGCACCGCGATCAGCATCGGCACGCCGCCGCCCTGCGCGTAAGTCGCGCGCACCGTGTGGCCCGGCGCTTTCGGCGCCACCATGACGACGTCGAGGTCGGCGCGCGGCGTGACCAGGCCGTAATGAATGTTGAAGCCGTGGGCAAATGCCAGCGTGGCGCCCTTCTTCAGGTTGGCTTCGACGTCATTCTTGTAAACGCCGGCGATATGTTCGTCGGGCATCAGCATGACGATGAAATCAGCGCCGCGCACCGCTTCGCCGACTTCCTTCACCGGCAGGCCGGCTTTTTTTGCTTTGTTCCAGGAGGCGCCGTCCTTGCGCAGGCCGACGGTGACCTTGACGCCGGATTCGTGCAGGTTGAGCGCATGGGCATGGCCCTGCGAGCCGTAGCCGACAATGCAAACTTTTTTCGCCTTGATCAGTGAAAGATCGGCGTCTTTATCGTAATAGACTTTCATGTTTTCCTCTTTGAAGACGTGAAGATAGTGAGTTAAGCGGGAAACCAGCTGCGGAAACTCTCATTTCCCGCCGAATGCGGATGGCTAGACTTTCAGTATGCGGTCGCCGCGACCGATGCCGGAGGCACCGGTGCGCACGGTTTCGAGTATGGCGGTGGCATCGATCGCCTTCAAGAAAGCGTCGAGTTTGGCGCCGGTGCCGGTTAACTCTATGGTGTAATCCTTTTCGGTGACGTCGATGATGCGGCCGCGGAAAATATCGACCATGCGCTTCATCTCCTCACGGTCCTTGCCGATCGCGCGCACCTTGACCAGCATCAGTTCGCGTTCGATGTGATCGCCGTCGGACAGATCCACCACCTTCACCGCCTCGATCAGCTTGTTCAACTGCTTGGTGATCTGCTCGATCACCTCGTCGGAACCGGAGGTGACGATGGTCATGCGCGACAACGAAGCGTCTTCGGTTGGCGCCACGGTCAGCGATTCGATGTTGTAACCGCGTGCCGAGAACAGCCCCGCCACGCGCGACAGGGCGCCCGCTTCGTTTTCCAGCAACACTGAAATGATATGTCTCATGGTCGTCGTTCTCTACACCAGTATCATTTCGGACAGGCCCTTGCCGCCGGGCACCATCGGGAACACGTTTTCGGTCTGGTCGGTGATGAAGTCGAGGAAGACGAGGTCTTTCTTGCGCGAGAATGCTTCCTTGATCGCGCCCTCGACATCGCCCGGCTTTTCGACGCGGATGCCGACGTGGCCGTACGCTTCCGCCAGCCGGACAAAATCCGGCAAGGCATCCATATAAGACTCGGCGTAACGGTTGCCGTGGAAAAACTCCTGCCACTGGCGGACCATGCCCATATAGCGGTTGTTCAGGCAGAGTATCTTGATCGGCAGATGATATTGCTTGCAGGTCGACAGCTCCTGAATGCACATCTGGATGCTGGCTTCGCCCGTAATACAGGCCACCGGCGACTTCGGATGCGCCATCTGCACACCCACCGCCGACGGCAGGCCGAAGCCCATGGTGCCAAGCCCGCCCGAATTGATCCAGCGCCGCGGCTTGGTGAACTTGTAAAACTGCGCCGCCCACATCTGGTGCTGGCCGACGTCGGACGTGACAAAGGCGTCGCCCTTGGTCAGTTCCCACAGTTTCTCGATGACAAACTGCGGTTTGATGATTTTGGAGGAGTGGTCGTACTTAAGACAGTCGCGCTCGCGCCACAAGTCGATCTGCGACCACCAACTCTTCAGCGCCTCGCCGTCGCGTTTTTCCTTGGCGCCCTGCACCTGCTTGATCATCTCCTGCAGCACTTCACGCACGTTGCCGACAATCGGCACGTCCACCTTGACGCGCTTCGAGATCGACGAAGGATCGATGTCGATGTGGATGATGGTGCGCGATTTTTCGAAGAAATGTTTAGGGTCGCCGATCACGCGGTCGTCAAAACGCGCGCCGACGGCAAGCAGGACATCGCAATTCTGCATCGCCATGTTGGCTTCGTAAGTGCCGTGCATGCCGAGCATGCCGACGAACTGCTTGTCGGTGGCCGGATAGGCGCCGAGCGCCATCAGCGTGTTGGTGCAGGGGAAGCCGAGCATCTTCGTCAGCTGCGTCAATTCAGCGGATGCGTTGCCCAGTATCGTGCCGCCGCCTACGTAAATCATCGGGCGCTTCGCGCGCGCGAGCAGCTGAACGGCCTTCTTGATCTGGCCGGCATGCCCCTTCACAACCGGGTTATACGAACGCATGCTGATCGATTTCGGATAAACGAACTCGGTCGTCTGCGATGTGATGTCCTTCGGAATGTCGACCACCACCGGACCCGGTCGACCGGTACGCGCAATGTAAAACGCCTTTTTCATGGTCAAGGCGAGATCTTTCACGTCCTTGACCAGGAAATTGTGTTTCACGCAGGGCCGGGTAATGCCGACCGTATCGCACTCCTGAAACGCATCCTGCCCGATCGCGTGCGTGGGCACCTGACCGGTAATGATGACCAGTGGGATCGAATCCATGTAGGCCGTTGCAATGCCGGTCACCGCATTGGTGACGCCCGGCCCGGAGGTGACAAGAGCCACCCCGACCTTGTCGGTCGAACGCGCATAGCCATCGGCCGCGTGCACTGCGCCCTGCTCGTGACGCACGAGCACATGCTTGACTTTGTCCTGCTTGGATAATTCGTCGTAGATGTACAGCACAGAGCCGCCGGGATAGCCGAACACATGCTCGACCCCCTCTTCCTGCAGGCACCGTATCGTAATCTCCGCGCCGCTGAGTTCCATAGTAAACCTTGCCGATTTCCGGGAAATGCACAGAACCGGTGAAGATACCTGCGGCGGGCACTTTGGTCAAGCTAAGAGCCTGATTAAACAGCATGATAACGACATGCCGGCAGGCAAACCGCCACAATGGCTTGCGCCACCAACCCGATTTGTTAAGATGCCCCGACCAGAACCGGCGCCGCGACCGGGGTGGTCAACGGCAAATCCCGCCTGGCGTTAAGCGCTGAACGAGCAAAGCACTGCGGGCACAAAACAAGGATAGGGCACGCACATGCGATGCCCCATTGACGAGGCGGATTTCACTGGCTACCCGTAAGGAACTCTCGGACTTTCTCGCTTCCGTCGAACGCCGTGCGTTCAAGCAGATGTATTTTGCCGTGCGCGACGAGCAGTTTGCCCTCGACATCGTGCAGGACGCGATGATGAAACTTTCGGAAAAATATTCGACGCGCCCGGTCACCGAGCTGCCGATGCTGTTTCAGCGCATCCTGCAAAACACAATGCGCGACCACTTCCGGCGCCAAAAGGTGCGCAACCTGTGGACAACCCAGGTGTCCTCGCTTTCAGGCCCGGACGACGGCGACGATCACGATCCGCTGGAATCTTTGGCAGCCGCCGCCGATGCCAATCCGCAAGAGGCCCCTTCGGATCAGCTTCAACAGACGCAAACTCTTGAAATTATTGAAAAAGCGATCAGGCAACTGCCGGAACGTCAACGCCAAGCCTTCCTTCTGCGTTATTGGGAGGAACTGGATGTATCGGAAGCGGCTGCGGCAATGGGCTGCTCGGAGGGAAGCGTTAAAACGCACTGCTCCAGAGCAGTGCACGCCCTTTCCGGTATGTTGAAAGATAAAGGAATTTCGCTATGAACGAACAGGAACTGGCAAAACAAGTCATCCAGCACCTGGATCGGGGTTTGGGGCAGATCAAGCAGGGTTCGCTCTACCAACTTCAATCCGCGCGCTTGGCAGCGCTCGAACACTATCGTGAGGTCCCGCAGTCGGCGTTCGCGCTGTCCTGGGCCGGAGATGTCGCGTTCCGCATCAGCCACAGCCGCCATTTCAACCTGCGCAATCTGATCGCCGCCGGCATGCTGGCACTTGGCATGATGGGTGTCACCTACTGGCAGGTGGTGGTGCAGGCCAACGACATCGCGGAAATTGACGCCAATCTGCTGTCGGGAGAACTTCCGATCAGCGCTTATCTCGATAGCGGTTTTGAAGCATGGCTAAAGCGTTCCTCGCAGTAATCATCCTTTTTGGTCTGATCGGTAACGCGTCGGCAGCTGCAATTCCAGCGCCGCAGAAACCGGCGAGACCTGAGTGGTCCGAACTGAAACCGGCGCAGCAGCAGGTTTTGGCACCTCTCAAGGAACACTGGGCCGAACTTGACACCACCCGCCGGCAAAAATGGGTCAAAGTCGCCAACAGCTATCCGAAAATGAAACCGGATGAACAGGCACGCCTGCAGGAACGCATGCGCGACTGGATCAAATTGTCATCCGAGGAGCGCCGCGCCGCGCGCGAAAAATATCTGGCCATCAAAAAGCTGCCTCCCGCGAAACGCGAAGATGTGAAACAGCAGTGGCAGCAATACCAGCAGTCTCTCGCCAAGTCCGACGCAGCCGGCAACGCGCCGGCAGATAGCAGCGCCGCACCGGCGCAATAAGCCAGCCACAATCTTGAACGGCGCGTCTGTCACTGCGCCAGCCGCCGGTCTTGCCCGACGCGCCGGCAGCATTCTTTACGAAGCATTGCTACTGACCGCATTGCTGTTCGTATTCACCTGGATTTTTCTTTTTTTCGGCCGCCTGCTGGAACCCGCGCTGGCGCGCCATTTGCTGCAGGCGTGGCTGCTCGTCCTGACCGGCACCTATTTCGTTTATTGCTGGACACACAGCGGACAGACGCTGCCGATGAAAACATGGCGCATCCGCGTGGTGACACGGGACGGCGGCGTTTTATCCGTGTCAATGGCGCTGCGGCGCTATTTGCTGGCGCTGATTTCTCTGGGCACCTTCGGTTTGGGTTTTGCCTGGGCACTGGTCGACAAAGACCGCCAATTTCTGCACGACCGCCTGGCCGGAACGCGTTTGGTGCCGCGCACCGGTTGATCAGGCAAACGCAACTTATCGCCGCTCGCCCCACCACATCATCACCGTCGCCAGCATCAGGAATAAAACGGTCGGCAGGGCCGCGCTCCAGAACGGCGGCCAGTCGCGCAACAAGCCCAGATACGTGAACAACCGCCCCAGCGTGACGTAACCGATGCCCAGCATGATGCCGGCGAACACCTTGGCGCCGACACCGCCGGCGCGCTGCTGGGTATACGCAAACGGCAATGCCAGCACCATCATCACCAGCACGGCGAGCGGATAAAGCAGCTTGTTCCAGAACGCGATCTCGTGGCGGGACGCCTGCTGATTGTTTTCGCGCAGATGCTGCACGTAGGAGTGCAGGTTCCACGCCGACATATGTTCCGGCACAACCAGCAGCACGTTGAGCAGATTCGGGTCGATGACCGACTGCCATTCCGCTTCGGCAAGGCGGTTGACCTCCATCTTGCCGTCGTCGAAATTGGTTTGTACGACGTCGCGCAAACGCCAGCGATTGTTCAAAAGATATTCGCCGCGCTGCGCCAGACTGATTTTCCTCAGGCGCAGTTCCTTGTCGAACTCAAAAATGCTGACGCCGACGAGCACTGCATCCGGTAAAACCTGCGAGACATTGACGAAATTCCGGTCGTCCTTGACCCACAGACCCGAACGGAATTCCTGGGCGATGACGCCGGTGATCGCTTTCGCACGCAATTGCTGCGCAAACTGCTCGGCCGGCGGCGCGACGAATTCGCCGATCACAAAAGTCAGCGCGGAAAACAGCAGACCGACCTGCACAAGGGTGAACGCCATGCGCGGCACGGACACGCCGGACACGCGCATGACCGTGTATTCCGAACTCGCCACCAGCTGCGCCAGTGCGAACAGCGTACCGATCAGCGCCGCAATGGGAAACAGTTCGTAGACATGGCCGGGCAGGCTCAACAGCACGAAGGCGATGATATGCAGCAGGCGGTAGTTGCCCTTACCGAGTTCGCCCAGCTCGTGAATGAGGTCGAGAAATGCAAACAGCATCAGCAGCGCCGCGAACACCAGCAATATCGACGCGGTGATTTCAGCCGAAAGATAGCGCCGGATGACCTTCATTTGAATTTGAACACACGCGAGAAGGAAAAAAGTGTCATGCGCCGTGCGAACAACACCGCCAGAATCGCCAGCATGATCAGATGCACGCCCCACAAACCAGCAGCAAGGCCGATTTTCTGCTGCGCCACCCACGCCTGCGCAATGCTCAGCACGTTGTTGTAAATCATGTAGACAAGGATCGCCAGCACCAGATTGAGCGAGCGCCCCGCGCGCGGATTCACATACGACAGCGGGATCGCCAGCAGGGCCAGCAGCAAGGCCGACAACGGCAGGCCGATCCGCCACACCAGCTCGCCGCGATAGATCGGCCCGGGGTTCGCCAGCAGTTCCGGCGTCGAGATCGACTTCGCCGAGGGCAGCGCGGCCTTGATGCCGCGCGCCTCGATACGCATCGCATAACGCTCGAATTCACTGATTTTGTATTCGAGCGTGCCCGGCGTGCCCTCATAGCGGCGGCCGTTTAACAGAACGAGAAAACGATCGCCGTTTTCGACGGTCTGCAAAAAGCCGCGCCGCGCCACCATCACGCCGGTCTTCTGGTGTTGTGTCGAACTGACAAAAATGTTGGCGACGGTATTTTCGCCCTCGTTGACGTTTTCGACGAAATACACGCGTTCGCTTTGCTTTGACTCGCGAAAGACGCCCGGCGTCACTTGAGAGACGTCGTCGCGGCTGTCCATATAGCCGCGGAATTCTTCACTCTTGGTAATTGCCCACGGCGACAGAACCAGGCTCAGCAGCGCAATCACCACGACCACCGGCACCGCAAACATCAGGACCGGCTGCATCCAGCGCGTAAGGCTGAGGCCGGAGCTGAACCAGACGATCATTTCGGAATCGCGGTAGCCGCGCGTCAGCGTCATCAAGACGGCGATGAACAGCGTCAAAGACAGCAATACCGGCAGATAATTGAATGCGGTGAGCGCCAGCAGCGCAAACACGCCGGAGAATGTGATCGAACCGCCGGCCGCCAACCCGAGAAAACGCACCAGTTGCGTGGCGACCGTGATACCCAGCAGCACGATGAATGTCGCCACCGCCGTGCCGGTGCACTCGCGCACTATGGATTGGGAGAATATTTTCACTCGGTCGCGCTTTGATTTTCCGCGGAATAACGAAGATAATCGGCGAATATAATCAGTAGTTTCCGATTACATGCGACCACAGGAGAACGCCTTGGAATTTAGCATAAAAGCCGGTAGCCCGGAGAACACCGCATCGGCTTGTACCGTCGTCGGCGTATTCGAGTCGCGCAAACTCTCTCAAGCCGCCGCGGCGCTCGACCGCGCCTCCAAAGGTTACCTTGCGCGCGTCCTCAAACGCGGCGACATGGAAGGCAAAGCGGATGCAACGCTGTTGCTGCACGGCGTGCCCGGCGTCAAAGCCGAACGCGTATTGCTGGTCGGGCTCGGGCCCGCCGAAAAATTCGGCGACCGCCAGTACCAGAACGCCATCACCGCAGCAATGCGGGCACTCAACGCGACCGGCGCGACCGACGCCCTGATCCATTTGCCGGAAAGCGGTACGCCGAAACGCGACATCAGCTGGCGCGTCGCGCAGGCGACCATCGCCGCCCGTGCGGCGACCTACCGCTTCGATCGCATGAAAAGCGGGGCGAAAAAAACGCCGACCGGATTGCGCCGCATGGCGTTCGGCATCGACGACAAGAACGCGCAGCGCCTCGCCGCCGCCGGCCTTGAACAGGGGCTGGCCATTGCGCACGGTGTCAGCCTTGCGCGCGATCTTGGCAATCTGCCGGGCAATGTCTGCACACCGGCTTATCTCGCCTCGGCGGCGCGCGATCTGGCGAAACACTACCGCATGAAACTGACGGTGCTCGAAACCGCGCAGATGGAAAAACTCGGCATGGGCGCGCTCCTGTCGGTGGCGCGCGGTAGCGTGCAACCGCCGAAGCTGATCATCGTCGAATACCGCGGCGGCCCGGCCGGCCAACGCCCCGTCGCGCTGGTCGGCAAGGGCGTCACTTTCGACACCGGCGGCATTTCGCTCAAACCGGCCGCCGACATGGACGAGATGAAATTCGACATGTGCGGCGCCGCCAGTGTGCTCGGCACCTTGAAGGCGATCGCCGAGATGAAACTGCGCATCAACGTCGTCGGCATCATGCCGGCGACCGAAAACATGCCCGGCGGACGCGCCACCAAACCGGGCGACATCGTCACCACGATGTCGGGGCAGACCGTAGAAATTCTCAACACCGATGCCGAAGGCCGGCTCATCCTGTGCGATGCACTGACTTATGCGGAGCGTTACAAACCGCAGGCGGTGATCGATATTGCAACGCTGACCGGCGCCTGCGTGATCGCGCTGGGCCACGTTGTCAGCGGTTTGTTTGCCAACGACGACGCACTCGCGCGCGAAGTGCTTGCCGCGGGCGAGGCTTCCGGCGACCGCGCCTGGCATCTGCCGCTGCATGAAGAGTATCAGGAGCAATTACAAAGCAACTTTGCCGACTTCGCCAACATCGGCGGTCGCCCCGCCGGCGCGGTGACCGCGGCGTGCTACCTCGCGCGCTTCACGAAAAAATTCAAGTGGGCGCATCTCGACATCGCTGGCACCGCCTGGAAAAGCGGCAAGGAAAAGGGCTCGACCGGCCGCCCGGTGCCGCTGTTGACACAATTCCTGATCAAGCGCGCGGCGAAATACTGATCCTGATTCATTAATGCTCATCCTGGCCTGCGCATGACACAGATCGACTTCTACTTTCACGTCGAAGACAAGTTGAGGACGGCCTGTACGCTCAGCGCGAAAGCATACGCGCGCGGCCTGCGCGTGCTGGCCTACTGCGCCGACCACGAGGCCGGGCAAAAATTCAGCCGCCTGCTGTGGACGGCGCCGCCGATCGGTTTCGTGCCGCATTGCACCGCCGGAGACAAACTGGCGGCGGTGACGCCGATCATCGTTGATTACGAGGGTAAGGACCCCGTGCATGACGACGTGCTGCTCAATCTGCGCCATGAACTGCCGCCATTCTTCAGCCGTTTCCAGCGGCTGGTCGAAATCGTCAGCATTGATGAAGAGGATCGCCGGCAGGCGCGCGACCGCTTCAAGTTCTATCGCGACCGCGGTTACGAAATCCGCTCGCACGATCTCAGCAAACGCGCGCAGTAGGCGATGGCCGTTGACGACGAAAGTGTTTGGTCGGGCGGCGACGAGGTGGTCGGGCGCGCCGATGCGCTGCTCGGTCGTCACCGTCTCAGCAGGCCGCAGACGACGACGCCCGCCGAAGCAGTGCCGACACTGACCGAAACAGTCAGCAGCGAAGCCAATGCCGCTGAAATTCCAACGTTGACCGACATTGTCGCGGCGATTGAGAAACCGGTTGCCGCCCCCGCAATCGAGCCGGCTATTGCAGGGCGCCTGCAGACCGAAATCAGCGCTTACAGCGCCGACGCAATCCCGCCGTCCCCGGCGGTGGCGCATGCCGGCACTACCGGCCATACACTGCAAAAAATCAGCGCCGGTCTGACCGCCGATATTGACGCCATCGTGCGCGCATCGCTGGCAGAAACGCTGGAAAGCAGCGCGCCACCGGTTGATTCACCGGCGGTAACGACGGCTGTCACCGGTATAATGCGCGGCCTCTCCAGCCTTACACCCACAGCCCCCTCCAAGATGGAACTTGCAAAAAGCTTCGAACCGCAGGCGATTGAAAGCCGCTGGTATCCCGAATGGGAAAAGAACGGCTACTTCGCGCAGTCCGGCGACACCGCGGCCCCTCCCTACTGCATACAGCTGCCGCCACCCAATGTGACCGGCACGCTGCACATGGGCCACGCCTTTCAGCAAACGCTGATGGACGCGCTGATCCGCTATCACCGCATGCGCGGCCACAATACCAACTGGGTGATCGGCACCGATCACGCCGGCATTGCAACGCAGATCGTGGTCGAACGCCAGCTTGAGGCCGAAGGCAAATCACGCCACCAGATGGGAGAAACACCCGCGGCCGCTCGCGAGAACTTCATCAAGCGCGTGTGGGAATGGAAACAGGAGTCCGGCTCGACCATCACGCGGCAGATGCGCCGGCTCGGTGCCTCCGGCAACTGGGACTACGCCAGTTGCGACGGCCAGCGCGCCGGCTATTTCACGATGGACGAACGCATGTCGCGCGCGGTCGCCGAGGTGTTCGTGCGCCTGCATGAAGAAGGTCTGATCTATCGCGGCAAACGCCTCGTCAACTGGGATCCGGTGCTCGGCACCGCGGTGTCCGATCTCGAGGTCGACAGCGAGGAGGAAGACGGCAAGATCTGGGAAATCCGCTACCCGTTCGCCGATGGCAGCGGCTCGCTGGTGGTAGCAACCACGCGGCCTGAAACCATGCTCGGCGACGTCGCCGTCGCGGTCAATCCGCAGGACGAACGCTACACGCAGCTAGTCGGCCAGCGCGTCGAGCTGCCGCTGACCGGACGCACCATTCCGGTCATTGCCGACGACTACGTCGATCGCACATTCGGCACCGGCTGCGTGAAGATCACGCCGGCGCATGATTTCAACGACTACGCCGTCGGCCAGCGCCACCACCTCGACATGATTGCGGTGATGACGCTCGATGCCAAAATCAACGAACACGCGCCAGTTGCCTATCAGGGGCTGGAGCGCTTCGCGGCACGTAAACAGATCCTTGCCGATCTTGAGGCGCAGGGACTGCTCGTCTCGGAGAAACCGTACAAACTGCGCGTGCCGCGTTCGGGCCGCACCGGCGTCATCGTCGAACCCATGCTGACCGACCAGTGGTTCGTCCGCATGGACGGTCTGGCACAAAACGGTCTCGCTGCGGTCGCCAAAGGCGACGTCAAATTCTATCCCGAGCACTGGACGACGACGTACAACCAGTGGCTGGAAAACATCCAGGACTGGTGCATTTCACGCCAGCTCTGGTGGGGCCATCAGATTCCCGCCTGGTACGCCGACGACGGCCGCATCTACGTCGCGCGCAGCGAAGCCGAGGCGTGCGCGCAGGCTGCCGCCGACGGTTACAACGGACAACTCAAGCGCGACGAAGACGTGCTCGACACCTGGTTCTCATCGGCGCTGGTGCCGTTCACCTCGCTGGGCTGGCCCGATAAAAGCAAAGACCTCGACGTCTTCCTGCCATCATCGGTGCTGGTCACCGGCTTCGACATCATTTTCTTCTGGGTCGCGCGGATGATCATGATGACGCTGCACTTCACCGGCAAGGTGCCGTTCCGGCATGTCTATATCAACGCCCTCGTGCGCGACGCCGAGGGCCAGAAAATGTCGAAGTCGAAGGGCAACACCCTCGACCCGCTCGACCTCATCGACGGCATCGAACTCGACGCCCTGCTGGAAAAATCGACAGTCGGCCTGCTGCGCGCCGAGCATAAGGAAAAGATAGCGAAGTACATCCGCAAGAACTATCCGCAGGGCATCCAGGCCTTCGGCGTCGATGCACTGCGCTTCACCTTCGCCTCGCAGGCAACCTTTGCACGCACACTCAATTTCGATTTGAGCCGCTGCGAAGGCTACCGCAATTTCTGCAACAAGCTGTGGAATGCCACGCGCTTCGTGCTGATGAATTGCGACGGCAAGGATGTCGGTCTCGACGAATCGCTGCCGCTTGAATATTCTGCGGTCGACCAGTGGATCATCGGCCGGCTGCAGGACGCCGAACTGGAAGTTGAAAACGGCTTCAACGAATACCGCTTCGACAATGCCGCGCGCGCGATTTATGAATTCGTCTGGGACGAGTACTGCGACTGGTACGTCGAACTGGCAAAAGTGCAGATCGGCGCCGGCAACGAAGCCCAACAGCGCGCCACGCGCCGCACGCTGGTGCGAGTACTGGAAGCAGTCCTGCGGCTGGCCCACCCGATTATTCCATTCATAACGGAAGAACTGTGGCAGACCGTGGGGCCGCTCGCCGGGAAATCCGGCGCAAGTATCATGCTGCAACCCTACCCCGAACACGACGCGACGAAACGCAATCCGGTGGCGATTGCACAAATAGAAACCTTGAAGGCGCTGGTCATGGCCTGCCGCTCGCTACGCAGCGAAATGAACCTTGGTCCGGACAAGCGCCCGCCACTGATTGTGGCCGGTGACCGCAGCGTGCTCGAACCGCTGGTGCCTTTCCTGCAATTTCTGGGCAAGCTTGAGAGCGTCACACTCGTAGGCGGCGATTTGCCCGCCACCGATGCACCGGTCTCCATTGTCGGCGATTACAAGTTGATGTTGAAAATCGAAATCGACGTTGCAGCGGAACTCGCGCGCATCCAAAAGGAAATCAGCGCGCAGGAAGCGCAGGCCGGAAAGGCAAGGCAGAAATTGTCGAATTCAAGCTTCGTCGACCGCGCGCCACCGGCTGTCGTGGAGCAGGAACGCGCGCGCCTGGCACAATTCGACGACACTCTGGAGAAGCTGCGCGCGCAACTGGCCAAGCTGGGAAAAGCTGAATAAGTCGGCGAAAAGGCCTTCCCGGTACGATCCGTGCGCGGGTCGCGTCCATACAAGGGACGCAATAGTGATGCCGGAGGGTTCCGGCGCTTACTTCTTCTTCATGAAAAATATGAACTCGCTCTCGACCGTGTCTGATGAGAGCAGTTCATTGCCGGTCTGCTTGGCAAAAGCCTGAAAATCCTTGACGGACCCCGGGTCCGTGGCGCGTACCTTGAGTACCTGCCCCGATTGCATATCGGTCAACGATTTTTTGGTGCGCAGGATCGGTAGCGGACAATTAAGGCCGCGGGTGTCGAGTTCTTTGTCAAAATTCATGATGTTCTCCAACGGGCGGGCAAACCGCCTCCAAAATCATATCGTTTTTATGCGGCCGCATATTCCCGGGGCGCGTCGTTCCGCGTGCAAACACGAAACGAAAACAGCTAAAACACGCTGATATTTTTGTCGGCGAGCATTTGCGACAAGCGGGTGTTTGCCATGGAAAGGCGGTCGACCAGGATTTCTAGAAACGCGCCGTTGAAGTGATGGCGCACGATCTCGCTCGCCTGCGCCAGCGCTTCGGACTTGATTTCAATGACCGTGACATCGGTTGAGGAGACCACGCTGGCCGAACGCTGGAACTGCTTCTTGCCGAGATAGGCCATTTCGCCAAAGCAATCGCCTGTTCGCAGCACGTTCAGCAGCTTTTCGTGTTTAGTGACCTTGACCTCGCCCGCCGCGATGGTAAAGAACGACTTGCCGATGTCGCCCTCCTTGATGATCACATGGTTCGGCAGAAATTTGTGCCAGGTCGTTATGCGCAACACCTCCCACAACTCGACGTCGGCGAAGTTCTTGAAAAAGGTGATCTGGCGCAGGACGTTGAATTTTTCGCTGTCCGGAATGTTCTTTTCCGGCTTTTGCAGGTTGCCAAAAACCGCGACCAGATCGCGTGAAAGCTCTTCCCAGCTCTGGTAACGCTCAGCGGTGTTTTTCTGCAAGGCGCGCGCCACGATGACGTCAAGCTGCGAGGGAATTTCCGGTCGCGAATCGCTCGGACGCGGCGCCTGTGCGTTGATGATCTGATAGATCATCGTGTAATTGTTATTGGCCTGGAACGGCAGTCTGCCGGTGAGCATCTGATAGAGCACCACGCCGAGGGAGAAAATGTCGGTCTGGTGCGACAGCTGCTGCTCCTTGACCTGCTCGGGCGACATGTAGGCCGGCGAACCGATGCCTGTGATCTGCGTCGTTTCGGTGGCAGAGGTCTGCGCGGCGCCGAAGTCGGTGATCTTGATATCGTTCTCGCCAGACAACATGATATTGGCGGGTTTGATGTCGCGGTGGATCACGCCCTGCTTGGCCGCATAGTCGAGCGCCTTGGTGCACTTGAAGACGATCTCGATGACCTTGTTGATCGGCAGCAGATGTTCCGGCCGCGAGTACTGCTCGAGCGTGCTGCCATCAACGTACTCCATGACAATGTAACTCGCCTCATCGTCGGCCACCGCGTCATATATACTGACGATGTGCGGATGCGAGAGTTTTCCCGCGAGCGAGGCCTCGGTCAGAAACAGCTTGCGGTAGCGCTTGCCGTGTTCCTTGTCCCCGAGCGCCTCCGCAAACACGACCTTGATGGCGACGTGGCGATTGACGAACGGATCAAGCGCCTCGTAAACGCAACTGGTCGCCCCTTTGCCCAGCTCACGAATAATTTCGTATTTGCCGATTTTTTTTATCATTGTCCCAGCCAAAACCAGCCGCCCAGCGAACTGCCGCGATAATCAAGTAAATACAATACCATAAAGCCGGATATTTGCGCGTCTGCTAAGGACTTGCAGGGGCCGCAGGGGGAAACAACCAGATGGCATCCACGACAACGCATACGCAGCCGCCGGCGCCCGTCAGTCTGGCCGAGGCCTTCGTTTATTGGCTGAAACTGGGGTGCATCAGCTTCGGCGGGCCAACCGGCCAGATCGCGATCATGCATCACGATCTGGTGGAGAAAAAACGCTGGATCTCCGAACAGCGCTTCCTGCACGCGCTGAACTACTGCATGGTGCTGCCCGGCCCGGAAGCGCAGCAACTGGCCACCTATATCGGCTGGCTGATGCACAGGACGCTGGGGGGCGTAATCGCCGGCGCCCTGTTTGTGCTGCCGTCGCTGTTTTTGCTGATTGGTTTGTCCTGGGTCTACATGCGCTACGGCAACGTGCCGACAGTCGCCGGAATTTTGCACGGCATCAAGCCTGCGGTCATTGCCATCGTCCTGTTTGCGGCCCACCGCATTGGCAGCCGCGCGCTTAAAAACGGCGTGCTGTGGTCGATTGCAGCGGTTTCGTTTATCGCGATTTTCGCCTTTAACCTGCCGTTTCCATACATCGTCCTCGGCGCCGGTTTGGCCGGCTATCTGGGGGGACGTTTTTACCCGGCCTATTTTGCGATCGGAGGTGGCCACGGCGCGAGCAAAAACAGCGCGGGCGCTGCCATCATTGATGATGCAACACCAACCCCGCCGCACGCACTGTTCAGCTGGCCGCGCGTCGCGCGTGTTTGCATCTTCGGTGCAATCCTGTGGACAGTTCCCATGGCGTTATTGATCGCCGCGTTTGGCTGGGAACACACGCTCTCGCAAATGGGCTGGTTCTTCACCAAAGCGGCGTTGCTCACTTTTGGCGGCGCATACGCCGTGCTACCGTATGTTTATCAGGGTGGCGTCGAACAGTATCAATGGCTCAGCGCAGCGCAAATGATGGACGGCCTTGCCCTCGGCGAAACTACGCCAGGACCGCTCATCATGGTTGTCACGTTCATCGGTTTTGTCGGCGGCTGGACCAAACAGCTGTTCGGCCCGGACAACCTGGCCATGGCAGGCGTCGCCGCGGCGATCGTCGTCACCTATTTCACATTTCTGCCGAGCTTCATCATGATTTTTCTCGGCGCGCCGCTGATCGAAACTACCCATGGCAATCTGAAATTTACGGCGCCGCTGACGGGCATTACTGCCGCGGTGGTCGGCGTGATTTTGAATCTGGCGGTTTTTTTTGCTTATCACGTGCTTTGGCCGCAGGGTTTCGGCGGCGCATTCGACTGGATCTCCGCCGCCATAGGGATGGCGGCGTTTATGGCGATATGGCGCAATAAAGCAGGGGTTATCACGGTAATAGCCGCCTGCGGTGCAGCCGGTTTGCTGATGACGTTGATCAAGCCGCTGGCGACCTGACGCTACTTGCGGCCGTCTTTTTTATTGTCTTTATCGAGGGCGCGCAATTCGCGCAGGCGCGCATCCACGCTGGACTGCAGGTAAAAATCGCCGTCGCCCGCCTTCTGCGCGAGCAGCAATTGTTCGATGGCGGTGCGCACATTGCCCAGCCGGAAATTCGCCTCCGCAAGCGCCCGGTGCTGCTGCATGCCCTTGTTCAGTGCGGCATAGGCTTTCGCCTGTAACTGATAAAGCCGGTAGTCCGACACTGAATAAGGAAGGCGGCTTTCGATCAACTTGAGCGCCTCCTCCGGCTGATTGACGCGCAACAGCGCATCTGCATAGTTGTAGACCAGCGCGCGGTAACCCGGAAAATTTCGCAAGGCGTCGCGATAGACCCGCAGCGCGCCGCCAACGTCGCCGGTGGCAACGGACAGACGCGCTGCCAGCGTTTCAATGGCCGGGTGCACCGGCAACGACTTGCGCAGAATCTGCAGTTCTTTGCCCGCCCGCACGTAATCACGCAAGCGTGCCAGCGCCTCGATCAGACCGAAACGACTGGCGGCTTCGCTGAGGTACTTGCGCTCCTTCAGGCTTTCCTCGAAAAATTTTACGCTCTCCGACGGACTGTCCTGGGCCGCCTTCAGTTTCGCTCGCATCAATTGAAATTCAAGGCTGTCGGGCACCTGCCGGTAGGGCAGATTCTGCGCACGGTTCTGCATGTCCGATATCCGGCTGGTGGTCAGCGGATGGGTGCGCAGATAGGCAGGCGCTGTAGTTTGGTAAAAGCGCGTAGCGTTCAGCATGCGCTCGAAAAAAATCGCCATCGCCGAAGTATCAAATCCGGCTTTTTCCAGAATCTGGAAACCGACGCGGTCGGCCTCCTGCTCGTTGGCGCGCGTGAAGTTCAGCGAACTCTGGATGCTGCCCGCCTGCGTTCCGATCATCGCCGCCTGCGACACCTGCGAATTCGACCGCGCCGCGAGAATGGCGATGGCAAGTCCGGCAAGCGCCACGAGCTGCGTGTCTTTTTGCGCCGACAGCATGCGCGCGAAATGGCGTTGCACGACGTGGCCGATTTCGTGCGACATCACGCCGGCGAGCTCCGATTCGCTTTGCGCGGTCAACATCAAACCGGAGTTGATGCCGACAAACCCGCCGGGCAGCGCAAAGGCGTTCACCTGCGGGTCAGCCATGAGGAAAAAATTGAATTCCTGCCGTGAATCAGTGCTCGCCCCGACCAGCTTGTAACCGATCGCATTGAGGTAGTCTGTGACCTCGGTGTCATCCGAATAGGACGGATCGGCACGCACCTCAAGCATGATGCTTTCGCCGAGGCGGCGCTCCTGAAACGGTGTCATGTCGCCTTGCGATACGTCGCCAAGATCAGGCAGGCTCTGCCCGACCGCGGCGGGCACCGCGAGCAGCGCACAGGCCAGCAGGGTTTGGATTGCTTTCACAGTGCTATGATAAACCCGGCGGCATGAAGTTCATAAACAACGCGGCGCAGCCATTTCCAAACCGGAGTTCCTATTGAAAAAACTCACCCATTTCGACGCCCGCGGACAGGCCCACATGGTCGATGTCGGCGCCAAACCGCAGACCGAGCGGGTTGCGGTGGCGCGCGGCCGCATTGAAATGCAGAAAAAAACGCTGGCGATGATCACCGGCGGCACCGCAAAAAAGGGCGATGTACTGGGTGTCGCACGCATCGCCGCGATCCAGGGCGCCAAGCGCACTGCGGAACTGATTCCGCTCGCCCACCCCCTTGCGCTGACCCGCATCAGCATCGACTTTTCCGTTGATCGCAAACGCGCTTCGGTCGTCTGCACGGCGACCACGGCAACGCTGGATCGCACCGGCGTTGAAATGGAGGCGCTGACCGCAGTTTCCGCCGGGCTGCTGACCATCTACGACATGTGCAAGGCGGTTGATCGTGGCATGCGTCTGCTCGACATTGAACTCGTCGAGAAAAAAGGCGGGAAATCAGGTCATTGGCGGCGCTCCGGAAAGGTCTGAACAGGGCCCTTTTCGCGCCGCGCCGCGGTTTCGGCGCCGCCGGTTACAACCAGCGGTTATTTCCATCGAACCAATCCGTATTCGCGATCCGGCCCCGTTTTCGCATAAAATCCGGCCCTCCCGTCACTCACTGCACATTTGCGCGAAATCCTCCATGAATACATTGCGTAGGTCGATGGTTAAATTTTTGGTGGCGTCGTCGGCGCTGGCCGCCAGCGGTCTGCTGGGCATGCGCAGCGCTATCGCCGCCGTCTGGAACAAAACCGGCTTCGAATCGAAGACGACTGCCGACGCCTTGAAAACGCTGGGCGTATCGGGCGCGACGGCGAACCGCGAAATCCAGATCACGGCCCCGGAGATCGCCGAAAACGGCGCCCAGGTGCCGGTGACCGTGACGAGCAAGATACCAAACACGCAGAGCATTTCGATCGTGGTCGATAAAAACCCGTTCCCGCTGAGCTGCACGTTCGAATTCTCCAATGGCGCAGAGAGTTATATTTCGACGCGGCTGAAAATGGGCCAGACCTCGAATGTCATCGCATTGATTAAAGCCGACGGAAAGTTTTTTACTGCGACCAAGGAAATCAAGGTCACCATCGGCGGCTGCGGCGGCTGATTGATGCAACCAATCTGACCCATTTCGCACAAGGACATTGTTATGGCAGAACCGATGAAAATCCGCGCCAAGATGGAAGGTGATGCGGCCGACGTTAAAGTGCTGATGAGCCATCCGATGGAAACCGGCCAGCGCAAAAATGAAAAAGGTGAACTGGTGCCGGTTCACTTCATTCAAAGCGTGATCGCGACGCACAACGGCAAAACCGTGCTCGATATCCAATGGAGCCAGTCGATCGCGCGCAATCCCTTCCTCGGTTTTCGCGTCAAGGGCGCCAAGGCTGGCGATAAAGTCACCATCAGCTGGACGGACACCACTGGCGACAAAAGCAGCATAGACACCACGGTTGCGGCGTAACGCGACGTGCGCCCCGAGAATTCAAAGCGGCACATGAAAACGATGACCGGCATCAGTTTCGCGCTGATCCTGACGACGCTGGTATCGTTTTCCGCCTGCGGCGCAGGCCTCGACAACGCACCGCATGCGAAACAGCCCGCCCCGCTGGAGCTTGCGCGCTCCGCGGCACCGGCGTCGTGGCAACGGCAAAAAGTCGACTCACAAGGGTCAAGCTGGCCGCAAACGGACTGGGCGGCATTCAGCACGCTCGCAACCGTGACCACGCCCCCGGCAAACGGCGCCATCAGCATGAGCGTTCCGGTCGAGGGCGATGCGGCCAAGGGCCGGCAACTGGCCTTCGATCGCACGCGCGGCGGCAGTTGTGTCGCCTGTCACGTCATGGGCAAAGACACGCCCCCGCAACCGGGCAATGTCGGCCCCGACCTGTCCATGGTTGGCGCCACGCGCAACGATGACTGGTTGTTCAACTACGTTTACGATCCGCGCACCTATAACGCAAAGTCCATCATGCCGCCGTGGGGCGCGCACCGTCTGTTCAACGTCGCCGAAATCCGCGACATCGTGGCCTTTCTCAAAACGCTGAAGACAGCGCACAGTTTCAGCGATCCGCAGGAAAACCCGGATACCCGCACGCCGCCGAAAGAAACCCGCGATAACCTCGATCCGACTGAAAACCCCGCCATGTTTGCGCTGGATCGCGGCAAGGAATTGTTCGCGCGCTCAGTTGCAGGCGGAAAATCCTGCGCGGCCTGCCACGCCAATCCCGAAAACTCGCTAAAGACGTGGGCGGCGCGGATGCCGCGCTTCGAAGCACGCCTTAACCGGGTACTCGGCGTCGAAGAGTTCATTACGCGTCACGCGCGGGCGACGACCGGTGACGAGTTTCCGATGCAGGGCGCGGACAATATCGCGCTTTCGGTCTACCTGCACAATCTGGCTAACGGGGAGGCCATCCAGCCCGACCTGACGAATGCCGGCGCGCGCAAAGCTGCCGCCGCGGGTCGCGCACTGATGCAACGCAAACTCGGTCAACTCAACATGGCCTGCGTCGATTGCCATACTAGGGAACGGCATGCCTTCAAATGGGCGCGCGGCCAGTATCTGGTGGAATCGCGCGGCACGATTGCGCACTTCCCGACATGGCGCACCAGCCGTGGCGATATCTGGGACATCCGGAAAAGATTTCAGTGGTGCAACGTTTCTGTTCGCGCCAACGATCTGCCGCCGGACGCGAAAGAGTACGGCGATATTGAAATGGCACTGGCCGAACTGAACAAGGGTGAAAAGATCAACTCACCCGGCATACGACACTGATCGACGCGTCAGCAGACCGCAGCGATCAATGCCTGCATTCGGCCGGAACATAGGCCCACATGCTGGCATTGCCGCTACCTGTGCTGCATAACCAGCCGATCGATGCGGTAGATGCCACCGGTGTCAGCACGACATTCACGGCCGTACCGACCGAAGCGCTGGATCCCTGAACATTGATAATGCCGGTATCGGAAATCGAGCCGCCGGAAATCCTTCCCGTGGTGGCCACCGTCAGCCCGGCCCCCGAACTTGCGAGGGTATTGTCCTGCTGCCATTTCTCGGCAATCGAGATTTTGTATGAAGATGCGGCAACCAGCAGTTCGCTGACCCGCGCGCGTATGGTGTACTGCGAATAGGAGGTCGTCGCGATGGACGCCAGTATGCCGATGATTGCAACGACAATCATCAATTCGATCAGTGTGAAACCTCTTGCAAGACGACTCATTATTGCCCCTACGGCCAATGGCTCATTCTAGAGCCATCCTCACCCGCCGCCGTTCAATACTGCAATTTAAATCGCCTTAAAAAAGAAAACCCCTCGTTCGAGGGGTTTTCCAGAATCGCTTCTACAACAATAGCCAGCGAGATATTAGTGACGGCATTCGGCCGGCACGTATTTCCACTGCACCGAGTTGCCCGAGCCGGTGCTGCAAGCCCAAGCCACACGACCGCCGCCCAGCGACGGGGTCAGCACGACGTTCACGGTGGTGCCAACCGACGTCGAGTTGCCACTGATCGTG
>JANXSE010000070.1 GCA_025356695.1 Betaproteobacteria bacterium
GCTCGAAGGCGAAGTGCAATACAAGACGGACGACATCACGCCGGTCTACTGGTTTCATTACACGCCGGATGCGATCGTCGTCGCCAACGACAGCCCGATCAAAACCTTTCAGGACCTGCTGCGCATGGCCAAGGCGCAACCTGGCAAGCTGACGCTCGCCGGCTCCGGCACCAACTCGGCCAATCACGTCGCGCACGAAAAGCTCAACGGCGTCGCCGGCATCCAGACGCTCTATGTGCCGTTCAAGGGCACGGGTGACCTCACCACCGCCGTCATCGGCCAGCACGTCACCGGCGCGATGTCGTACTCGGCCTTCGCCGTGAACACGAAAGAGAAGGTGCGCGCGCTGGCTGTCGCACTCGCGCAGCGCCACCCGCTGCTGCCCGACGTGCCGACCTTCAAGGAACTCGGCTATGACTGGATCGACGGCGCTTATCGCGGCATCGGCATGCCGAAGTCGACGCCGCCCGAAGCGCGCAAGCGCATGTCCGACCTGTGGGCCGCGCTCAACACCGATCCGGAAATGAAAGAGCTTGCGTTCAAGAGCGGCTTCGAACTCGTCAACGTCGGCGTCGACAAAATGGATGCGTTCATGAAGGAACGCACGGCGGCGTACATGGTGTCGGCGAAGCGGTTGGGATTGGTGAAGTAGAAGTCGTTGTAGTATTTCCCTCTCCCCGCTATCGCGGGGCGAGGGAGTGAGACCCGTAGGGTGGGCAACTTGTTGCCCACGCGAAGAACCGGCGCATCACACAAACACGTGGGCAGCGTAGCTGCCCACCCTACTAGCGCATTCAATCCGCCTTGATGCCCGCCTCGCGTATCAGCTTGCCCCAGACTTCGCGCTCGCGCGCCAGCAGCTTGCGCAAATCATCCGGCGGGCCGGTCAGCGGCTCAGCGCCCTGCGCCAGCAGGCGCGCGCGGAACTCAGGATCGCGCATTGCTGCGTTGATGGTTTCGTTGAGTTTGTTGACGACCGCCGGCGGCGTTTTAGCCGCGGTAAGAATGCCGAACCAGCCGCTGGCCTGAAAGCCCGTCACGCCGGATTCGGCGATGGTCGGCAACTCAGGCACGACTTCGGAGCGCTTCGCCGCCGTCACGGCGAGCGCGCGCACCGCGCCGCTTTTCACATGCGGCACCAGCACCAGCACGTTGTCGATGGCGGCGTTGAGGCGCCCGCCGATCAGATCGGGAATCAGGAGACCGGTGCCTTTGTACGGCACATAGAGCATGTCGATGCCGGTCATGCGCTTCAGCAATTCGCCGGACAGGCGCTGCACCGCTGCCGGCGTCGAACCGGCGAAGGTCAGTTGCCCGGGCCGCGCGCGCGCATAGTCGATGAACTCGGCCATCGATTTCACCGGCAGACTTGGATGCACGACGAACAGGTACGGCGAGGTACCGAACAACGCAATCGGCGCGAAGTCCTTCGCCGTGTCGGGCGCCTGCGGATACAGAATGGAAATGGTGCCGAAGGAGCCGCCCGCCATCAGCAGCGTATGACCATCGGGCTGCGCCTTGGCGACGATGTCGGCAGCGATGATGCCCGACGCGCCGGGACGGTTTTCAAACACCACCTGCTGACCGAGACGCTCGCCGATTTTCGCGGCGATCAGGCGCCCCATGATGTCGGTCGAGCCACCGGCCGGCAGGCCGACCAGCATGCGGATCGGGCGTTGCGGATAGGTCTGCGCAAAAACCGCGCCGCACAGGAAAATGCCGGCGATCAGTACACTGAAGGCACGTCTAAGCATTACCGCAACCTCCGCTCAATCCAGCGGCTCGACCTTGACGATGGACGCACCGTGGTTGCTGCCAACCCACAGCGTGCCGGGCTTGGTCGATTCGTCGATAAACACACGGCGGATGTTGGTCGGCCGCGGCAGCATGTATTCCGTGTACTGGCCACTCTTGATGTCGAGCCGCGCCACGCGATCGGTCAGCATCGAACCTGTCCACGCCTCGCCGTTGCGGCCGGCGACGGCATCGTAAGGCGCGCTCCACGGCGTCGGTACTTTCCATTCGACAATGCGTTCGGTCTTCGGATCGAACATGCCGATGGCGTCGCCCTGATATTCGCCGAACCACAGGCGGCCCTCGTGATCGACACGGCCGCGCCGCGGTCGCGAGTTCGGTGTCGGCGTCACGTAGACGGTCACATCCTTGCTCCTGGCGTCGATCTTGACGATATTGCCGGCGGCGAAATCGAGCAGATAAGCGTTGTTCTGCGCATCCGAGTGGATGCCATAGGTGCCGATACGCTTGCCGCCGTTCGGGTCCTTGAAGTTGCCGAGGTTCTCGAACTTGTTGGAAGTGAGATCGAGCCGGTAGATATTGCCGCCGTCCGAATTCTTGATCCACACCTTGTTGTCGGCGGGCGTGCCGGTCAGCGCGAGATGGCCGAGCTGACCGCCGTCGCTGTCCCATTCCTTGGGCGTCGACCACATCTGGAATTTCGATGTCTTCCTGTCGAACTTCGCAATCGCGCTCTGGTACATGACGCCGACCCAGGGATTGTCATCGCGGTCGAATTCAAGATCGAGCGTGCCTTCCGACCAGCCCGGCTTGACCACGGGGATCGGATATTGCGTCACCTTGCCGGTCTTCGGATCCATCTTGCCGAGGAACATCTGGCCAAAGTCGGAATACCAGACATTGCCCGCGCGATCGAGCATGACATCGTGCGGCTGGATCACGGGGTTCGGCAGATCGTATTCGGTGATGATCACCCGCGTCGATTTGCCGGTGAGCCGTGGCTGCGTCTTCAGCGGGAACGACCACGTCGGCTGCTGGCTCAGATTGACGCTGGCCAGCCATTCCGCGGTCTTGCGGCCGTCGCCGCCGCGCTGGACGTCGCGTACCGCGCTGCCGGCCAGCCGCTGCGGCTTGAGCGGCGTGCTGCCGGGATAGTAGTTGGCCATGCGCTGGAAGATCTGCAGAAAGCCGTCGGCATCGTACGCCGACTTCATGATGCGCTCCAGCGTATGGCAGCCGTTGCAATTGAGCAGAAAGCGCTTCTGCTCGTCGCTACCCGGCATGCTCATCATCCATTCGGCATTGGTCAGGGTCGCCGCGAGGTTTTTGACTTTCTTGAGTTTGATGTCGGCTTTGGCTTCGCTACCGGCGACGATGTCCGCGGCTTTGGCGCCGTCGAGTTCATAGCTCGCTGCACGCGCCTTCAGCGTGTAATGACCGGACTCCAGCCGCGCGGCCGGGAACGCGTAGCGGCCCTGCGCATCGCTGACCACGCTGACGCTGATCGTCGAGCCGTCTTTTTTGGCACTGACGACGACGCCTTCCATCATCCCTTCTTCAACAGAGCTCACCTGGCCGGACAGGGCGGTGGCCGCTTGCGCCTGCGCGACGGCCAAAGCCAGGGCATAAATGGCAGCAACTGCAATGCAGCGTATACCGGTCTTCATCGATCACCCCCGTATTTTCGACTCAGCCTGAAAAACAGGCCTGTCTGTTTTTATCATTCACCGACACGGTTGCGGGCGGTCAATGACCGCCCGCAATCCGCTTACTTGAAATTCGCCAGCTTGCGCGCTGCGCCGGTCGGCTCGATGATATGCAGACCGGTGTTGTTGCGATCGACGATGTACACGTAGCCGCGATCGTCGACTTCCACGGCATTGGTGACGATGGCCACTTTGCAGTTGGCTTCCTTGTGCCCTGCAATCACGCCGCGTTCGCCGCCGGGGCAGCTTGGCACGGTATTTTTGTTGGTGGCCGGAATGTAGTAGCCGACCTCACGAATCGCATACGGGTCACGCACATCGAGCACGCGCAGGCCGGCATTGAACCAGGCCACGAAGACGAGCCGCTTGTGGTAAATCGGCGTCAGGTTCATTTGCGCCTGATGCGGCCCGAAGCGCGCGCCGCGCGTGCAGAAATTGCCAAGCTTTTCCGGCACGCGGAAATTCGCCACGCCGAGCGGTTCCTTCTCATGCGTAACGTCCACCACGTAGAGCATCTGCGGCTCTTCCTTGCATTCGTTCTCGATCGCCTCGGGCATCACCAGCACGAAATCACGCACTTTGCCTTTGCCGAATTTGGCGAACTCCGGAATATCCATGCCGATCAGCGGATAGACGGCGTGCACGGCCTGCGAACGGCCGATACGCATGAACGACACCTGCGGATAAAGCAGGTTCTCCGGCGTGGGCTCTGCCGGCCCTTCGAGCAGCTTCTTGCGATCGACAATCTGCAAGGCGCCATCGCCGAGATTGCCGTAGCCGAAATACAGCCGGTTGCCCTGCACACCCGTCGAAAAAGCGCCGTGGCCGTCGTGGAAACGCGGATTTTCCGGTTTCGGCGCGGTCGGTTCCTGACCGGGCAGGCCGAAGTTGCGGATGAACTTCGGATTGGCGGGATCGGAAAGGTCATACACCTGCGTCATGCGCCGTACGCGCCAGTCGGGCACACCGGAGACGATATAGGCGATGCCGGTGTCGCATTCCCACCATTGCTCGTGCGTGGTGCGCAACTTGTCCGACACCGTGGCGATGCGCAGCGGTTTTTCCGGATTGCTGACATCCCACATTTCGTGAATGCTCGAACCCGCGGCACGCAGCATGTAGAACTTGTTCGGATCGCCTTTCGGCAGATCACGGCCGGCGCAGACCTTGACCATCTGCGCGCCGCTGCCGGCGCCTTCCGCCACCAGCGAACGCGATTCCGAAGGAATGTGATACAGATATTTCGGTTTGTGCGGATCGGTCACATCCAGTATCGAGGTGCCGTTCGGCTCCTTTTGTCCGGTCAGCGCATTCACGCTCTCGCCGCCGAAGTGGCCGACATAGGCAATCCAGCGCTGACCCTGCTGCGCAATCGCAATCTCGAAGCCCGTGCGTCCCTGCAGATCGCTGGCACCGACCAGACGCATGTTGTGCGCGTCGGCGCTGTGACCGGCGGGCTGGGCAGCTCCTACTAAAACCGGCATTGCCGCGAGAATGATCGTTGCTATGAATCGTTTCATGTGTGTTCCCATCAGAACAGCATTCCTCAACAGCAGGTTCCTTCCCCCTCGAGGGGGGAAGGACAGGATGGGGGTAATTGTGGTTGCTTACCCCTCACCCCAGCACGCGAACACGTTACTGGCGAAGCCAGCCGCCTGCGGGTAGCGTGCTACGCACTCGCTCCCGCCCCGGATCGCTTCGCGAACGCCGTGTCGCGAGTTCCCTCTCCCACAAGGGGAGAGGGCACCTTCTGCAGACGTTGCAGTTGTAGGGTGGGCAACTTGTTGCCCACCCTACGTCATGCATTTCCTACTTCGCCGGATAACTCGCCAGATCGCGCGCGCTTCCGGTCAAATCAAGAATGTGCAGGCCGGTGTCGGCACGATCAACGATGTAGATGTAGCCGCGATCGTCAACTTCGACATTATTGGTCTGAATCGAAATCTTGCAGGTCGCAGCATTGCGGCGGCGCAAGCAGGTCGGATCGGCCTTGGTGTCCGCGGTGATGGCCGGAATGTAGTACGCGATCTCTTTGGGCTCGTAGGGATTGCGCACATCGAGCGCGCGCAGACCGGCACTGAACCACGTCACGAACAGCACCTTCTTGTGGAAGATCGGCGTCATGTTCTCCTGCGAGGCATGCGCGCCGAAACGCTCGCCGCGGTCGCAGAACTTGCCGCTCGCCTCCTTCACCGTCCAGTTGGCCACGCCGAAGGGCTTGGTTTCCTGCGAGATGTCGATAAACCAGACCTGCTGGTTCGCCTCGCGGCACTCGTCGTTGATCGATTCGTTGACGGCAACAATGAAGTCGCGCTTGCTGTTCTGGCTTTTCTTGAAGTGTTCGATCTCCATGTCGAGCAGCGGCAGCACCGTGTGCGCGCCGCTGTTGGTTGGAAATTCAAGCCGGCTGACCTGCGGGTAATTGAGATTGTCGCGGGTAACTTCCTTCGGCCCGTTGAGCAGCTTCTCACGATCGACGATCTGCAGAATGCCGAACTTGTTGTTGCCGTGCCCCATGTAAACGCGGTTTTTCTGCGGCCCCGCTGAAATCATGCCGTGCAATTCGAACGGCGGCTGGCCGGTCGAGCCCGGCTGCTGGCCATCGAGACCATAATCGCGGATGAACACGGGTTTCGCCGGATCGGACAGGTCATAGACCTTGGTCATGCGGCGCACGCGCCAGTCTTTCGGGCCTGCAACCAGATAAGCGATGCCGGTGTCGCACTCCCACCAGCTTTTGTGCGTGCTGCGCAAATTGCCGACGATGACGCTCATGCGCACGGGTTTCTCCGGCACGCTGACGTCCCACATTTCGTGGGCCTGGTCGCCGAACACGCGCAGCATGTAAAACTTCGACGGATCGCCCTTGGGCAATTGTTTACCCGAGCAGATGCGCGTCATCTGGCCGCCGCCGGCCTCACCTTCGCCACGCTCGCCCGGAATATGGACGAGGAACTTCGGCTCGCGCGGATCGGTCACATCGACGATGGCGGTGCCGTTGTTCTCGAGCTGGCCGTTCATCGGATTCATGCGCTGGCCGCCGTGCAGGCCGATGTACGCAATCCAGCGGCCGTTCTGCTCGACGATGGTGGGCTGGTAGGCGCTGCGCGCCTGCAGGTTATGAAAGCCAACCGCCCGCATGTTCCAGGACTCGACCTGGTTATCAGGACGATCGGGGTTGGGCATCGGCCCGCTCTGACAGGCGGCCAGCGCGAGTACGGTCAGGCCAGCGCCAGCCAGGCGCACGATTTGGTTCGACATCATTTCTCCTCCGATTAATATCGCGCGCATCGGTGTGCACGCATTTATTTGCAAAACAAAATCGACTACGCGGTTTTCACCGCCTGTTCATTCAGCGCTGTCTTCACCCGCACCGGCAGCATCGGCAGTTCGCGCATGCGTACACCCGTCAAGGCGAACACCGCGTTGGCAATCGCCGGTGCCATCGGCGCCACACCGATCTGGCCCGCGCCCGAGACCTGCCCATGCGCGCCTTCGACAAGATGGATTTCAATGTCGGGGATCTCGTCCATGCGCGGCACCGGGTAATCGTAAAAATTCGAATGCTGCACTTCGCCGCCTTTGATAACGATCTGTTCGCGCAACCCCGCCGACATGCCCCAGATAATGCCGGTCTCCAGCTGTTGCCGCAAATGCTTGGGTTGAATCGCGGTACCCGGATCGGCCACCGCCCACACCTTGTGCACCTTGATCGCACCGCTCGCGCGGTCCACCGAAACTTCAACGACCTCGCCGATCTGGCAATTCCATGCGCCGCCGTGATTATAGGCAACGCCGAGTGCACGGCCTTCGCGCGGGCGGTCCCATGCCGACACCTTGCGCAATTGCTCGAGCACGGCTTTACCGCGTGCGTCGGTCATCAGTTCGATGCGCAGTTGCAGCGGATCTTTTTTGATCTTCGCCGCGACCTCATCCATGAACGATTCGACGGCAAAGATGGTGAAGCCATTGCCGACTGCGTTCCAGTAACCGACCGGCACGCCGCCGAGTTGATGCACATATTCGTGATGCTTGTTCGGCACGCCGTACGGCTGCACCATGCCGACCGCCACCGAACCATCGAGGCCGGGGTTCTGGTCCCACACCACTTTGCGCGCGCGCACCAGCACCGAATCGGCGACCAGGCGGTGGCTCCAGCCGTTAACTTTGCCGTCGGCAGAAATCGCTGCATCCATGCGTTGTGCCGTCAGCGGCCGGTAGGCGCCGTGTTTGACATCGTCCTCGCGGCTCCAGATCACCTTCACCGGCTTGTTCATCATTTTCGACAGCGTCACCGCCTCGGCGGTCATCAATTGCTCGGTCTTCGCACCGTAGCCGCCACCGACGAAAGTCGTGTTGATGCGGATTTCTTCGGCCGGCACACCGGTGATCTTGGCGCAAACCTGCTGCGCCCAGGTTTGCCCCTGTGTCGGCACCCAGACGTCGACTTCGTTGCCGCGCACCCACGCCGTCGCGTTAAACGGCTCCATGCAGGCATGGTGCACATGGTCGGTCAGATACTCGGCCGACAGCGTCTGTGCCGCCTGCTTGAATGCCGCATTGAAATCGCCGGCGTTGCCGACGGCGCGGCCGGTCTTGCTGCGGTCGCGCGCTAGTGCCGCCCATTCGGTTTTTTTCGCTTCGCTGTCGTACTTCGATGCCAGTTCGCCTTTGCGCCACTCGACCTTCAACAGGCGTTTGGCCTTCACCGTGGCCCAGTAGTCGGTACCGAGCACTGCCACCGCGTGATCGAGTTTGACCACCTTGACCACGCCCTGCACTTTCATCGCTTCCGTATCGTCGAAGGATACGGGTCCGTTCTCGGCACCCGTGCCGTAGAGCGGATGCGGCGTGTTGGCAATCGGCGAACGCGCCAGCGACGCGAACAGCATGCCGGGAATCTGCACATCGATGCCGTACTGCGCGCTGCCGTTGACCTTGGCCGGCACATCCACGCGCCGCACATCGCGCCCGATCAGGCGCCATTGTTCACGCGGTTTGAGTTCTGCGACCGTCACCACTGGCGGATTGTTGACCACCTCGCTGAACACGGCGATCTCACCGTAGCTCAATTCGCGTTTCGACGCCGCGTGGATCACCTTGCCCGGCGCCGTCGTGCATTCGCCGGCCGGCACCTTCCAGTACTGCGCCGCATTGGCGATCATGATCTTGCGCGCCTGCGCACCGGCGAGGCGCATGATCGTCCAGTAGCCGCGTGTCGAATTGCTGCCGCCCACACCCTGCACACCGAAGTAACCGGGATTGATATAGTCCTTCGCTGCCGGCGCCTGTTCGACATCGACGAGTTCCCAGTCGGCATCGAGTTCCTCCGCCAGCATCAAAGGCAGCGAAGTCATGATGCCTTGCCCCATTTCAGCGGTCGGGCACATGATGCCGATGCTGTTGTCCGGGCGGAAATGCACCCAGGCATTGGCCCTCAAGCCGTCTTCGCAGGCACGCGCGTCGAACACCTTGAAGAGCAAACCCGGGCCGAAGGCAAAACCGAGCGCCAGGCCACCCGCATTTTTCAGCAGATCGCGACGCTGCGGATTCTGCGGCAAGGCATGGTGCAGCGATTGATCGTTCAGCGTCGCCATGTTCAAACCTCCTTCGCGGCGCGTTCAATGGCGGCGATGATGCGCCGGTACGAGCCGCAACGGCAGATGTTGGTTTTCATGTGCGCAACGATCTGTTCGCGCGTCGGTTTCGGATTGTCTTTCAGCAAAGCCGCCGCGCGCATGATCTGGCCGGACTGGCAATAACCGCACTGCGGCGTTTCTTCGGCGATCCACGCCTTCTGCAGCGGATGCTCGCTGGTCGGCGAGAGGCCTTCGATGGTGGTCACATGGGCATTACCCAGCGACGAAATCGGCCGCAAACAGGAGAACGCTGGCTTGCCATCAATATGCACGGTGCAGGCACCGCACTGGCCAACGCCGCAGCCGTATTTGGTACCCGTGATCTTGAGGTGCTCGCGCAGCACCCACAACAGCGGCGTGTCCGGATGCGCCGTCACGGTCTGGCGCTTGCCATTGACCGTCAGCGTCGTCGCAGTCATTTGTGCCATGGCCCCTCCTGTCGCGCCAGAGCGCGGAACCGGCGCTTATTCTAGTCTTAATCAGCCTGCCCGGAACAACCCCCGCTCCGCCGCGTGCATGCGCTCGAAACCCGTCTTCGTGACGCGGATCATTTCGCCGACCTGCACGCCTGCCGTGTGTTCCTTGTTCACGACGTTGGGCTGCACGACGACCGTCATGTTTTCTTCGAGCACCATATCGGGCAGTTTGCCGGCGGGCCGGCTGCGGCTGCCGAGGATGGGCTGGAAATAACCACCGCCAAAGCCGTGCACCAGATCGTCGCAAATCGTGAAGCCGCGGTCTTCGACGAGGCTGCTGGCGTCAAGGATGGTCTGCATGGCGGTACCGTGGCGGATCACCGCGGTAACGGCATCGTAGGTATCCTCGGCGGTCTGGTGCAGATCGCGATAGAGCGGCGTCGGCTCTGCACCGACGGTGAAGCTGCGCAACACCTGCCCCGCGTAGTCCCACCAGAAGGCTGACAGTTCGCAGAACACCAGATCGCCCGCGGCGACCTTGCGCGGCGACGGATGCTGGCGCGGCACGTAGATATGCGGCGCCGCCATTGAAGTGCAGCCGATGTAGTGGATCATGGTCGTGCCGCCGTGTTTGACGTAGGCACTCTCCACCAGCGCGGACAACTCACGTTCATCAAGCCCCGGCTTGCAGCCTTCAAGCAAAGCTTCGAGCCCCGCATCGCTCATCGCCGCGCCAATGCGAAACCAGTCGAGCTCTTCTTCCGACTTGATCATGCGCAGGCGCGTGTAGTCGGCATCGAGGCTCTTCACCATGAAGTTCTGTTCTAGCTGTTTGTATTTGGCATGCGGCAGCGGCCCGATCACGCCGACATTTTTAGCACCGCGTTTTTTCAGTTCCGCAATCGTGCGCACGATGCCCTCGTGACCGCCCCATTGCACATCGACACCGCGTGCGATGATTTCGGCCAGCGGAAAGTGGTTGTACCACTCCATGAACATGGTCATCGGCATGCCGGGTTTGAAGATCGTCAGCGCCTCGACAGTACCGGGCCAGCCGGTCACCCATTGCGTGGCGTTGCCGTTGCGGTTGTTGGTGACGATCAGCAGATGGTCGACGCCGTGTTTCTCCATCGCCGCGCCGAGCGCGGCATGGCGCCGCGCATATTCGGCATCGGAAAAACGCGGGTATTCCTGTTTCAGGATTTCCTGCAGGCGTGGTTCGAGATTCAGTGTAGACACTTCAACAACCTTTTAAAACCCCGCGTTCGTCCTGAGCTTGTCGAAGGATGAACGCTCAAATTCGATCGTTCTGCGGGATGCTCCGTTCATGGTTCGACAGGCTCACCACGAAAGAAGCAGACGGTTGGCGCAACCCTATGGCAGCGCTTTGCGGCGCAATACGTTCTCGAAATAGGGATACTGACTCATCGCATCGCTGCCGCTGACCGGCGTTGCTGCGCGCAGCCAGGTCGGGTCGAGCTGCTTGATCGAGGTCAGCCCCATCAGCCCCAGCATGGTCTTGATTTCGAATTCCATGATTTCCAGCATGCGGGCGATGCCGGCCTCGCCCGCTGCGGCAAGAGCGAGGCCCTGCAACTTGCCTACACCGACGGCGGAGGCGCCCAGCGCCAGCGCCTTGATGACGTCGGTGCCGCGCATAATGCCGCCGTCCATCAGCACTTCAGCACGGCCATCGACGGCTTCAACGACTTCCGGCAGCACTTCGATACTGCCCTGCGCGTGATCAAGCTGGCGACCACCGTGGTTCGACACATACACGCATTCGACACCGTGTTCGACCGCCATGCGCGCATCTTCGCCTGAAGCAATGCCCTTCAGGATCATCGGCAGGCCCGTGCACTGTTTCATCCATGCCAGATCGTCCCAGTTGAGGCTGGCCTGATACCGCGGATCACCACCCGACTCGCGCATCAGGAAACGGTTGTTGATATCGCGTTCGCGGCGGCTGTAATAGGCACGGTCCACCGTAATGCAGATGGCGCGGTAACCGACCGCCTTGGCGCGTTGCAGAATGTCTTTGACCCACGCACGGTCGCTGCGCACATAGAGCTGGAACAGCAGCGGCTTGCCGACCGCTTTCGCGACTTCTTCAATGCTGGGCTTGGCGGCGGTGCTAATGAAAGCCGTAGTGCCACGCGAAATCGCGCCTTTGGCGACGGCAATCGCGCCGCGCGGATCGGCGAGCTGCAAAAAATTGCCAACCGGCGCGATGAACACCGGCAGTTTCAGTTTCTGCCCAAGCAGCGTGGTCGAGATGTCGATATCGGCAACGTTGACCAGCACGCGCTGGCGCAGCGCCAGACAGTCGAGCGCATGACGATTGCGCCGCAGCGTCGTCTCGGAATCGGAGCCGCCGCACAGCGTGTCCCACAGCAGCTGCGACAGGTTGCGACGCGCCGCCATCGCGATCTCCTGCATGGTGTGCATGTCCTTGGCAAGTTCCTCGCGCTCGGATTTGCGTTCAAGCACCAGCGGTGCGGCGGATTTTTTCGCGACTGCTTTTTTCTTTTGGGTTGCCATTGCTGCCTTTCGGATACGGATCAGAATTCGTTCAATTTTTTGTAGTCCGGAAGGCGCACAGCGTATTCCGGGGTTCTGCAAGCGCCCGTCCCGGAATTCGCGTTGCTCCTTCCGGGCTGCGGCACTACAGCGTTGTGCGGATTTTATTCGGGTTTGACGCTTGCCGCTTTCACCAGCGTTGCGTTCTTCGTTACTTCGCTCTTGAGAAACTGCGCGAACCATTCGGGTGTGCTGCCGACAATATCGGAACCTTCACCCGCCGCATAGTCCCTGAACTCGGGTGTGGCGATCACTTTCAGCACGCCCGCGTGCAGGCGGTTGATAATGTCTGCAGGCGTACCCGCCGGCGCGAGCAGGCCCTGCCAGCCGCCGTATTCATAACCCTTGATGGTTTCGGCAATCGTTGGCAGCTCCGGCAGACTGGCAATGCGCGCCGCGCTCGACACGCCCAACAGGCGCAGCTTGCCGGTCTTGCCGTGCGGCACGGCGGTCGACACCGGTGAAAACATCACCTGCCCTTCGCCACTGATCACGGCGATCACCATCTGCCCGCCGCCCTTATAAGGCACATGCAGCATCTGCGTGCCGGTCATGCTCTGGAACAATTCGGCGGCGAGATGGCTGGTGGACCCTGCCCCCGCCGAAGGCACGACGAGCGCGCCCGGACGCGCCCTTGCGATGGTGATGAGATCGCGCACCGATTTCGCCGGCACCGACGGATGCACTGACAGCGCGTTATAGAAACGCGTAATCAGCGATACCGGTGAGAAATCGCGCACCGGGTCGTAACCGACCTTCGGATAAATCACCGGGCTGATGGCCATCGACACCGAACCACCGATGTAGAGCGCGTAACCGTCGGGCACCGACTTCGCCGCCACCTCGGTGCCGATGGTCGCGCCGGCACCACCGCGATTATCGACCACTACCTGCACGCCGAGATTCTCGCCGAGTTTTTGCGCAATCATGCGCGACATCAGATCGGTACCGCTGGCCGCCGCCCACGGCACGATCAGCCGCACCGGTTTGGACGGATAGTTCTGTGCCGCAGTCGTTGCCGCAGCGCCCAGCAGCATGACCGCCAACATTTGTCGTGTCCCGATGTCGGCAAAATTCTTTTTCATCAAAGGCCGCTCTCTATTCCGGTTTCACGCCGGCGATCTTCACCAGCTTTTCGACCCGTTCGTAATCGGCACGGTAGAAACGCGCAAATTCGTCTGCGCTTTCGCTGCCCAGCGGATACAGCCCCTGGTTGGCATACTGCTGTTTCACTTCGTTGTCGGCCAGCACCTTCTGGATCACCGCATGCAGTTGATTGACAATGGCGCGCGGCGTGCCGCGCGGTGCAAAGAAAGCGTTCCAGCTCGTATATTCATAGCCCGGCACGCCGGCTTCGTCAATGGTCGGCAGGTCGGGCATCAGCGGCGAGCGTTGCTTCGAGGTCAGACCCAGCGCGCGCAGACGACCACCCTTGATCTGTCCCACCACCGAGGCCGCCGGCGCAATCAGCCATTGCGCCTCGCCGGCGACCACCGCGGCCGCCATCGGCCCGCCGCCTTTGTACGGCACGTGCACCGTATCGATGCCCGCCAGGCTGGTAAACATGATGCCGGCGAGATGGCTCGACGAACCGATGCCGGCCGACGCCATGTTGAGCTTGCCCGGTTGTGCCTTGGCCAGCGCCAGCAGTTCTTTGACGCTGCGCGCCGCCAACGCCGGATGCACCACCAGCACGCCTTCGGCATTCACGATCAGCGAGATCGGTGCAAAATCCTTGCTCCAGTCGAATGGCAATTTTCGATAGGTAAAGTTGGAAATAATCATGGAACTGGGCGCGCCAACCAGTAACGTGTAGCCGTCTGCCGGCGCGCGCGCGGTCAGTTCAACGCCGATAATGCCGCCGGCGCCGCCGCGGTTGTCGATAACGATCTGCTGACCAAGATGCTCGGCCATGCGATTGGTCACGATGCGCGTGATCGTGTCCAGCGAAGAACCCGCCGACTGTGCGGCGATCACGCGGATCGGCTTGTCCGGATATTTCTGCGCCTGTGCCTGTCCAGCGCAAATCATCGTCAACACCGCAAGAAAAAACGTTGTGCAATTCGTATTTTGGAAATTCGCCGTCATGGTTCCTCCCCCGGATGAATGGCTACAACCAGACCCCTTTCAATGCATTGGGCATGTAACGTTCCCCCGCGCCGGCGCCCGGCGTGAAGATGTCGCTCAATTTTTGTGATTCGGCCGGCGTCAACACAATATCGACGGCGGCGACGTTCTGTTCGAGATTGGCAACGTGGTTGGTGCCGGGTATCGGAATCACGTGATCGCCCTGCGCCAGCAGCCAGGCCACCGCGAGTTGCGAATTGCTGATGCCTTTGGCTTTCGCCATCGCCTCCAGCTGCGCCACCAGTTCGACATTGCGCGCAAGGTTCTCCGGCTGAAAACGCGGATGGCGGCGGCGCCGGTCGTTGGCCGGCAGATCGTCCACCGTGCGAATGCGACCGGTCAGCAGACCGCGCCCAAGTGGTGCGTAACCGACATAGGCGATGCCCAGTTCGCGGCACAGCGGCAGAATCTCTTTTTCGCATTCGCGGAACCACAGCGAATATTCGGTCTGCACCGCCGCCAGCGGAAAAGTCGCGTGGGCGCGGCGCAGCGTCGCCGGCGCCACTTCGCAGACGCCGATATGCCGCACCTTGCCCTGCTCGACCAGCCGCCCCATCGCACCGATGGTGTCCTCAATCGGTGTGTTCGGGTCGACGCGGTGCAGGTAGAACAGATCGATCACGTCGATGTCGAGACGCTGCAGGCTCGCTTCGCAGCACTCAACGACAAACGCCGGCTTGGCATTGGGCGCCTTCTTGCCGTCCGGCAGTTCGATGTTGCCGAATTTGGTTGCCACCATGATCTGCTCGCGCCTGCCTTTGATGGCGCGGCCGAGCAGCACCTCATGTCGCGTGCCCCAGTAGGCGTCGGAGCTGTCGAACAAATTGATGCCCAGATCGATGGCGCGGTGGATGGTCGCGTTGAAATCCTTTTCGAGCGGCGTGTCGAACTGCACCGGCTGGCTGCCGCGCCCCATGCCGATCGCCGATACCATCGGACCGTTTTTGCCCAGACGCCGCTGTTTCATGCCGCATTCTCCTCCGCAAGACCGCCAATGTAATGGATTGCGCGCCGCCGCTCAGCCTGCGCCGCGGATGCCCGCAAAACCTTCCTGTTATTGTTTTTGCTTGTTGCCCGACGACACATCGTCCGCCGGCGCCACGACCGGCTCCCACGCGGTGCCGGTCGCGGACAATGCCGGCGTGTTGCCCGGCAACGCAGTCTGCCCCGGCGCGGCAAGGGCCGCGTTGTCGCGCGCCCCGTGCACGGTGTAGATATGCGGCGCACTGCGATTGATCTGCAACTGGAATATGTCGGGCCGGTTGTAGTGCCCGGCGAAATCGTGCCGCAGTTTCGCCTGCACGCCGACCTGCAAGTCGCAATCGGCATAGAGGATGCCTTCCTCCGGCCCCATCGGCCCGGCGAGCACGCGGCTCAGCGGGCTGACGATGACGCTGCCGCCGCAGGAGTTCGGGTCGCGCAGAAATTTTTCCGCCTCGGGCCCGACTTCAAGCTTGCGGATCATGTCGTCGTCCACCGTGCCGCAGGCGGAAATAACATAGGCCTTGCTCATCTGCGCGAAGCCCTGCGCATCGATCGTCACGCGGTTGCGCAGCGGATCGCCGCTGGTCGGAAAATGGTTCGGCCAGCTCATGGTATGGATGCGCGTGCCTTCGGCGGTCAACGCAAACACCGCCAGCGGGTTCGAGTTCTCGCCGCAGATCAGTCCGCTCATCGGGCCGAACTCCGACGGAAACGCGCCAAAGGTGTCGCCGAAACCACCCATATGCACCAGACGTTCGCCGACGGTCGGCATGATTTTCTGGTGCTTGCGAATCAGTGTGCCGTCGGGGCCGAAATAGAGCTGGGTGTTGAACATGGTGCCGATGGTTTGCGGCATCTTTTCGCAAACGCCGATCACCACATAGGCATTGGCGTCACGCGCCGCCGCACCCAGCGCCGCCGTTTCCGGCCCCGGAATTTCCATCGAATTCTTGAACAGTTCGACGGCGAGTTTGTTGGCGATGGCACTGGTCGCCGCATGATGGTGGTACCAGACCGGATGCGCCGGGATGAAACCTTCAGGAAAGGCGATGACGCGGGCGCCATTGGCACCCGCCTCACGAATCAGGCGACAGGCTTTTTCCGTCGAACCGGTGCGGTCGAGAAATACCGAGGCGGCCTGCACGGCCGCCACCTTTACGGTCGGATAACTATCGCCCATGCTTTCCATTCAATGGCGTTGTAGCGGCCACGCGACGAGGCCTTATTGCGGTTTGATGCCGGCGGCCTTGACGATGCGTGTGTAGTCGTCGATTTCACTGCGCACAAACTTGTCGAAACCGGCCGGCGGCATGTTCAGCGCATCACTGCCGAGTTTCGCCAGTTGTTCGCGCACTTCGGGCGTCGCCAGCACACGGCCGATGTCCTTCGACAGTTGATCGACGATTTTTGCCGGCATTTTGGCCGGGCCCCACACGCCGAACCACAAGGCGAAATCAGAACCCGGAACGCCGGCCTCCGTCGTCGTCGGCACGTTAGGCAGCTGGTTCGAGCGCTTCAAGGTACTGACCGCGATCGCACGCAGTTTCCCCCCCTGCACGAACGAGAGCGCCGCCGCGATTGGCGCGAAATAGCCGTCGATGCGCCCGCCGATGAGATCGGTCGCCACCTCGGGCGTGCCTTTATACGGGATGTGGGCAAGGTTAATGCCCGCGGCCAGCTTGAACTTTTCCAGATTGAGGTGGGTGCCGCTGCCAGTACCAGCCGAACCGAAATTCAGCTGGCCGGGTTTCGCCTTGGCGGCCGCAATCAACTCGGCCACCGTCTTGATGCTGGAGTTCGGCCCCACTACCAGCACATTCGGCTGTTCGGCGACCGGCGCGATGGCCGTGAAATCACGCAGCGTGTCGTACGGCAGATTCGCAAACAGTGCGGGGTTCACGGCCTGGGCCGACGAATTGAACAGCAGCGTATAGCCATCGGGCGCCGCCTTGGTCACGATACCGGCCGCAATCGTGCTGCCCGCGCCAGGACGGTTTTCCGCGACGACATTCTGGCCCCAGCCGTCGCCCAGCTTCTGGCCCAATACGCGCGCGATGATGTCGGTGGCGGTACCCGGCGTGAAACCGATCAACATGCGCACCGGACGATCCGGATATTTCTGCGCGAATGCGCAACCCGTCGCAAACAACAAAACGACTGCGAGAAAGCGAACGATGTTGCGCATGACCTGCCCTCCGACAATATGAATTACGAAAGTCCGTCGCCGATGTCGACGTTCTCGGATTTGAGTTCGACGCCAGACGCCTTCGCCTGCAGCAACAGCAGCTGCGAGAAATCCTGGTCGTAGCCGTTGCCGATCAGGGTTTGCACCTGATCGCGCGTGACCGAGGTCGTCGGCATCGGCACGCCGTACTGGCGGCCGGCACTCAATCCGAGATCGATATCCTTGCGCAGCAGTTCCGGCGTAAACGTGACGTGGAAATCGAGGTTCGACAACGCCGGCGTTTTATACGCAGTGAACATCGAACCCATCACGCTCTTGTTGAGGAAATCGAGAAAGGCATGCCGCTGCATGCCCGCCTTCTCGGCCAGCACGGTGATTTCGCACAGGTTCTGGATGACGACACCCAGCATGACGTTGTGGCAGATCTTGGCGATGCGCGACAATTCGCCGTCGCCGACATAACTGACGCCGCGGCCGATCGCATTCAGGTACGGCGCGACTGCTTCGAATGCATCTTTCGGCCCGGAGGCCACCACCGTCAGCTTGCCGGCCTTGATGACTTTGGCATTGCCGGACACCGGCGAGGCGAGGAACTGCACGCCTTTCTCGGCCAACTTGGCGCGGATCTCGGCGGACTCTTCAAGCGAAATCGAGGTGCTGTCGACAACGATCTTCGGCTTGCCGCCCTTCGACATCACACCATTGGCACCGAACAGGACCTCTTTGACGTCTTTGCCGGTGGAGACCATCGTGAAAATGATGTCGCAGCCCGCCAGGTCCGGCAACGTATCGACCACTTTCGCTCCAGATTTCGCCAGCGGTTCGGCTTTGGCTTTGGTGCGGTTCCATACTGCAATATCACAACCGGATTTCGCCAGGCGTTCCGCCATCGCATAACCCATGCGGCCGATGCCGATCCAACCCAGTTTGTGCTGCTTCATGTTCGTTGCCATGATTACCTTTCGATTGAAAACATCTGTCTTGAATTATTTTGCGGCCGGTGCGGCAAGCTTGCGCTCGATCCACGGCAGCACCACTTCGTCGAGTACGCGGCGCTGCGGCCACTGTTCGGAGCGCCCCATGTGACCGCCATCCGGATTGACCCAGGCGTCTTTCGGGTCACCGTGTTTCATCATCAGATAGAGGTCGGCGATCGGCTGCTGGGTGTCTTTTTCACCGTTGACCAGCAGCATCGGCGCCGATGGCTTGTCGAGCCAGCCCTGCGTCTGCAACGACATGCGCGGCCCGTAGTTCAGGAATTCGTCGAGCGTCTTCACCTCGAAAATCGCCGAACGCGCCGGAAACAAGTCAAATAGATACTCGCGCGTCTTCAGGCCCGTGCGCTGCCACTCCGGCAGAAAATAGCCGTGGATGCCGACACCGTGCACCACTGCACCGCGCAAACGTGCGCGCTCGGTGTAGGCGAGGATCGCCGCCCAGTAGCCGCTCCAGCTCTGGCCGCGCACGACCACGCGTTTGGCGTCGATCTCCTTGCGCGTCTGCACCCAGTCGAGCACCTTCGAATACATGCGCTCCGCGCCGACATCGACCTTAAGCGGCGCCTGCCCGGTGCCCGGCATGTCGAGCGCCAGCACGGCGATGCCGCGGCGCATGAAACCATCGCTGGCAGCGGCGACGTCTTCCTTGCGCGTGTCGAGACCGCTGATGCCCATCATCAGCGGTGCCGGGCGCACGTTCGCGGGCAGCCGCAGATAACCGACGATTTCCTTGCCTTCAAACGGAATGCGCACGATTTCGAGGGGCGGATCGATCAGTTTGCCGTAGGCGGCAAACGCCTCGAGCGCTTTGACGTAAGCGCCTTTCTTGCCTTGCGAGTTCTCAGTCGGCCAGCGCGCGGTGTTGTAGACCTCCCACGCATGCTTGTAGGCCTCTGCCGCTTCTTTCGGCGACGTGGGCTGCAAAGACTTCGCTTTTTCGACGTAGCGGTCGCCGATGCGCACAAAGGCGGCAGCCCAGGTATCCGGCTGCAAATCGTTGATGCTGGTCAGCGCTTCGCGCATGTCTTCGGATTTCACGCCGCTGATTGGCGGCAGACTGCGATCGGCGCGGCGCTGCGCCTCCTGTTTTAATTCGGCGAGGTCACGCGGGCCGGTGCTTTGCGCGAACACCGCATGGTTCGCAACCATTGCAAGCGCGCCGATCAAAACCAGATACTTTATCTTCATCCCCTCGCTCCTCAGTCCTGAATCCCGAATCCTCAATCCTGCGCCTCAGGCATTCAGCGCCTGCACCCAGTCGCGGCTTTCCAGTATCGTTTTCACTTCGCGCAGAAAGGCCGCCGAATAGGCACCATCAAGCGCACGATGATCGAAGGTCTGCGCCAGCACGCCGACCGGGCGGATGGCGATGCTGTCGCCCTGCGCGCTCTCGATCACCACCGGCTTCTTTTTCACGCCGTCGGTGGAAAGGATCGCCACCTGTGGCTGGTTGATGATGGGCGCCGTAATCAGCGTACCGAACACGCCCGAGTTCGACAGCGTGTAGGTGCCGCCGGAGAGTTCATCCGGCTTGAGCTTGTTGCTGCGCGCGCGCTGCGCGAGGTCATTGATCTCGCGCGCAATTTGCGGCAACGATTTGTTCGGCACATCTTTAATCACCGGCACCACCAGACCGTCGAAACTCAGATCGACGGCGATGCCGATATTAATGTGCGAATGAATCACCAGATCGTCGCCATCGAGGCTGGCGTTAAGCAGCGGAAATTTCGCCAGCGCCACCGACACCGCGCGCGCGATGAACGGCAGATAGGTCAGGCTGAAACCCTCGCGCGCTTTCCACGCCGCACCGGCCACACTGCGCGCCAGTTCCACTTTCGAGTAATCGACTTCGGTCGCCTGCAATACATGCGGCGCACTCTGCCATGATTTGACCAGATGCTGGGCGGTGCGCTTGCGCACGCTGTTCATCGGCTTGCGTATGTCGCCTGCGCCCAGTGCAATCGGTGCCGGTGCGGACAATTGCGCGCGTGCCGCGCTCGCGGTTGCGACGCCGCCGCCGATGAGGGCAAGCACGTCTTCACGGGTGATGCGACCGTCCCGGCCCGTGCCGGCAATCGACGACGGATTGAGTTGATGTTCGGCAATCAGGCGCCGCACCACCGGCGACAGTCGGTCGGCCGCCGAAACCTTGCCGATGCGCGCAGCAACCGGTGCGGACGCGACTGCGGCGGCAGGTGCGCTGGCCACCGCGGCAGCCGGGACACTTGCAACGGCCTTCGCCGCAGGCGCCGGTACCGTCGCACCGCCCGCTTCGCGGATCACGGCGAGCCGCGTGCCAACCTTGGCCGTCACGCCCTCCTGCACCAGAATCTCGGTGATCACGCCATCGGCCTGTGCCGGAATTTCGGTACTGACCTTGTCGGTTTCGACATCGAACAGCGTATCGTCAGCCTTGACCGTATCGCCGACTTTTTTATACCACTTGGTAACGACGCCTTCGACCACTGTTTCGCCGAGTTGCGGCATGATGACATCCATCTACATCTCCTGAACTGTTCTGACCTGCGATTACTTCGATGCCTCGTAAACGACCTTGCCGTTGACCATTGTCAGCAACGGTTTGATATCTTTGATCTGATCCTCTGCGACGGTCATGTAATCGCGGTCGAGCACCAGCAAATCGGCGTACTTTCCCTTCTGTAACGAACCGATCGCATCTTCGCGGAAGGCAAACGCCGCGTTATTGCGCGTGTGCGCGATCAGCGCTTCAGCGCGCGTCAGTTTCTGCTGGTTGACCTCGAAGCCGCCGATCATGCGGCCGCTCACCGCCCATCCCAGCGTGTAGAACGGATTCGACGGCGTCACCGCAGTCGCATCCGAACCGAGGCCGAAGTGGATGCCGCCATCCTGCACCAACCGTAGCGGCGGCATGTGGTAAGCCGTGTCACCATAAACATTGTGGAAAAGTACGCCCTGGATCGACGGCCGGCTGTGCAGCTGCACGCGCATACCCAGCCTGCGCAGGCGCTCGAGGTCCTGCGGCTCGAGCTGGTCGACGTGCGAGAAAGTCCAATTGAGGCCTTTGACCGGCTTCGTCTTGTTGATCTCTTCGATTGCTGACAGAAAAGCCTCGATCGAACCGCGCAGTTGCGCATGCACGTTGAGCGTCATGTTCTTGTCGGCCACCGCTTGCGCGATGCGTTTCCATTGCACCATGTTTTCCGCAGAAGGCTGGGTCTTTTCGACCAGCGTGCTGTCGTGCAGCGGAAAGTAGACGGTTTCGCCATAGCCGAGATTATCGAACCAGTCATCGCCCTGGAACGGCTTCATGCCCTTGATCGTGTTCAGCGCAACATCTACGTCCTTCGGCGACTCCGGCTCCAGCCACAGGTGGTAGTAGACGCGCATGGTCAGCGCCTTCTGCTGCACCAGCGCCTTCACCGGCTCGAAATACTTCGGCGCGAAACCGCGCCCGCCCATGTCGATGTACGAGGTCATGCCCATGCGGTTCAATTCCGCGTACATCGCCTTTGCGTTCTCGATCATTTTCGGCATCGGCACTTCGCCGAGCTTGGCGAGCGTCACGCGCACTGCGCCGCCGCCGTTGAGCACGCCAGTGGCCTGCCCTTTCGAATCGCGCATGATGGTGCCGCCGGGCGGATTGGGTGTTTTGTCGTCGATGCCGAGCGCTTTCAGCCCCGGCGTGTTCGTGTAGATGCGGAAATAGATGAGTTGCAGCACCAACGGGTTGTTCGGTGCAATGCGATCGAGTTCCTCTTTGGTGAAACCGCGACGGTCGTCGGCGAACTGCTCGATCGACCAGCCGCCCAGCACCAGCACCCACTCGCCGGGTTTCGAAGCCCGCGCCTTCGCCGCAATCATGTCGAGCGCCTGCTTGCGCGAAGTCACGCCATCGAGACGCACTTCACGGTCCCAGTATTCGGCGGCACGCATGAAATGCGCATGGTTGTCGATCAGGCCGGGGATGACCGTCTTGCCTTTGAGGTCAATCCTGCGCGTCTGCGATCCGGCCAGCTTGCCGATCTCCGCGTTACTGCCGGTCGCCATCACGCGCTCGCCCTTCACTGCCACCGCCTGCGCCACGCTGAAGCGATCGTCGACCGTCAGCACCTTGCCATTGACCAGCACGACATCCGCGGTTTCGGCGGCGAACGTCAGCGACGCACAGGACAGCGCCAGTGCCAGCGATAGGCGCGCGAACGTGTTATTCGTTTTCATGGGTTTCTCCTCGGCCCCGCTTCACGCCGGTTCATTTTTTCTCGTAGACGACTACGCCGCCGACCATCGTGATCACCGGCTTGATGTCCTTGATCTGGTCCGCCGGAATGGTTAGGTAATCGCGGTCAAGCACCAGCAGGTCGGCGTACTTGCCGCTCTGGATCGAACCAAGGTTCGATTCCTGGAACAGGATGGCCGCGTTGCTGCGCGTGTGCGCGATCAGTGCCTCTTCGCGTGTAATGCTCTGCCGGTTGACCTTGCGGCCGCCGATCATCTTGCCGGTCACCGCAAACGACAGCGTGTAAAACGGACTTGAGGTCGTCACCGCGGTGGCGTCGGAACCGAGGCCCCAGCGGATGCCGCTGTCCTGGACGCGACGGAACGGCGGCATGTCCCAAGCCTTGTCGCCATGCGCCTTGTGCATCAGCGCGCCCTGGATCAGCGGACGACTGTGGATCAGCGCCGACATGCCAAGCTTCTTCATGCGATCGAGCTGCACCTCGTCGATCTGGTCGAGATGCGAGAACGACCAGCGAAAACCCTTGAACGGCACCGCCTTTTCAATCTCTTCGTACTGGTCGAGGAAGAGATTGATGACATCGTTCATCTCAACGTGTGTGTTGTAGTAAAGCCCCTTCTCGGCCAGCGCGAGGGCAACCCGTTTGAACTGCAGCATGTCCTCGGGCTTGGTATTGCTGACCGCGCGCAGCAACTGAGTGGTCACCGGCGCGTAACCGGATTCGCCCCAGCCGAGATTGTTGAAATAGTCGTTGCCCTGGAAAGGCTTCTGCTGGGCGATCACTTTCAAAACCTCATCAACCTGCGCCGGCGTACCCGGTTGCTGGATGGTCGTCCAGAACGCGCGGATATTCAGCTCGCCGCGCTCGGAGAGATATTTATACGGCTCGTAGTGCTTGGGGCCCATGCCGCGCCCGCCGGCATCCATCCACCCTGTCACACCCATCGAATTCAGTTCGGCGACCAGCTTGCGCGTGTTGGCCAGCCACTCGTCGTGTTCGGGCAACGGAACTTTCGCCGCGACGAATGCAACACCGCCGGCACCACGCACCACACCTGTCAACTTGCCTGCGGCGTCTTTTTCGATCTTGCCGTTGCTCGGGTCGGGTGTGGTTTCATCGATCTTCGCCGCCTTGAGCGCCGCGCCATTCAGATAGCTGTGGTTGTAGACCGACTGGATGACCACCGGATTATTCGGTGCCATACGGTCGAGTTCGTCCTGTGGAAAGCCGCGCGGATCATCGGTAAATTGTTCCTCCGACCAGCCGCCGAGCGTGGCGATCCACTCGCCCGGTTTGGCGGTGCGCAGACGATCTGCCAGCATTTTGACCGCCTGCTTGCGCGTAGTGACGCCGTCGAAACGCAATTCGTCATGCTCGGCCGCGCGGATCCAGTGCGCGTGGTTGTCGATCAGACCCGGAATCACCGTCCTGCCCTTGAGGTCAATGATCCTGGCACCCGCCGCAGCCTGTTTGCGCACCTCGGCGTTTTTGCCAACCGCAACAATGCGGCTGCCCTTGATCGCCACCGCTTGCGCGATATTAAACTGATCATCGACGGTGACGATCTTGCCGTTCACCAGAATCAGATCCGCCTCGCCGGCGTACGCCGCCATGCCAATGCAGAGTAGACCCGTTGTTACGATTGCGCGCACAAAACTTCCAGCCATGACTTCCTCCGCGATGCCGTTAAAGGCTTATGGGTATGAACGACCGTCTAATCGATTTGCTGCCGGATCTCGCGCACGATGCGCTCAACCGACGGAATCGTGTTGTCCTCGAGCAGATCGGCCGCCGGCAGCGGGATATGCGGCGTGGTGATGCGGTGTATCGGGCCGTCGAGATCCCAGAAACATTCTTCGGCGACGATCGAGGCGATTTCCGCGCCCCAGCCGCACAAACGCGGATTTTCCTCGATCGTTACCAACCGTCCGGTCTTTGCGACTTCCGTCAATATGGTCTGCGTGTCGAGCGGCACCAGCGAACGCACATCGACCACCGTCGCCGATATGCCGTGTTCCTTTTCGAGGATTGCCGCCGCATCGAGCGCACGGTGCACCATCAATGCCAGCGCGACGATGGTGACATCCTTGCCCTGGCGCAGCACCTTGGCCTTGCCCAGTTGATCTATATATTCGCCGTCGGGAACTTCACCCTTCAGCGAATAGAGCGACTTCTGTTCGAAGAACAACACCGGATCGGGATCGCGAATCGCCGCGGCGAGCAGGCCTTTGACGTCGGCCGGAAACGCCGGCGCCACCACCTTGAGGCCGGGGATCATCATCGCCCAGTTTTCCACCGCCTGCGAATGCTGGGCGCCGAAACGCGAACCGGAACCGTTGGCGGTGCGAATTACCACCGGCATCGAAACCTGGCCGTCGGTCATGTAGCGCATTTTCGCCATTTCGTTGGCGACGATGTCCCAGCACACCGCGAGAAAATCCGAAAACATGATTTCCGCAATCGGCTTGAGGCCGGTCATCGCCGCACCCATGGCCGCGCCGAGTATCGCCTGTTCCGAGATCGGGCAATCGCGCACGCGCTTCGGGCCGAAACGATCGAGCAATCCTACCGTCGCCTTGAACACGCCACCGGCCGCTGCCACGTCTTCGCCCAGAAATACGACGCTTTCGTCGCGCGCCATTTCCTGTGCAATCGCCGCCGCGACTGCGTCGCGATAAGTTAATTCCGCCATGCCGAGCCCCCATCCGCCCAAACGTTTTTATCAATATCCGCAATCAACGGCACCGGCGAAGCTTTCGCTGTTGCCGTTGCCGCGTCCACCTTGCGGTGCACTTCGCTCTCGACATCCTTAAGCGTCGGATCGTTAAAACCCATTTTCAACAAACGCTCGCGATAGGTCACCACCGGATCGCGCTTCAGCCATTCCTCGAGCTCGCCGGGTGGACGGTACTTGGCGGGGTCGGCGCGCGAATGGCCGCTGTGCCGGTAGGTCCGCGCCTCGATCAGCGAAGGGCCCCCGCCGTCGCGCGCCTTTTCCAGTGCGGCCATCGCCGTCAGGTACATCTCGTCGGCGTCATTGCCGTCGACATCGATTGCCGGCAGTCCGTACGCGGAAGCACGATCCGCCGCCGGTCGCGCCACCGCAGTCACCGAACTGATCGGCGTGTATTCCATGTAGAGATTGTTTTCGCAGACGAACACGACCGGCAGCTTCCACACCACCGAGAAATTGAGCGCCTCGTGAAAGGCACCGATGTTAGTCGTGCCGTCGCCGAAGAAACACACGGCAACCTGTTTGGTGCCGCGATACTGCGCCGACCACGCCGCGCCCGCCGCGATCGGCAAATGCGCGCCGATGATCGCGTACGAGCCCATCACGCCTTTCGCGACGTCGGTGAGGTGCATCGAACCGCCTTTGCCACCGAGGAGTCCGCACTGCCGCCCCATCAATTCGCCGAGCACTCCTTCCATCGAAGCGCCGCGCGCCAGCGTGTGCGCATGGCCGCGATAGGTACAGAACGACCAGTCGTCCGGCCGCATGGCGACGCCGAAGCCCGCAGCGATCGCCTCCTGCCCCAGCGACAAATGGCTGGTGCCCTTGATCAAATTCTGCAGAAATAAATCGTAGGCGCGCTTCTCGCAATAACGCAGTTCGAGTTGCAGCCGGTAGAGTTCGAGCCGCGTTTCGCGTCCGATCTCGGGCGCCGAAGGCGCTTTCTTTTTTGCTGACGTAGCCATTGAGTCTCCGTTTAATGCCGTATACAAGAACGTGGGAACGGGTTTGTCCGCCCGCACCTGCGTTTTGCGCCCGGCGCAGTTCTAATACTTGTTTGCGATCGGCAGTTCCTGCGCGGGAAACAGCGTGATGATTTTGGCGCCATCCGGTGTCAGCACGACTTCTTCCTCGATGCGCGCCGCCGACACGCCGTCCTTGGCGGGACAGAAGGTCTCTACCGCGAACACCATACCCGCTTTCAGTTCGTAGGGGTCTTTCAGCGAATTGAGGCGTGAAATCAGCGGCCGTTCGTGCAAGCCGAGGCCGAGGCCGTGGCAGAAATTCAGGCCGAAGGCCGACATTTCGGTTTCGAAACCGATTTCAGTGCATTTCGGGAATGCGCGCGCGACGTCATCGGTCGAGACCCCCGGTTTCAGCATGGCGATCGCGTCATCCATCCAGCGTCGCGCCTTTTTGTAGGCATCGTGCTGTGCCGGTGTTGCACTGCCTACCGTAAAGGTGCGGTAGTAACAGGTCTTGTAACCCATATAGGACTGAATCAGGTCGAAGTAGGCCTGATCTCCCGGACGGATCAGGCGATCGGTGAAGTTGTGCGGATGCGGACTGCAGCGCTCGCCGGCGATCGCGTTGACGGCTTCGACGCAATCCGAGCCCATTTCGTAGAAACGCTTGGTCGCCATGGCGACGATTTCGTTTTCACGCACACCGGGCTTCAGCGCTTCGAAAATGTCCTGATACACGCCGTCACCCATGGCAGCGGCCATGTTGAGCAGCGTGATTTCGTCGTAGCTCTTGATCTCGCGCGCATCGAGCATGACCTGCTGGCCGTCCATCACCTTGAGGCCGAGCTTTTGCAGCGCGAACAGGAACGGCGGCTCGACGACGTCAATGCCGATCGGCATGTCGGCAACGCCCTCCTGTTTGAGAATGTCGTAAATTTCCTTCGCTGCCTGCTCGAACAACCCGACTTTGGGCGACACCGCGCCGCGCAGGCCAGCGAGACCCGGAATGCAGTGGTTGGTCGGCAGCCAGGGCGCATACAGTTTGTGATGGCGCACCGCCGAACCGAAGTCCCAGACCCAGGGTTCGCCGTTGCCGGTCAGCAGGCACCAGCGCGTCAGTTTGTCGCGCGCCCACTCGCCGATCACCGTGCTCGAGATGTAGCGCATGTTGATCTGGTCGAACACCAGCAGCGCACCGAGCTTCGATTTCTTCAGGGCATTGCGCGTGCGGGCGAGCCGGTAATCGTGCAGACGCCGGAAATCGACGCGTTCCTCGAAATCGACCTGCATGCGACCGGGCGCCTGCAGCGGGCGGTCCCAGCGGTGCCCCGGATTCGCCGGGTCATACAAACCATCGGGCGCGGTACTGACACGCTTTTTCGGATCGATGCTCGAACGTTTGACGTTTTTCGGTTCGACGCGTTTACGCTTGCTGGCCATTCAAATCTCCTGATGAATCCGTTTCAAGTATTGTCGGGTGATGCCTAGGCATGCCCGGCGTTCAGCCCGGGCAGCGTCCATTCCTTCACCGCCATCGGTTCGAGCACGGGCTTGCCGAGCGCCGGCGAGGTGACGCAGTAAAGACCTGTGCCGGTGCCGCACCACATGACCTTGCGATCCCACTCGATAAACACCGCGCCGGCGTCGCGCGGATAGCTGAGGTAATCGTCGAGATCGCCCGGTTGCGGCGGAATGAAATAACCGACATTGCGCGGTTTCGACGGGTCCTCGATATTGAAGAACTGCACGCCCGCATTGAAATAGGCGTAGGCCGTGAAATTCGGGTGCGCCTTGCCCGGTGCCTTCATGTGCGGCGGATTGTGCGGGCCGAAGCGGCCGCGCTTGTCGCAGAAATTGTTGTACGGCGCATCAGTCGGCGGCACCGGTGTCGGCATCTTCGCCAGCGCACGGGGTTTGGTCGGATCCTTGACGTCAAGTACCCACAACGGCTGCAATGGTTCGTTGCAGTCCGGATTGAGCACCTCGGGATTGGTGATGACGAAGCCGCGATTCAACCGCGCGATATCGATGGTGTGAAACGGCAAGCCGCCCTTCTCCATCTTCGGATAGAACTGCCCGATCAATTTCGGGTTGCGAATGTCCGAGAGGTCGTGCACCAGCATGCCGAAGGCGCCCCAGGCGCTGTAACCGAGCTTGCCGCCATCTTCAACCTTGGTCGGCACATACATCGGGCCGTGCAATGTTGTCCAGGATTCCTTGTCGCCGTACTCGCGCCACTTCTTGTAGGCCTCTTCCTCGCCTTCGCGCTGCCCCGGCATCCACCAGTTGGTGACGAACTTGGGGCTGGCCGGATTCGACACGTCGATGATCTGCACGCAGTTGCAGTAATACCGCACCGAGCTTTCCATGCGGATGAAGCTGTTGTCCGGCGCTGTGTCGAGATAGGCATACTGGCCGCCGTCGTAAAAGCTGCGGTGCGTGCCGGAACCAGTTTGCACTTCGCGCTTCGGGTCGCCCTGATCGCAACTCCACTCCGATAACAGCACCAGCTTGCCGGGATCGCTGGCGTCGTAGAAGCGCACGCCGCGCAAGCCCTTCTGGTTGATGTTCTGCTGGATCATCGACGGATCGTCGTACTTGCCGCGTGGTGCTTTCGGCGTCGAGAACGTGCCGGCAATACCGGCGCCGGTCATCAAAATCCATTTGCCGATTTTTTTGTTGTAGGCAAGGTTCACCTGAAAACCCGCAAACGCCTTGCGATTGTGCATCTTCGGCCTGACCGGATCAGTGATGTCGATAACGTCTCCGCGCATGAACAGGAAACGCCGCGCGCCGATCGCCATCATCTGCATCTTGGCTTCGCGCTCCTCGCCCGGATCGAAATGCGAAACGACACCGCAGTTCTTGCGGTAGGTGTTGCGATCGAGGTATTTGACGCTGGTCGGCCGCGGATGCGGATGGCGGTTGGCCCACGCCGGCGCAATCAGTTCTGAACCCGCCACCGCCAAGCCGCCAGCCGCCGCGCCGAGCTTGATGAACTCGCGCCGCGTGATACCCCCTTTATCGTCATCAACCATGATCACCCTCCCTGATTTGTTCTGTTTTTTTTAAAAATTAATTGATCTTGGCGCCGGCAGCGATGATGACCGCGGCAAACCGTTTGACCTCGGCGCGTATGAAGGTGTCGAATTCCGCCGGTGTGGTCGGCTTCGGCGTAGCACCCTGCGTCAGCATGCGCTCCTTAATCTCCGGCAGGTTCAGAATGCGCACGACTTCCTTGTTCAGCGCGTTGACGATCGGCTTCGGCGTTTTCGCCGACACCAGCAGCCCGTACCACTGGTCGTAATCGAAACCGGGAACGCCGGCCTCAGCGACCGTCGGAATATCCGGAAATACCGGCGAACGCGAGGAGGTACTGACGGCCAGTCCGATCACACGACCGGCGCGCAGCTGGCCGGCAGCCACCAGCACCGGTGAGAAAAAGAACTGCACGCTGCCGCCAATCACGTTGTTCAGCGCATCCGGCGCACTTTTATAAGCGACGTGTGTCGCTTCGATACCCGCCGCCAGTCTGAACATTTCGGCATTGATTTGCGTGCCACTGCCGATGCCGGCCGAACTGAAATTAATCTGTCCAGGCTTGGATTTCGCGTAGGCAATGAATTCTTTCAGTGTCTTCGGCCCCAGCGCGGGCGCCACCACCAGAATGTTCGGCACGCTGGCGACCTGCGAGACGCCGGCAAAATCTTTCACCGTGTCGTAGGGCAGTTTCGAATACAGCGTCGCGTTGCCGGCGTGCCCTGTCGACACCATCATCAGGGTGTGGCCGTCGGGATTGGCACCAAGCACGAATTCGGAGGCGATGGTCCCGCCCGCACTCGGCCGGTTGTCGACGACCACCTGTTGATGCCAGGTCTCACTCATCTTTTCGGCGATCCAGCGCGCCAGAATATCGGTCTGGCTGCCCGGACCGAACGGCACCAGCAGACGGATCGGCCGCGTCGGAAATTTTTCCTGCGCGAATGCCAGAGGAGCACCGACCATCAGCGCCGCTGCAATCATCAAGCTGCCCAATTTCATTTTCATGTCGCGCCCTTTCAAATGGGGATCACTGCGCCGAAATTCCGGCGTCCTTGACGAGCTTTTGGTATTTCGCATACTCGGACTGCATCAGCTTTTGAAAATCTTCCGGCGAGCCGGGTGTGGCTTCCGCGCCCTGCCGCAAAAAACGCTCTTTGGTATCGGCCTGCTGCAGGATCGCGTTGATGTCTTTGCTCAGTTGCTGCACGATCGCGCGGGAAATCCTGGCCGGCGCCACGACACCGAACCAGCTCTGGCTCTGAAATCCGGGCAGGCCGTTTTCGGAAATCGTCGGCACACCGGGAAGCGATGGCACTTTTTGCAGCGTGCCGACTGCGAGCACGTGCAATTTGCCGTCCTTCAGCATCGGCATCACCGCCGGCAGCGGGAACATGTACATGTGCACACGACCAGAGACCATCTCGGTAAATATATCGCCGACCGCCTTGAACGGCACATGAATCACATTGATCCCGGCCGCGGTCTTGAACGCCTCACCCGCGATATGCGAGGAAGCGCCGATGCCCAGCGAGCCGAAATTGAGATCGCCCGGTTTGGATTTCGCAAGCGCAATCAGATCCCCGGTCGTCTTGACCGGCAGATTGGGCGCGACAACCAGCACATTCGGCAATGCCGCGGCCTGCGCAATGGCAACGACGTCTTCCAGCGCGCGATATGGCGGATCTTTTTGCAGAATTGCATTGATCAGGAAGGGCTGTCCAATCATCGCCAGCGTGTAGCCATCCGGGGCCGCTTTGGCGATCATCGTGCTGCCGACAATGCCGCCGGCGCCGGGACGGTTGTCGATGACGATCTGCTGGCCGTAAAGCTCATTCATTTTCTGGCCCAGCGCGCGCGCCAGAAAATCGCTCGC
>JANXSE010000093.1 GCA_025356695.1 Betaproteobacteria bacterium
CATTAGCCCGGTAGGGTGGGCAACTTGTTGCCCACGCGACTAGGACGCGCCGATTGAACGCGTGGGCAGCAAGCTGCCCACCCTACGAAAATGGCTCGCGTCCCGTAGCGAATTGCTGGCGCTCCCTATGCTAGACTAACCCCGCCTTTTCACCCTCGGAATTGCAAAAAATCATGCCTGAATCCGTCTCGCTGACCGTTAACGGCGCGCCGCAGACCGTCGTCGCCGAAACCGATACGCCGTTGCTCTACATTCTTCGCAACGATCTCAAACTCAAGGGCGCGAAATTCGGCTGCGGCCTCGGCCAGTGCGGCGCCTGCATGGTGCTGCTCGACGGGCACAACGTGATGTCCTGCGAGGTGCCGTTGTGGTCGGTGGCGGGCAAATCGGTGACCACCATCGAGGGCCTCGGCACTTTGGAATCGCAGCATGCGCTGCAGCGCGCCTTCATCGGCGAGCAGGCGGCGCAGTGCGGCTACTGCATGAGCGGCGTCATCATGTCGGCGGCGGCGCTGCTGGCGAAGAACCCGGACCCGAGTGTAGACGACATCAAGCAGGCGCTGGAACGCAACCTCTGCCGCTGCGGCACGCATACGCGCATGATCAAGGCGGTGCAACGCGCGGCGCGCGACATGCGGGGCGTGAAATGAACGCGCCGGTCAAAACCAAACTGCCGGGCTCGCTCGACGCCAATCGCCGGCTCGACCAGTGGCTGAAGTTCGAGGCTGACGGCAGCGTCACCATCTACACCGGCAAGGTTGAGATCGGCCAGGGTGTAGTCACCGCGATGGCGCAGATCGCTGCCGAGGAACTCGACCTGCCGCTGTCGAAAGTGCACATGGTGTCGGGCGACACCGTATTGACGCCAGACGAAGGCCACACCTCGGGCAGCCGTTCGATCGATGAAGGCGGCAGCGCGCTGCGCCATGCCTGCGCCGAAGCGCGCGATCTGCTGCTGAAAGCAGCCGCTGTGCAACTCGACATGCCCGCCGACAAGCTGATTGTCGAAGACGGCGTGATCACCGGCTTCGATCGCATCCGCAAAGTATCGTATTGGCAATTGCCGCATGCCGAACTGCTGGCGCGCGAGGCCACTGCATCGGTGAAACCGAAAGCCGCGACCAAGCACAGCATCGTCGGCACCGCGGTGCAGCGCTTCGACATTCCCTTCAAAGCCACCGGCACGCCGCGTTATGTGCAGGACATCGAACTGCCGGGCATGCTGTTCGGCCGTGTAGTGCGTCCGCCTTCGTATGACGCGACGCTGAAAGCCTTCGATGCCGACGCGATCCGCAAGCTGCCCGGCGTGGTGGCGGTGTTGCGCGACGGCAATTACATCGGCGTGGTTGCCGAACGCGAAGAACAGGCGGTGAAGGCACGCGCCGCCGCAATAAAAGCGGCGCAGTGGCAGGAAGTGCCTATCGCCACCGATGAAGCCGGCCTGCATGAATATCTGCGCACGCGCCCCGGCAACAAGGCCGCGGTGATGGCCGAGCGCAGCGACGAGGCGGCGAAAGCACGCGCCAAAACAAATTTGAGCGCACGTTATACCAAGCCCTATATCGCGCACGCCTCGATCGGCCCGTCCTGTGCGCTGGCGCGTATCGACGGCAAACGCATCGAAGTGTGGTCACATTCGCAGGGCGTTTATCAACTGCGTTACGACCTCGCCACCGTATTGGAAATGGCACTCGAAGACATCGTCGTGCATCACGCCGAAGGCTCGGGCTGTTACGGCCACAACGGCGCCGATGATGTGGCGCTCGATGCAGTGCTGCTGTCGCGTGCCGCCGGCGGCCGCCCGGTGCAGGTGCAATGGATGCGCGACGACGAATTTGCGTGGGAACCGTACAGCCCGGCGATGACCACCGATGTCAAAGCCGCGCTCGACGACAAGGGCAACATCGTCGACTGGTCGGTTGAAGTGTGGAGCAACGGTCACAGCCAGCGCCCGAATTCGGTGAAGACGCCGGGGCCGGTGTCGTCTCTGCTGTCGGCGTGGTATCTCGCCAAGCCGGTGGCGCGGCGCCCGCAGGCCGATCCGCCGCAGGCGGCCGGCGGCGGCATGGCGCGCAATGCGCCGGTGACCTACGCGCTACCCAACGAGCGCGTGGTCGCGCACCGCATCGAAGAGCAGCCGCTGCGCGCCTCGGCGCTGCGCGGACTCGGCGCAATCTGCAATGTGTTCGCGGTCGAATCGTTCATGGACGAATGCGCGGCGGCAGCGGGTGCCGACCCGGTCGAATATCGCCTGCGCCATATGCAGGACCCGCGCGCGCGCGCCGTGATCGAACTCGCCGCGCAGAAAGCCGGCTGGAAGTCCGGCGCGCAAAGCAACGGCACGAGCGGACGCGGCTTCGCTTTCTCACAGTACAAGAACGGTTACGGTTATTTTGCGGCGGTGGTCGATCTGTCGCTGGAACCCGATCCGCATGTCACGCGGGTAGTGGCGGCAGTGGATGTCGGTCAGGCCATCAATCCGGACGGCGTAATCAATCAGGCCGAAGGCGGCATCGTGCAGGCGATCAGTTGGGTGCTAAAAGAACAGGTGCGCCACGATCGCGAGCGCGTGCTCTCGCGCGACTGGGAAAGCTATCCGATCCTGACTTTTCCGGAAGTGCCGACAATCGAGATTCATCTGATCGATCATCCGGAAGAAAAGCCGCTCGGTGCAGGTGAAATCGCCGCTGGCCCGGTGCCGGCCGCAGTGGCCAATGCGCTCTACCACGCGCTCGGGGTGCGGTTGCGTGATATGCCGCTGACGCGCGAGAAAATCGCCGCGGCGCTGGTTTAGGAGCAGACCGAAAAAAGCACAGCAAGAAACCCCTCCCCCCCTTGAGGGGAATTATATACTTGACTCCCTCACTTGGAAAGCTCATAATTGAGTCACTTTCAAGTGAGGCATGCCATGAACGACAATGTAACCATAAGCACCTTTCAACTGTTCAAGATGTTCCCCGATCAAGAATCGGCGCGCACGTATCTTGAGGGGCGTTTGTGGCCGAATGGCGTTAAATGCCCTTGCTGCGGTCTTGGCGACCGCATTACAGCGCGCAAAGACGGTTACTACCGCTGCAATCAATGCAAAGAGGATTTCACTGTCCGCACCGGCACGATTTTCGAGCGTAGCCATGTTCCCCTGCACAAATGGATTTACGCTATGTATCTGCTGCTGACCGCGCGCAAGGGCATTAGCAGCATGCAATTGTCGAAAGAGATAGGTATCACGCAAAAATCCGCGTGGTTCGTCCTGCAACGTCTGCGCGAGGCCTGCGGCAACGATATGAGCATGCTGTCCGGCATCATCGAAATGGACGAGACTTACATCGGCGGGAAAGAAAAGAATAAACACGCCGACAAACGGACAAAAGGCAATATCGGCGGACGCGGCAAAGTCGCTATTGTCGGCATGCGTCAACGCGGCGGAAAAACGATTGCCTCTCCAATCGCCCGCACCGATACCGCGACGCTCAATCAAGAGATTCGCAACAACATCGTTGCCGGCTCGACCGTTTACACGGACGATCACGGCGGATACCGGAATGTCAAAAAAGCAGGCTACAAGCATGAGTCTGTGAATCACAGCGCAGGCGAGTATGTGCGCGGTAATGTCAGCACGAACGGCATTGAATCGGTTTGGGCTGTCATGAAGCGTGGCCTGCATGGCGTCTACCACCACGCTAGCGAAAAGCACCTTGCTCGCTACGTTGATGAATTCACGTTCCGCCTGAATGACGGCAATGTGAAGCGTCAAACCTTGAAGCGGATTGATAGCCTCGTAACCGCGACTAAAGGTCGTCGCATCACTTACAAGGAACTCATCAAATGAAACGAACGCCAGCAGCATTGGATGCGATGGTTGATGTTGTTCTTGCATATAGACCGAAGGACAAGGCGAAAAAGCTCTTGGCGAAAGCCAAGAAAATAGAGAAGAAGAAAAATAAGAAATCAAAATTAGTTCCAACCCATTAGTTTAAAAACTACAAAAATAATAAAACCAATGAAAAATCCCCATAGGGGATTTGGGCCCCCGCCTTTTAATCCGCGGCCGCGAGCCATAAAAATGAACGATAAAAATAAACTTCGCGACTCAGCGTCTTTCCACGAAACGGTGGGCGGCTGGTTCGGCTTTATAGTCGCTATCGGCATAAGCGTAGAGATGTGGTTCGCCGAGAATTGGCATACGCTAATAGCAGATCTTCTAATAGGCGTAGGGGTATGTGGAGAAGTTTTATTTGCCAAAATAGCGATTAGAAAATCGCATGAGCTTTCTGCAATATTAGAAGATGAAGCGGCATCTTCAAATAGGATTGCAGAAGAGGCGCGGCTAGAGACGGCCAAGCTCCGATACAAAATGCTTGGCCGTGGCGTCGAGCCAGAGCAAGCCAAAAAGATAGCTGAATTGGCACCATCATTTACGTGGCCCCGCGAATCGGCAATCTCAATATATTTCATTCCGGGTGATGCTGAATCAAATCGTTTTGCGATCCAGTTGCGTTGGGCGCTAGAGGATGCGGGCATTACTACAGGCATTTCTTCGCATACATCATCACTCAGCGAACCAATATATGGCCTTAATGTATGCGGGCAGGAGGGGCCGCATGGAGAGCACGCAAGGCAGCTTTCCGACATTCTTACTGCCGCTGGTTTCGAGGTTGGCGGCGCGCATTCTGACGAACTGCCATCAATTCTAGTCGGAGTGAATCCGCCGCCGACATGAGCGCTCGCACTCCCGCACGAAAGAAATGCGAAAAGCATCAAGGGAGTTAAGTATGTAATTCCCCCCTTGAGGGGGGAGGGAATAGAACAGCAGCCACAGAACCCCGGAATACGCGTTGCTCCTTCCGGGCCACGATCAGCGGCAAGCATCAAACGAAACACTTCATTCGAAACAAGGAAGATCGATGAAAGTCAAAACCAACGGCATTGAAATCAATTACGAAGTCGAAGGCAACGGCCCGTGGATCACGCTGTCGCATTCGCTGGCCTGCAACCTGCACATGTGGGACGACCAGATGGAACTGCTGACCAAGCGCTTCAAGGTGCTGCGCTTCGACACGCGCGGCCACGGGAGTAGCACGGCGCCCGAAGGCGAATACACGCTCGACCAGATGGCGGACGATGTGCACGGCCTCTTTGCGCATCTCGGCATCAAGCAGACGCACTGGGTCGGCCTGTCGATGGGCGGCATGATCGGCCAGACTTATGCATTGAAATATCCGGGCGTGTTCACCTCGCTGGTGCTCGCCGACACCACCAGCCGGCGCCCGCCGAATGCGGCGCAGATGTGGGGCGAGCGCATCGTCATCGCGCGCGAAAAAGGCATGGCAGGCGTGCTCGACAGCACGCTGGCGCGCTGGTTCACCGCGCCTTACGTCAAGGCACGCCCCGATGTGATGAAGCGCATCGGCAACGATATTCTGAATACGCCGGTGGCCGGCTTCTGCGGCGCCTGCGCGGCAATCGCCAAGGTCGACACACTCGACCGCCTGAAGGAAATCAAATGCCCGGTGTTCATCACCGTCGGCGATCAGGACCATGGCACGCCGCCCGACATGGCACGCGCGATTCACGCCAACCTGCCCGGCTCGTCGCTCGCCATCATCGAATCGGCGGCGCATATTTCGAACATCGAGCAGAAAGAAGTCTTCAACAAGAACCTGATGCACTTTCTCGACAGCGTGAAATAGCCAAGACGCTGTAGCCCGGAAGGAGCGCAGCGCATTCCGGGGTTCTGCCTGCGTTTGACCCGGAATACGCGTTGCTTCTTCCGGGCTACGGTTCCTGCGATTCATTTTGAAATAAAAGGCGAGCCATGAAAACAAAATCCAACGGCATCGACATCAACTACGAAATCGAAGGCGACGGCCCGTGGCTGACGCTCTCACATTCGCTGTGCTGCGACCTGCATATGTGGGACGAGCAGATGCCGGCGCTGACGAAAAAGTTCAAGGTGCTGCGTTTCGACACCCGCGGCCACGGCGGCTCGAGCGCACCGGCGGGCGCTTATACGCTCGAACAGATGGCCGACGATGTGCGCGGGCTCTTCGACGCACTGGGCATCAAGCAGACGCACTGGTGCGGCCTGTCGATGGGCGGCATGATCGGCCAGACCTTCGCGCTGCGCCATCCCGTTTACTTCCAGACCATGACGCTGGCCGACACCACCAGCTATTACCCGCCGGAAACGCAGGGGCCGTGGGGCGACCGCATCAAGCTGGCGCAGGAAAAAGGCATGGCGCCGTTCGGCGAAATGATGGTCTCGCGCTGGTTCACCGAGGGTTATGTGAAAAGCGGCGCACCAGCGTTGACGCGCATCGCCGCGTCGGTGCGCGCCACTCAGGCCACCGGCTTCATCGGCTGCTGCCACGCGATTCCGAAAATCAATCTGACGGCAAAGCTGAAGGACATCAAATGCCCGACGCTGGTGATCGTCGGCGAACAGGACCCGGGCACGCCAGTGGCGATGGCACGCGACATCCACAATGCCATGCCGGGCTCCGAACTCGTCATCATCCCGAACGCGGCACATCTGTCGAACGTCGAGCAGACCGCGGCCTTCAACGACGCCTTGCTCGGCTTTATTTCCCGTCAGTCTTAGCGGTATCGTCGCCGCTGTCGGCGACACTGGCGGCGCGTGCGGCACGGTTCAGGGTGCCGCCGCCGACCAGCATCAGGCCGTTGAGCGCGAACACCGGGTAAAAACCAAACGCCGAACCGATCGCGCCGAACAGCAGCGGCACGGTGACGTGCACCAGATGGTTGACGGTGACACGCACGCCGGCCGCCTCACTGGTGCGGTCGCGCGGTGTCAGGTTGTAGATCATGATCATCGACAACGGCTGGCCGGTACCCATGGCGAGGCCAAGCAGAAACGAAATCGCCGCCAGCAGCCAGGCATTGGTGCAGAACGGGAACAGAAAATAGGCGATGCCCGCCACCACCAGCGCCAGATTGAGGATGCGCGCCTCCTGCCCGCGTTTGATCAGCGTGGCGAGAAACAGGCGGATGACACAGGTCGCCACCGCAAAGTTGGCGATGATCATGCCGATCACCGAGGCCGACAAATCGATCGAACGCGCGTAGACCGGCAGATAAAACGTATATAAATCCCAGCCGGCGGAAATGAAACCGCCGGTGATGAAAACGCCGCGCAGCGCCGGATCGCGCCACAGGTCGAGCGCGCTCTGCCCCGCTTTCTCCTCGGCAATGCGCGGCTTGTGCGGGATCATCCCCGGCCGCAGCCACATCAGCATGACGGGCACGATGGTGAAGCCGCCCAGGATCATCAGCGCGCTGGCATAGCCGAGGTTATCGATGGAAAACCCGGCGATCAGCGGGCCGATAAAACCGGACACCGAGAATCCGACCGAGAGCAGGCTGTAATTGCGAGTGCGGTCCTCGGGTTTGCCGATCGCGCCGGTAATGCCCTGCGCAGCAACGAAGAACAGCATGAAAGAAAGGCCCAGCAGAAACGCCGCGCCATACATCACCCACAGGTTCTGCGCGGCGGCCGGCAGCAACAGCAGCAGGCCGATCGCGCCGGTGCCTAGCATCATCGGCAGACGCGCGCCGACGCGGTCGATCACCTTGCCGGCATAAATCGCGAACACGAGTGGGCCGAGGGCGTAGAGCGCGATCAGCATGCCGACACCGAAGGCATTGGCGCCGAGATGCAGCGCCAGCAGTGACATCGTGACACGACCGCCGCCGTGCGCAACGTTGCATAGCGTTGCCATCACGGCAAGCAGTACGATCGGCGGGATGCGCCTGGTTGATTCTTCCTCCATCAGGCGCATTTTAGCGCCTGCGCGCCCCGACCACGGCAATGGCAGCGCCAGCTGCCTATAATGAGCATCCGTTCCGACCACAATCCATCCGAAACGCACGACCGGAAGCAATCACATGAATAAATTTCTTGCAGTCATCGCGGCCATCGGCGCCGCGTTTGTTTTGTCGACGCAGGCCGCGGCACAGGAAACACCGGCAAAACCGATGCGCCTGATCGTGCCGTTCCCGCCGGGCGGCGGCAACGACATCCTCGGCCGCGCGGTAGCGCAGCATCTGTCGCAGGTGCGCGGCCAGCAGATCATCGTCGACAACCGCGGCGGCGCCGGCGGCCTCATCGGCGCGGAACTCGCCGCACACGCCGCCCCCGACGGTTACACAATTTTTCTGGCGAGCATCGGCAACCTCGCGTTCACGCCGGCCTTGCAGCCGAAACTGCCGTACGACCCGATCAAGGACTTTGCGCCGGTGACGCGACTGGCCACCTCGGCATTTCTACTGGTGGTCAATCCGTCGGTGGCGGCGAAATCGGTGAAGGAATTGATCGCGCTGGCCAGGGCCAAACCCGGCTCACTGAATTACGCCTCGGCCGGCCAGGGTTCGTCATTGCATCTGACCGCGGAAATTTTCAAGCTCGCCACCGGCACCGACCTGGTACACGTCGCCTACAAGGGCAGCGCGCCGGCGCTGACCGATCTCATCGCCGGCCAGGTGCAGGTCATGTTCGGCACCATGCCGGCAACCCTGCCGCAGGCGAAAAGCGGCAAGCTGCGCGCGCTCGGCGTCTCGGGCGCAAAACGCGCCACCGCCGCTCCCGAGGTGCCAACCATCGCCGAAGGCGGCGTGCCCGGCTTCGAAGTGCTGAACTGGTACGGCATCACGCTGCCGGCGGGCACGCCGCCGCCGCTGGTGCGCAAACTCAATCAGGACCTGCTGGCCGCACTCGCCACGCCGGCGATGCTCGAATCGTTCAACACGCAGGGCCTTGAAGCCGCTGGCGGCACACCGGCGGAATTCGCGAGCTTCATTAAGTCCGAAATCACCAAATACGCGAAGGTCGTGAAGGCGGCGAACATCCGCGCCGAATAGGCAAGGCGCAATCAGCCGGGCAGCGCAAAGAAAAAAACGGCAAACAGTTGTTCGGCATCGGTCCAGCAATGCTGCGGAAGGTATCCGGCAGCGCGTCCCAACTGCTGAAATTCGTCGATCGAATACTTGCAGGAAATTTCGGTGCGTATCGTTTCCTGCGCAGCGAATGCGATGTCGTGGCCGCCGATGGCCACCGTCTGCCCGCACAGGCTTTCGAGGTGCATTTCAATGCGGCCCGCCGTCGTATCGTAAAACGCGCGGTGTCTGAATTGCGCCGGTTCGAAACGGGCACCGAGTTCGCGGTTGAAGCGTTCCAGCAGGTTCATATTAAACGCCGCCGTCACACCCTGCGCATCGTTATAGGCGGCATCGAGCCGCGCGCGGTCTTTTTTCAGATCGACGCCGATCAATGCGCAACCGCCGCGGCCCAGAACAGACGCCCAGCGCACAAGAAATTCACGCGCGGCGGCCGGCGTGAAATTGCCGATGGTGGATCCTGGAAAATACAGCGCACGGCGCGGCGCCACCGCAGCAGCAGCGGGCAGCGCCAGCGGCCGTTCGAAGTCGGCGCGCAGCGCGATGGTTTTCATCTGCGGAAACGCCTGCGTCAGCGCATTGCAGGAAGTCTGCAACTGTTCGGTCGCTATATCGACGGCCACGAACTGCGGCGGCCGCAGTGCATCGAGCAGCAGGCGCGATTTCTCGCTGTTGCCGCAGCCGATCTCGATCAGCGCGCATTCGCCGCCGGTCGCCGCAGCCATCGCCGGCGCATGCTCGCGCATGATCGCCAGTTCGGTGCGCGTCGGATAGTACTCGGGCAGCGTGCAAATGGCATCGAACAACCCGCAGCCGCGGGCGTCGTAAAAATATTTGGGGGAAATCTGTTTCGGTGCCGCCGTCAGACCGGCGATCACGTCATCGAGCATCGCCGCCTGCGGCGGCAACAGGTCGAAATACGCGTAATGCGGCATCGGCTGCAGAATTCGGGGAAAGCGCGGAAACGCGACAGCGGCCTGTGCCGCCCGCGATCAGCCGACAGGCTTGCGCCCGACGCGGCTCTCCAGCCACTTCTTGATGCGGTTGGCATCGCCCATGCGCGTGTTCTTGCCCCATGAATCGAGCAACACGATGACCACCGGGCGCGCGGCGATTTTCGCCTGCATGACGAGGCAGCGGCCGGCCTCGCTGATGTAACCGGTCTTGGAGAGGCCGATGTCCCAGTCCGGGCTTTTCACCAGCCCGTTCGAATTGCGGAACTGCAGACTGCGGCCGCGCGTCGTTGAAACCTCATGCGACGAGGTCGTCGTAAACTCGCGGATCAGCGGATATTCGTAGGCCGTCTTCACCATTTTGGCGAGGTCCTGCGCGGTCGACACGTTCTCGCTCGACAGACCGGTCGGATCGACGAAGCGCGAGTTGTACATGCCCAGTTCGATGGCTTTGCGGTTCATCGCTGCGACGAAGGCTTCGCGCCCGCCCGGATAGGCGCGGCTCAGCGATGCGGCCGCGCGGTTTTCCGACGACATCAGGGCGAGCCGCAGCATGTCGGCGCGCGACAGGCCGGTGCCTACATTGAGGCGCGATCCGGTGTGTTTGAGCTGGTCGACATCGGCGTGGTCGATGACGATAGTTTCTTCAAGCGGCAGATCGGCATCCAGCGCCACCATCGCCGTCATCAGTTTGGTGATCGAGGCGATGGGTGACACGTGTTCGACGTTTTTACCGAAGATGGCGTGGCCGTCAACCAGATCGACCACCAGCGCGATGGAAGACTTGAGGCTGGGCAGTCCGGCGGCGGTCAATCCGGCTTGGGCGGCCTTGCGCACCTCGGTTTTGCTTTGCGCAGCCGGCGGATACTTGGCCGGCGCGCCCTCGCCCGCGGCTTTGCCCGACAGCGACGCGGCGAGCAATGCGAAGGTGCCTGTCGCCACGGCTAGACGCCGCCAATTTCCACTCTTGCGGACCATTGCGCTCTCCTGACTCGCCACTACGCAAATTGCGCTGTGTATGCAGATCTGTTTGAAAAATAGCGGCAAAACAAGCTACAAAATAAACAGTTACGCGGCTATCTTAACAGAAAATCTGGGAAAAATCAGCGGTGGGTGCCAACCGCCTTAACGGCCCACATCACGCATTCCTGCAGCTTTCTGACAGCGTGCTCCCGCGAAACCGACGGCGGCGCCATGTCGATCGACTCGTAGAGGTCTTCGGCAATCTTGTGAATACGGTCAACCAGTTCTTTTTCCTGCGCAGTCAGATCCCACGGATCCCGGCGAAACAATTTGTTCGACATACACCCTCCACTGTGCGGAACCGGGGTTAAACAACTAAACGAGCGGCTGCTCCGAAGCAACGATGCGCCGCTGTTCGGAGAAAACCGGGAACAGCAACGGCAACAACAACAGGGTAAACAGCGTCGCCGAAACAATGCCGCCGACGATCACCACGGCAAACGGCCGCTGCGTTTCTGAACCGATGCCATGCGACAGCGCCGCCGGCAGCAAGCCGATGCCGGCCATCAATGCCGTCATGATGATGGGCCGCAGACGCGACACTGCGCCCTCCAGCACCGCCTCCGCCAGGCCCTTGCCATCGCGCATGTAATCCATGAACTGTTCGACCATGATGACACCGTTCTGCACCGATATGCCGGCCACCGCGATGAAGCCCACCGCCGAGGACACCGACAGATGCAGGCCGGCGAGCGCGAGCCCGGCGATGCCGCCGACCAGCGTAAACGGCACCATCAGCAGGACAAGAAATGCGCGGCGCATCGAGCCGAAGACCCAGAACAACAAGACGAAAATAGAAAACACCGACAGCGGCACGATGACCTTGAGCCGCGCAATCGCGCGCTGCTGGTTTTCAAACTGGCCGCCCCAGGTCATGTAGTAGCCGGGCGGCAGTTTCACCTTGGCATTGACCTTCTTCATTGCTTCGGCAACGAAACTGCCCTGATCGCGGCCGAGCAAATTGGCCTTGATCGCAACGTTGCGTCCGCCCGCCTCGCGCGAGACGCGCCCCGCCCCCTGTTTGATCGCCACATCGGCAATCGAACCCAGCGGGATGGTGCCGGTGCCGCCCGGCAGCGCAATCGGCAGATCGGCCACGTCATCCACCGCATCGCGGAATTCAGCATCGATGCGGATCGTCACGTCGAAACGGCGGTCGCCCTCGTAGAACGTATTGACGACGGTACTGGCAAACGCCGATTGCACGGTCGCATTGACGTCATTCACATTCAGCCCGTAGCGCGCCATGCGTGTGCGGTCCAGCGTCACCGTCAGTTCGGACTGTCCGCCGATCTTGAACACGCCGACGTCGGCGGCGCCGCGTATCGTGTTGAGTACCTCGGCGATCTGCTCGCTCTTGTCTTCGAGTATCTGCAGGTCGGGGCCGAAGACCTTGACGACGATCTCGCCGCGCGCGCCGGAAATCGCCTCGTTCAGGTTGTCTTCGATGACCTGCGAAAAGTTGGTTTGGATGCCGGGCATGACGCGGATTTTTTTCGTCATGTCGGCGATCATCAGTTCCTTGTCCGTGAAGCGCCAGGTTTCGCGCGGCTTCAGATCAGCCTTGATCTCGAGGTTGTAAGGCCCCTTCGGATCGGTGCCGTCGTCGGGGCGCCCGATCTGGGTGACAACACTGGCCACTTCCGGATATTCGAGCAGCACCTTGCGCACCTGCCGTTCGACATCCTTGGTGCGCTGGATGTTGGCCGACGGCGGCAGCGTGATGACCAGCCAGATATTGCCCTCGTCGAGCTTGGGCAGGAATTCACTGCCGAGTTTCGGCGCCAGCAAAAGGGCCGCCGCGAGTATGCAGACACAGACGGCGACGACCGATTTGCGGCGCGACTCGGCGCGCAACAACATGCCGCGATACCAGTTTTGCAGGCGGTGCATCCATGGGCTGTGCTTCTCGGCAAGACTGCCCTTCTGCAGGATAAAGCTCAGCAGCGTCGGCACCAGCGTCAGCGTCAGCAGGATCGCGCCGAGCAGGGCGAAGGACAGCGTATACGCCATCGGCGAAAATATTTTTCCTTCCACGCGCTGGAAGGTGAAGATCGGCAGAAAGGCCAGAATGATGATGGCCTTTGAAAACAGGATGGGCCGCCCGAGTTCGACGGCGGTGGCTTTCAGCGTATGCATGCGCCAGCCGTAACCGCTGTGCAGGCGGTTCTGATCAGCCTCGCCGATGGCAAGCTTGACCATCAAGGCCTCGACCAGCACCACCGCACTGTCGACGATGATGCCGAAGTCGACCGCGCCGAGCGAAATCAGGTTCGCGGCGACACCGCGCGAATCCATGAGTACGAAGGCGAAAAGCAACGACAGCGGAATCACCGTCGCAACGGTCAGTGCGGCCTGCCAGTTGCGCAGGAAAAACATCAAAATCACCACCACGAGGCAAGCGCCGATGGCCAGGTTTTCTGTCACCGTATGCACGGTGTGATCGACCAGTTCGGTGCGGTCGTAATGCGGGCGCAGAGTAACGCCCGGCGGCAACCGCGGCGCCAGTTTTTCAATTTCAACTTTCAGGTCCTCGACTACCTTGGTGGCATTCTGCCCTTTCGTCATCTGCACGATGGCCTGCACCACATCGTCGCGCTCGTTGAATGCGACCAGTCCCGACAACGGACGCGCACCGATGCGGACCGTCGCCAGGTCGCCGACCTGGATCGGACGCCCGTTGCGCGAAGCCACCACCACCCGCGATATGTCGTCGAGGCTGCGGTAAAGGCCGATGCCGCGGATCACCAGCGCTTCGTCGCCGCGCGGCAGGATGCCGCCGCCGGTGTTGGCACTGTTCGAGGTCAGCGCCTGCGCGACCTGATCAATCGTAATGCTGAATTTGCGCAGCAGGAAGGGATTGACCCGCACCTGGTATTCCTTGACGCGGCCGCCGAAGCTGACGATATCGGCCACGCCCTGCGTGCGGCGCAACGCCGGCTTGATCACCCAGTCCTGCAGGGCGCGCACTTCGTAGAGCGGCATCTCCGCCGGCGCTTCGACGATATAGCGGTAGACTTCGCCGACCGCGTTGGTCAGCGGCGCAACCGTCGCCTGTATACCGGGCGGAAGATTGGCGTCGCCCAGCCGTTCCATGACCTGCTGGCGCGCGAAGTAGTCGTTGGTGCCATCGGAAAATGTGAGGGTGACGACCGACAGGCCGGTGATCGACACCGAGCGCAGATTGGTCAGTCGCGGCACGCCGCCCATCTGCAGTTCTATCGGCAGCGTCACCGAGCGCTCGACTTCTTCGGGCGCCTGGCCGGGCACCTGCGTGATGATCTGCACCTGCACGTCCTGCACGTCGGGAAAGGCCTCGACCGGCAGGTTTTTCCACGCATACCAGCCGGAAATCGCCACCGCCAGCGACACCGCCAGCACGAATACGCGCTCCTGCAGCGCAAACGTAATCAGGCGGTCAAGCATGGTGCGTGCAACCCCGCCGGCTAATCGACACCGGCCAGTTCCGAATTGAGCAGCAACGCGCCGCCGGTGACCACGCGGTCACCCTCGCCGAGGCCGGCCTTCACATAACTGACGCTGCGCCCCTGCAGTCCGAGTTCGACGCGTTTGCGCTCAAACACACCCGGCTCTTTTTCGACGAACACGAAGCTGTAGAGGCCCTCCGTGATCAGCGAAGAATTCGCAATGCGCGGCAGCAGGTTCTGCTTGCCGGCCAGCGGTGTGACCCGCGCGTACATTTCCGGTTTGAGCAGGCGCTTGGGATTGTCCAGCACGCAGCGCACCTGCACGCGGCGCGTCGACGGATCGAGCACCTCGCCGATTGAAGTGACCTTCGCCGCAAAACGCTCGGCCGGATAGGCATCCACTTCCACCACCACATCCTGCTTCACTTTGACCGCACCGAGATTGCGCTCCGGCAAATCGACGATGACCCACAGATGCGTTGGATCGGTGATGACGAACAGCGGATTGGGCAGATCGGGACGCACTTCGATGCCAGGATTAATGTTCCGCTCGGCGACCACGCCGGCAATCGGCGCCCGCAGTTCATAACTGCCCGGCGCATTGCGGTTGAGTCCGCGGTCGAGATTGCGCAAACGTTGTTTGGCACGCGTGTTCTCGGCCTCGGACTGGCGCAGATCGCTCTCCGCCGCTTCAAAATCCTTGCGCGCGATGACTTCCGCCTGAAAGAGCTCGCCGGCACGCGAATGCGCGCGCTGCTTGAGTTGAAGGTCGGCGGCGGATTTATCCACATCGGCGATGGCGGCCGCAAAATCAGGCGCATCGATCAGCACCAGCAGTTGTCCGGCGGCAACATGGTCGCCCGGCTGCACAAGTATGCGCATCACACGACCGGCGATCGGCGAACTGACGCGCGCCGTGCGGTCTTCATCGTAGGCAACGCGCGCGCTCAATGGATCAAGCAGCGGTTCCGGCAGCAAAACCACCGGCTCAACCTTGATGAAATTCAATTGCGGAGAGCCGACGGCAAAGCGCAATTCATTATTGCGCGCCGGCGCCGCCGCCGTTTTGGCTGCGCCAGCGTCGGCGCCGAAATATGCGACAAGCCGCGGGTAACCCCATAGCAGCGCCGCGGCGGCAAGCGCAACGATCAGCAGACCCAAGGCAAGGCGACGGATTTTCACGGTCAAAGAAATGCGCTATTCGAAAAAACGACGTATTCTGGCAGTCCGGCGTCAGCCCGTAAACCTTTTGTTGCAGTGGATTACCGCGCACGAACTGCAGTCATCGTCACCAGACCGCAATCCGCTGCTCGCACCTGCAGGCCCCATGCCAATCACATCCGTGCGGCGCGCGCATCGTAGCCGGCGGAACTTACCACAGACTTACGCTGGCACGGACAAAACCATCCGCGCAAAACCTGCTATTGGGACTGCTTCGCGGCCTCCTCGCCGCGCAGATCGGCAACGGCGACGGATGCCTGCCAGGACGCCAGCGACTTCGCATGGTCGGCCTGGCTGCCCGAGGCCTCAAGGCGCGTCGCATAAAGCTGGCGCCGCGAATCGAGCAGATCCATCACGCCGATGGCGCCGCGGCTGTAGGCGAATTCCGCGGCGTCGGCGGCGCGTTGCGCCTCCTTCAGCAGCGAGCCTTCGAAGCGCTGCACGCGCTCGCGCGCCGCGTCGAGATCGGCACGCCGCGCGGCGATTTCACCCAGCGCCAGCGCACGCACGCGATCGTGATTGTCGCGCGCCGACTGTAAATCAACCTCGGCGCGGCGGATTTCGCCCTCATAGTAATAACTCGTGAAAAGCGGAATGCTGACACCGACGCCAAGCGTGTTGTTGCTGAAGTCGCCGGGAAAATGTTCGAACTGGACGGACCCCGTGACGTCGCGTGTGCGCAGGGCGCGCGCCAGCTCGCGGTTTTTTTCCGCAGCCGCCACGCGCGCGCGCGCCGCCAGCACGTCGGCGCGATTATCGAGCGCCTTTTCGATTTCAGCCGCGCCGGCCTCGGCGCCCAGCGCCGGCCAGCCGTCGCTCGCAGCGATCGCCGCGGCGTCGCGCTCGGCGCCGATGACGTAGGCGAGCTGCGTCTGCGCTTTGAGCCGCTCGGCCTGCGCGGTGCGGGCGTCATTTTGCGCGCGCAACGCATCGACGCGGATGCGCGCCACGTCGGCCGCAGAGATGTCGCCGGCCTTGAGGCGCCGCTCGACGGCATCGATGGTTTTCTGGAACGAGGCGGCGGTCTCGGTGGCGATGCGCAAACGGTCCTGCGCCGCAACCAGATCATAGTAGGCAAAGTACAAAGCGACCTTTTGCTGCCGCCGGATGTCGGCAAATTCGCCGCGGCTGGCATCGATATTGAAGTCGGCCACCCCCATGCGCAGTTCGCGTTTGTTGCCGCGTTCGAACAACTGCTGCACACCGAACACGGTGTCCATCTGCTTGTCGCGCAAATCGCCGCTGTAGCTGCCCTGGCGCGAGTTGAACTTGCTGGTGCCTGCAAATATGTTGGGATTGGGCCGGGCGCCGGCGCTCAGGCGGTCGGCTTCGGCACCTTCGACCAGACGGCGCCCGAGCTGCACTTCACGATTGCGCGCGGCAAAAAAAATCTCCGCCTGGCGCAACGTGAGTCGCTCCAGGACGGAGCTTAATGGGGCCTGGTCCGCCGCCGGTTCTGCACCGGCAACCACGGCGCTCAAGCCTCCGAGGAGGAAAGCAAATGCAAAACTGCGTGCGCTGCTCAACGTCATGTTTTGGCAAATCCGAAAAGAAGTCCGTAAAGTCTCGAAACGCCGCCACCTGACGCGTCCACGTTAACAAGCATTTCTTACGTTAACCTTACGAAGTAAAACTATTTTTCCAACTATTCCGCACCCGCGCCAACGTGCCCGCGGTGCGGCACCGCGGCCGCAAAAAACCCGTTGCTGCGCAGACGCGCAATCTACCATGTACCGGCCGCTTTGCCAGCAGGGTAAACTGTTCATTTTATTCGATTGCCCACTTTGAAAGCGGCCGGAAGGCCGCCTTTGCCCCTATCCGGAAGCCGATGCGAATACTGATCGTAGAAGATGACCCGCTGCTGTCCGACGGGCTGCTCAAATCGCTGCGCCGCAACGATTTTGCCGTCGATGTCGCCCACGACGGCGAGGAAGCCGACCATATCCTCACCGTGCAGACCTATGACCTGGTGATACTCGATCTGGGGCTGCCGCGCATCGATGGCTTCGAGGTATTGCGCCGTTTGCGCCGTCGCGGCGGCACCGCCCCCGTGCTCATACTTACGGCGCGCGACGCGGTCGCCGACCGCGTCAAGGGGCTGGACCTCGGTGCCGACGACTACCTGACCAAACCGTTCGAACTGCCGGAGCTAGAGGCACGGGTGCGCGCGCTGATCCGCCGCGGCCAGGCCGGCGGCAGTTCTATCCTGACCCACGGGCCGCTAGCCCTCGATCAGGCCGGCCACCGCGCCACCCTCGATGGTGTGCCGATCGACCTGTCGGCGCGCGAACTCGGCGTGCTGGAGGTGTTGATGCTGCGCAGCGGCCGCGTTGTCAACAAGGAGCAACTGACCAGCCAGATCTACGGCCAGGACGAGGAGGTCGGCGCCAACGCGATCGAGGTATATGTGCACCGCCTGCGCAAAAAACTCGAACCGGCCGGTGTCGTCATCCGCACCATACGCGGCCTCGGCTACCTGCTCGAAAAACGGCCATGAAAATCGGCGCCGGCCTGCGGCGGGTGCGCGCGCCCGAAAACGCGACGCTGCGCGAACAACTGCTGGTGCGGCTGCTGACGCCGGTCGTTCTGGTGACACTGATCAGCTCGGTAATTTCGTATTACTACGCGTTCAACTACGCGACGCTGGCCTACGATTATTCGCTCTACGATTCCGCCCTCGACATCAGCCGGCAGGTGCATGTGATCAACGGCCAGTTGCGCGTCGATCTGCCGCGTGCCGCGCTCGACATGCTGGAATCCGACAAACACGACAACATCTATTACATGGTCAACGACAGCCAAGGGCATTTCATTACCGGCTATCACAACCTACCGCTGCCGAAAGCCAGCACCTCCTCCGGCAAACCCGTCTATTACGACGACGTCTATCTCGACAATCCGATCCGCGCCACCGCGCTGTCGATCCCGGTGGCCGGCCTGCCGGCGGAGCAGGACCATCTGCTAATCGTCGTCGCCGAAACGCTCAACAAGCGGCGCACGCTGGCCAGCGAAATTCTGCTCGGCATGCTGCTGCCGGAACTGCTGCTGGTCGGACTAATCGGCCTGTTGATCTGGTACGGCGTCGCGCGCGGATTGCGCCCGCTGATCGATCTGCAGTCGGAGATATCGAGCCGCTCGCACCGCGACATGAGCCCGCTGCCGGTGCAGAACGCGCCCGGCGAAGTGCGCGCGCTGGTCGGCGCCATGAACGAACTGTTGTCGCGCCTGGCAGAAGCGCTGGCGGCGCAACAGCGTTTCATCGCCGATGCCGCGCACCAGCTGCGCACACCGCTGGCGGGCCTGCGCACACAGACCGAACTGGCGCTACGGCAGGACGATCCGGAAGAGGTTCGCAAAAGCCTGCACCAGATCGACACGGCTACCACCCGCACCACCCATCTGGTCAATCAACTGCTGTCGCTGGCACGTGCCGAACCGGGCGCCAACCGGCTCTACGCGCCGCAGGCCGTCGATCTGGCCGAACTGGCCCGCAGCACGACGACTGAATGGGTGCCGCGTGCCATTGATCGCAACATCGATCTTGGCTTTGACAGCGCCGCAACTGCCATGCCGATCGATGGCGATATGATTCTTCTCAAGGAACTGCTCGGCAATCTGCTCGACAACGCCATACGTTACACGCCCGCCGGCGGCCAGGTCACGGTGGCCGTGACAACGCGCGACAAAGCCTGCGTGCTCAGC
>JANXSE010000107.1 GCA_025356695.1 Betaproteobacteria bacterium
GACGGATTGGTCGCGTATTGCGGCACTTACGACGTCAACGAATCCGAACGCTCGGTCACGCATCATATCGAAATGGATCGCGTACCGAACCTTGCCGGAACCGACCGCAAGCGCTATGTGACGATTGTCGGAACGCGCCTCGTGTTGCGACCGGCACCGCCGCTGCCGCAAGGAGTGGCGGAATGGACCGTGGAATTCGAGCGCGTCACCAGGTAAGCGCGGTAGGTTGGGCTGACGAAGGAAGCCCAACCTTCGTAGACGGCAGATCGCCTGATTCGCAAGGAAAGCGATTGCATGGACATACAGTTGAATAGATATGGCAATCGAATTATTGTTGGGCTTCCTTCGTCAGCACAACCTACGAAGCTCCGCCGTTATTCTTATGTCATGTTGCTTGTTGCCGTTTTCGTGGCATTCAGCAACCATGCAATTGCCAGTGACATATTTGTTGGAAAATTTGCGTCATTGCCCGAAAAAATGCCCTTTGCCGAGGCCAATGAACTCGAAATCTACATTGTTCCAAAAGGCAATAAATACATCGTTGCCGAATTTGTCAAAGGAACGTTCAGGGTTGATTATCTGGCAAAGCAATGCGACTCTAAGCACGACCTCATGATGCCTTCACTTGCAAGCGGCGAGGCATATGGGCTGTGCACTTTCGAATCCGCATTCGTAACGTTCGTATATTCGCAAAACGGCATAGACGGCCGCGATCCAAGAATAATTAGTTTGAAAGATCGGAATGGCGAAAGCATATTTGAAGCATCGTATCTGAAGGAACAGTACTTCAAGCCTGGGTTTCTCGCATTCCGAAAAGTCGATTCCTTCAAATACGCGCCAAACGATCCGATCCAACTGCTGAATCATGAGACACCGGAATTCACAGCATTGTGCAGAGACGCCGGTGTCAAACTATTTCAAAAACCCGCAGCTCCCGTTCGCTCCATCGCCTACGATTTTGATCCGAGGCGTATTACAGAGTGGTTGATCGCTTCAAGAATTGCTGTGGATGAAGACGGGCGAATTCAAAGTTTTGGTGGATTCCCCGAACCTAAATCCGCAGATGCGGGAAAAACAGCTAGCTTTGATTTTACGGAACGCCGAGCGCACGATCATTCAGGTGGCGCAACAATAAATCCGTCGGCACCTTACTATCATTTCCCGCACCTCAACACCTTGCAGCCGTACTACGGGGTCGAAAATCTAAGTGCGGACGTTGTGGCATTCCTCGATGTGGACAAGCCGGACGAGTTCCGTAAAGCCCCGATCAGACAGGGCACCATCCGCCACCAGATTACGCTGACTGACAGGCGTTCAGGTGCAATTCTCGGCGTGCAAGTGTTTGTGATTGACCGACTAAACAACCGCGCATGCGGGGTCAATGTGGACAACGCTATTAGCCCATCCGCCTTTGTTTTCGACGCTATTAACCGATGATCGTTTGGGGGCAAGCACAACGCGGTAGGTTGGGCTGACGAAGGAAGCCCAACATTCGTAGACGGCAGATCGCCTGATTCGCAAGGAAAGCGATTGCTTGGACAAACAGTCGAATAGATATAGCGATCGAATTGTTGTTGGGCGTCCCTCGTCAGCCTAACCTACGACACTACACGTTAGTCCCTTCGAAGGAATTGTTCCGCGTCTCCCCGGCGTCAGCGCGCCTTTGCCTTGAGTGCCGCAAGCTCGGCTTCGCTGCGCACCGTCATCACCCCCATCTGGCTGGTGCGGTAAACAGGCATCACCACCGACAACTTGTCGCCCTGCTCCAGCAGCGAGATGTGACGGATTTCGGTGCCGCGCACCGGCAGGTCGAAAATCGTCCACTTATTCGTCGCTGGATCGAGTTTGACGATGCGGTCCGAGGTCCACAAATTGCCCCATACGTTGTGTTTGCTGTCGACCGCAATGTGATAGGGCTGCATGGTGGGGTCTGGAAACGGCACGATGCGCGTCTCCATCGTCCGCGTGTCGATGCGCGCAAGACTCGCCCCGAATGAATTGCCGACCCACAGCACGTTGGCGGTTTTGTCGGTGCCCATGCGGCGCGGCCCCTGCGAGGTCAGCGTCGGATTATTGAAGCCCAGATCGCTGACGCCGTCGTAAAACGCGCGGTCCTCCGGCGAGATGCCGCCTACCATCACTGCGGGCAGGTTGATCTGCATCGACTTACCGGTTTCGACGTCGCCTTTGACGATGGCATCCTGCGCCATTTGCGCCCACCAGCCGTTGCCATCGCTGTCGCCGGCCGCACCATAGGTTTGCGCCGAACCCTTTTCGTTCTTGGTCGGAATCAGCGATTTGAATTCGGTGAACTTCTCGGTGAGCGGATCGAAGCGCACCGCGCCCACCGGCGTAGACGCCCAGATCTTGCCCTTGCCGTCGACGTCCATCGTCACAGCCCCCCCGAGCGGTGCCATGCTCGACGGCGTCTGGTAAATTGAAATGACATCCTTCGTCACGTCGAGCTTGCCGAGCGCGCGCCGCCCCGGATTGACGTCGAACCAGAAATTGCCGTCGTTGTCGCGCACCAGGCCGTGCGCATTGGCGGCGAGGCCGTTGGCCGCATCGGCCTTGATGAACTTCACCGCACCCGTTTTCGGATCGAGCTTGCCGATGGTGACCATACGGTTCGGATTGTTGACCGTGAAGTAGATCGTGCCGTCTAGGCCGAGGCCGCCGTCATGCGGCAACTGGCCGAGCTTGGAGGTCGTGCCCATCGTCCAGTCGGTGCCGTCGTTCGCCACATACTGAGTGCCGATACCGGCGTCCGGGTTGAGCTGCAGATCGTAGAGCGTCCACACGGCGCGCGCCGCCTCACCGGCGGGGCGCGGCCGCGACACCACTTTCATCGACGATGCGCCCGGCCCGCGCGCGCGCGCCAGATAGGCCGCCAATTGTTTCTGGTTGCGCTCAAGGACCTGACTCGGTTTCGCATTCGGCCCCGGATAGACGCCGTTGACCGGCACCACTTTCATCAGATCGATGATCTTGCTCCAGCCGGCTTCGTCGAAGCGGAACTGCAGCGCGTAACTGGTCGAATGACAGCCGGTACAGTTGTTCATGAAGATTTTCTTCATGTGTGCGTCTTCCGGCGTGGTATCGGGCAATGCCGCGACCATCATTTCGCCCGGCAACTGGCGGTAACGCCGCTCGGCGTCCTTGATTTCGTCAAGCGTGAAGTTGCGGCGCTGCGCTGCCGCCAGATCGACCGCACCCTTGCTCGCCTCGAAACCAAGCGCCTGCGCCCAGACGCGGTACTTGCCCGCAGCCAGCGGCGGAAATACATAGCTGCCGCCGTTGTCGCTGTAAACGCTGGTGGTAATCGTCGAGCCTTCGCGTTTAGCGGAGACGGTGACGCCCTCGAGCTTCTGGCCATTGCGCGCGGTGATGACGCCGCTCAGCATGACATCCGCCGCACAGGCTTCGGCCACCGACAGCAGGGCAGCAACGCAGATCAGCAAACCCGTTTTCAAGTTGCGCATGATGTTCTCCTATTTCTGCGCTTCGTTGGCAGCGCGCAC
>JANXSE010000152.1 GCA_025356695.1 Betaproteobacteria bacterium
TCACCCGGTCAGCACCTGCCGCATGGGACGGGACGAACGCGCGGTGGTGGATGAACGTTTGCGCGTGCGCGGTTTTGCCGGCTTGCGCGTGATCGATGCGTCCATCATGCCGACGCTGGTATCCGGCAACACCAACGCCGCAACCATCATGATCGCCGAGAAGGGCGCTGAGATGGTGCTGGAGGATGCGGGCGGTTAGTCCGCGCGGCATTCAGGGCTTGATGATCATCCTGACGCAATCATCAATGCGCACCGGCAATGGCGGGAAATCAAGCGTGGCAAGAAATTCATCGGTGGCGCGGCGCGCGCCATCGCACCAGCCGTAATCATCGATGAAGATGACGCCTTGCGAAACCACGCGCGGGTAAAGGTGCCTGAGTTCGTGCAGCGTGGAGGCGTAAAAATCGGTGTCTAGGCGAAGCAGGGCGATTTTCTCCGGCAGCGTATCCGGAATGGTCTCCAGCACGTCGCCTTTGACGAAGTGCGCCAGATGGTCCGGGTAACCGGTGCGTTGAAGATTTTCCTTGACGTTTTCCAGGCTGCCGCCGTAGCCCATGCGGCCGCCGGACTGCCGCGCGTACTCCCAGATTTCGCGCATTCTGCGTCCGTCAAAATCGATATCGATTTCGTCGGGTTCGGTCATGCCGTCAAACGTGTCGTAAAGATAAAGCGGTCTGCTGCGGTCATTGAAATATTGCAGGGCATAGGCCATCAACATCGCCGAGCCGCCGCGCCAGACCCCGCATTCGACGAGAGAACCTTCGATGTTGTTCTGCGCGACGTATTTGACCGCTTTAAATAAATTGTAGGTGGCGCCGGCGCCGCTCTGAATGGTCATCGTATAGTCGCCGACCTTTTGCAGCATCTCTGCAAATATTTTGTCTTCCGCAATTTTTTCCGGAAGGATGTCCTTGTGGACGAATTGCCTGGCAGTGCCGTCGGCACCGCGGACGTTCATGACATAGGGCATGCTGGATTTTCCGGATTCAAGTCGCGCCTTTCCGGACAAATGCGCAGACCGCTGGCGAGGCCTCCCCGACGCATTTTGCAGATCCGGAAATACGAATAAACGACAGGAAATTCTAGGTGCGCGCCGCCGCCCCGGAAATGACCGAAAAATGACAATCTTGTAATAATTGTGCGTGTAGTTTTCGACCGCAAGGTCTGCGTGAACGAACGGCGGTAAGCAATGACAAAAATGTAATGCAGCAGACACCGCGATGTTCGGGGTGCCCGCCTAAGCTTGCCTCACCGCTGGGATGTATGGCGGCTACAAACTTTATTCAGGAGATTTGCGATGAAAAAATCGATTGTTTCAGCCCTGGCATTGGCGGGTATTTTCGGCGCCACTCTGGCGAGCGCAGGCGGTGTGCCGCAGTATGTCGGTGAACTCTCGGGTTCCCAGATGATCGACCGTGAAATCACCATTCAGCCGAACGCCAAATGGGTGAACGTGCGGAACGGCGAAACGGTGAAATTCACCGATGCGGCAACCGGCAAAACCTTTGCCTGGCGCTTTGACACGCCGACCTGGGCGGTGTTCGATCTTGCCGAGGTGGCGCCGAAAGGTGTTCTGGCAGAGCAGCATCTGACCGCCTTTGTCTCGCAAGACCCGTTTACCAACGACGATTGACCGGTTCGAAACGCAATCAAGAAGCGCCGCCGTCAGGCGGCGCATTTTTGTATGGCCATCCTGTGTAGAATGTTCGGAACCATGCACATCCTGATAGTCGAAGACGAGCTGAAAACGGCGGCCTACCTGCAGAAGGGCCTGGGCGAGAACGGTTACGTCGTCGATCTGGCGGCCAACGGCAAAGACGGTGAACATCTGGCGCATACGCAGGATTATGATTTGATCCTGCTCGACGTCATGCTGCCGGGGATCGACGGCTGGTCCGTTCTGAAATCGCTGCGTCTGAAAAAGCAGACCCCGGTACTGTTTCTCACTGCAAAGGGCGGCGTTGAAGAACGGGTGCGCGGCCTTGAGCTGGGTGCCGATGACTATCTGATCAAGCCATTTGCGTTTTCCGAGTTGCTGGCGCGCGTGCGTTCCATATTGCGGCGCGGCTCGGCGCGGCAGCCGGAAATTCTGTGTGTCGAAGACCTTGAGGTGGATTTGATCAAGCGCCGTGTCGTGCGCAACGGCGCGCGCATGGATCTGACGGCCAAGGAATTCGGCCTGTTGTCGTTGCTGATGCGGCGCGCCGGTGAGGTGTTGTCGCGCACGTTTATCGCGGAACAGGTGTGGGACATGAATTTTGACAGCGATACCAACGTCGTCGATGTTGCGGTGCGCCGCCTGCGCGCAAAAATCGACGATCCGTTTGAAACGAAGCTGGTGCACAACGTGCGCGGCGTCGGCTACGTTCTCGAAAAGCGGGCCTAGCGGCAAACGTGCGAAGTTTTGCGCAATGGTCGATCACCGGGCGCCTGGCAGTCTCGTTTGCCCTGACCTCGCTCGTCGTGATGTTTTCGGCGGGCCTTTATCTTTCCAGTGCGCTCGACAACCAGCTTGCCGATGAGCATTTGATCTTTCTGTCGAACGACATTACGGCGATTCGCGCGCGGCTGGCCGGTGCGACGAGCGACTTTCCGTCCGGTGGCGACGCGCGGCTCAGACAGTCGATCACGCCAGTGGGCAGCCGTTTGCGCATCGCCATTTTCGATAACGGAAAAAACCTGCTGGCGCCCACACCGTGGATCGACATTCCGTATGCGGCACTGCCGCCGGCCTCCGCGATTGGTGACCCGGTCGCGAATGCGCTCACATGGCGTTCGTCCGATGGCAAGGTTTATCGCGTGATTGCCGCCATGGCCCGCCTTGGCGGCGGTGCTTCACCTCCGGTGCAGATCGTTCTGGCGCTGGATATTTCAATCGAGCAGCATCTGGTTGCAGGCTACCGGATGACGTTGTTGCTGACACTGTTGGTGGCAGTGCTCGGTTCGGCGGTGACCGGTTACATCGTGTCGCGGCGGGGCCTCGCGCCGATCCGGCGAATTGCCGCCGCGGCCAACGAAATAACCTCGTCGCAACTCGACAGCAAGCTCGACATTGAAAACGCCCCGGCGGAACTGCATGAATTGATTGTGGCGTTCAATCTGATGCTGGACCGCCTGCGCGATTCCTTCGGCCGCCTGTCGCAGTTTTCATCCGACATCGCCCACGAACTGCGCACCCCCATCAACAATCTGCTGGGGGAAGCCCAGGTCACTCTGTCGCGCGCGCGTTCCGCTGCGGAATACCGGTCGGTGCTCGAGTCGGGGGTCGAGGAATTCGAACGCCTCTCCAAAATGATCGAGAACATGCTGTTTCTCGCGCGCGCCGACAGTGCCGAATCGGTGGTGAAGGCGGAATCGCTGGACGCCCGCGCCGAACTGGAGAAGGTGGCGGAGTTCTATCAACTGGTGGCCGACGAGTCGGGCGTGAAGATCAAATGCGACGGGGCGGCGAACGTCTGGGCCGATCCGCTGTTGTTGCGGCGGGCCATCAACAATCTGCTGTCCAATGCCTCGCGCTACACCGCCGATGGCCAGGTGATTCTTATGGAGGCGTCTGTGCGCGCCGACGGGACAGTCACGATCGCCGTCGAAAACCCCGGTACCGGCATTCCGCCCGAGCATCTGGCACGCATCTTCGACCGCTTCTACCGCGCCGACACTGCGCGCGAACGCTCGGGGGAGGGCACCGGCCTCGGGCTGTCCATCGTTCGCACGATCATGCAGTTGCACGGCGGCAGCGTCGGTGCCACCAGCGAAGCGGGGGGATTGACCGTGTTTGTGCTCAACTTTCCGCCTCCTCCATCCAGCGCCACGGTGTAAGCCGGTCATCCATCGGTAGTGTTGCGGCCTTGATGCCTGTCAGGGCCTTGCATCGCTGCTGCGGGCAGCATGGCCTTGCGCGAGCCGGTGTTTTCCCGCGTCCCGCGGGCGATTTGGCATAATGCGAGTTCAGAAAGCGGTGCATCGCGCGCGCAACCGCGCATTACCGCATACAAAAACCATCAGCCACCGGAGGAAAAACCACCATGACCGAACTTACCCGTCGTCAGATGCTCGCCGGCACGGCCGCCGCTGCGATCGCCGCAACGGTTCCACTCATCACCGCTGCACCCGCGCGCGCCGCCGCGCCGCAATTCGGCAAGCAGGCGCTGGGTTTCTACCGCTACAAAATCGGCAGCTTCGAAATCACGGTGGTGACCGATGGCAAGAGCCGTGTGCCGATCACCGACGCTTTCGTCACGAATGCGAGCAAGGACGAGGTGAAAGCGGCGCTGGCCGCCTTGTTCATGGACACCGAAATTTTCTACGGGCCGTACAACCCGATCGTCGTCAATACCGGGGCCAACCTCGCGGTCATCGACACCGGCAACGGCGAAGCCGCCTACCAAAGCACCAAGGGCCTCAACGGCCAGCTTCTGACCAATCTGGCTGCGGCCGGCATTGATGCGGCTGCAATCGACACCGTGGTCATTTCGCATTTTCACGGCGACCATATCAACGGCCTGCTCAGGGCCGACAATACGCTGGCGTTT
>JANXSE010000153.1 GCA_025356695.1 Betaproteobacteria bacterium
TCACCCGGTCAGCACCTGCCGCATGGGACGGGACGAACGCGCGGTGGTGGATGAACGTTTGCGCGTGCGCGGTTTTGCCGGCTTGCGCGTGATCGATGCGTCCATCATGCCGACGCTGGTATCCGGCAACACCAACGCCGCGACGATCATGATCGCGGAGAAAGGGGCGGCGATGATGCTGGAGGATGCAATGGCAGTTGGCGATTAAGCCAGCGGCGCCGCAAATTTATTGCTTGCCGGCCAGCCCGACCTGTTGAACCAGCTTGGCCCAGAATTCGACCTGCTGCCGGGTAAATCCGCTGCAGTCCTCGAACAGGTTCGCGCTCATGGCTTCCGCGCCGCCGCCGCGCAGGTTCTCCAGAATTTTCGGATCGGTCATTGCTTTGACCACAGCGGTGCGCAATTTCTGCAGAATCGGTAGCGGCGTTGCCGCCGTCACGTATAGACCCTGCCACGAGCTGACGTTCAGTTCCGGGTAGCCCAGTTCTATCATGGTCGGCACCTGCGACAATGCATCGACGCGCCTCGGGCCGACGATGGCGAGGCCCTTCAGCCGGCCGTTTTTGACGTGGGCCATCACCGACGGCACTGAAACGAACGAGGCCTGCGCCTCGTTCGATAAAAGCGCTGTCGTGACGCCGCCCGCGCCCTTGTAGGCGACGTGCAGGAGTTCGGTACCGGTTTTGCGCATGAAATATTCCATCGACAGCCGGCCGTTGCTGCCGGCACCGGACGATGCGTAATTGATCGCACCGGGGCGGCCCCTCGCATAGCGGATGAATTCTTCGACCGTGTTGGCCGGGACGGAGACATGCACGGTCAGCATTGACGAAACATCGGCCACCGCGCTCACGCACGCGAGGTCGCGCACGGTGTTGACGGGAAAGTCGCGAAACAGCGCCGGATTGATCGCGATGGTGCCGATGTTGCCGAACAACACCGTGTAGCCGTCCCCCGTCGCGCGGGCGGCCATTTCAACGGCGATATTGCCGGCCGCGCCCGGCCGGTTGTCGATGACCAGTGGCTGCCCCAGTTCTTCGGCCAGGCGCGATTGCAGAACCCGCGCGACGAAGTCGGTCGAACCGCCGGGCACGAACGGAATCAGCAGGCGCACCGGCCGCGACGGGTAGTCCGCGGACTTCTGGGCGCATGCGCCGCCGGCGGCGAGCAGCAGGGCGTATCCAAACAGTGCAAGGCGCAGCAGTTTTTTCATATTGCAATTACCTGTCGTGTGGTTGGCACATCGCTCAGACGAATTTCCTGCGCCGCCATTTGCGCGGGCGGTCGCCCGGAAATGCGAGACCGCTGGCGGTAGTGCCCAGATTGACCATCAATTTTGCCAGTTCGATGGCGCAGCGATAGCCCTCGATGACCGGGACTTCCCAGCCGATCTCGTTGAGCCGTTTTTCGAGAAACGGTTGCAGCCAGAATAGCGCAGAGCAACCGAAGGTGATGACTTCGGCGCCGTCTTCCTCGATCGCCGCGACCGCCTCGGCAAGGGCGGCCTCGAGCATGGGCGCAGGTTCGCCCGCGAGCGCTTTTTCTTTCTGCCTGGCCAGATGCTGTTCCGGATAGCCGGGGCGCGGATGCGGCATTTGCAGATTGCGGATCGATGCGCAGCGATCGTCGTAGCGGTGCTGGACGACGAGACCCGCGTAGTAACTGCTGTGGTTTTCCGCGAGGTCGATCACACTGAAGCGGTTGCCCAGTGTTGCGGCGATGTGCATTTGCGCGGAGGCGCAGGACGTTACGGGAATTCCATACTGCCGCGCGATCTCGCGCGATGCCTGGTAACCCGGTTCGCCGCCACCGAGCAGCACCAGGCCATTGTATTTGCCGCTGGCGCAGGCCTCGCGCACGATGCCGAGCCGGCCCGCCGCGGCGTGGCAGAACTCCTCCTGGTTTTCGACCTGCCAGTCGCCGTAGGTTGTCAGCGCGCCGGGGTGCAATTCCCATTCGACATCGGCGAGCAAATGGCCGATCTGGTCAAAATTCTGCAGTGACTTTTCTTTCGGGCCCTCAAGAGCGTGATGACGGTAGGGGGAACTCGCGGGCAGTTGAAACGCCTGGATCAGCAGAAAACGGTAACGCTTCAGGTTGGCACTCATGGCGGCTCCGGTGTATGGCCTCGGTGCGGGGCGCGCATCATGCTGCGCCCCGGGAGGAAAGGATAGCCGGTTTCCCGAAATAGGATTATGAATATTCAGGAAACTATAATTATCCAATTGTTGCCGTTATATCTAATATGAGCCGATCCTAAAATAGCCGTTCAAAACGTTTTTTGAAGCAACAGCGGGCCGCTTGCGGCGCCTCACGCGCGTCGCGACACCGGATGCCTGCAGAATGTCGCCGCAACCGGCGAATGCGTAGAGGGAGGCCACACATGAAATTCGTTTCTGTGCGTCAGGGGTTTATCCTGAAGTGGTTTGGCGCCGTCGTGCTGTCTTGTGTTTTGCCGGGCATCGGGTCTGCGCAGGCGCAGGAACGCCCTTTCCCCGCCAAGACGATCCGGTTCATCACCTCGCTTGCCACCGGCAGCGGCGCCGATACCTTCGGCCGCGCGGTCGCCGACCAGTTGACGCGCCGCTTGAACAGTTCCGTCATCATGGATCCCAGACCGGGCGCCGGCGGCAACCTCGCCGCTGAAACCGTGGCCAGATCCGCGCCGGATGGTTATACGTTGCTGATGAGTTCGGTGGCCTCGAATGCGATCAACGCGAGCTATTACAAATCACTCAATTACGACTTCCGAAAAGATTTTGCGCCGATCACCAAATTCGGACAGATCGCCAATGGCCTGTTCGTCGGCCCCGGCGTTCCGGCCAGCAACCTCGCCGAGTTCAGTGCAATGATCAGGGCCGCGCCCGGAAAATATTCCTGCGCCTCCTCCGGCACGGGCGGGCTGTTGCATCTCACCTGTGAAATGTACAAAAAAGCGGCCGGGCTGGATGTTCTGCATGTCGCCTTCAAAGGCGCCACGTTTTCTCCGGACATCATGGCCGGCCGCGTTACCATGGTGTTCGACAACATTCCTTCGTATATTCCGTTGATTCAGGCGGGCAAGATCAAGATACTGGCCGTCACCACCACGGTGCGCTCACCGGTGTTGCCGAATGTGCCGACCGCCATCGAATCGGGTTTGCCAACCATGGATTCACGCGGGCTCTTCGGGCTGCTGGCGCCGGCCGGCACGCCCGCCGAAATCGTGCAACTGCTGAATCGCGAAATCGGCATCGTGCTGAAAGACCCTGCGTTGCGCGAACGGTTGATGCAACTGGGCATCGAACCCGACGCGAGTTCTGCGGAGGGTCTGCGCGACCTGATCCAGTCGGAAATCAGCAAATGGGCCAGGGTCATCGCCGAGGCCGGCATCCAGCCGGAATGACGCTGTTGCAACGGGAGGCATAAGGAACATGAGAGACCTCGCAAAAAATCCCATCAGGCTGGCGGTGGTCGGACTCGGACGTTGGGGCAATACGATCGCCGGGGTGGCCGAGCACACGCCGGGCATTGCTTTGACGACCTGTTTTACGCGCGACGCGGCGAAGCGCGAAGCGTTTGCAACGCGCTTCAAGTGCGGCAGTGAAGACTCTCTCGAAGCGCTGCTCGCACGCAAGGATGTCGAGGCCCTGATCATTACGGCGCCCAACAACCGGCACCGCGAAATTACGGTCGCCGCGGCGAACGCCGGCAAACACGTATTCGTCGACAAGCCTATCGCGACCAGCATCGCCGATGCGCAAGCCATGATAGCCGCCTGTCGCGACGGCAACGTCAAATTGCAGATCGGCGCAAGTTCGCGTTATCTGCGCGGCCACCGCTTGTGCAAAAAGCTGGTCGAGGAGGGCATGCTGGGCACACCGGCAATGGTCGAGTGCAATTATTCGAACGACCGCGGCTTCTATTACACGCCGGAGAACTGGCAGTGGTACAAGGACGGCTCGCCGGGCGGCCCCCTGATGCAGGTCGCCATCCATCAGATCGACAACCTCTATTACCTGTTCGGCCCGATCAAACGGGTATCGGCGGAATTCCGGAAAATTCTGACCAAGTCGGAGATTCCGGATGTCTGCGTGATGTGGCTCGAATTCAGATCAGGCCTGCTCGGCACACTCGGCACCAGTTTCGTCAGCCCGGGCAGCGGCAGCAAGCACCATGCGTTTTTTCTCAACGCCTACGGCGACGCGGCAAATTTTTCCTGCGACCGCTGGACCGGCATGACGGTGTTCCGCCGAGGCATCGAGGTGCGTGAACGCATCGAATACGAAGAGTTCAAGGGCTTCGAGTACCTCGGCGAGGAGCTCAAGGAGTTTGCCGATGCCATCGCCAATGACCGGCGGCCGGAAGTGGACGGTGAGGCAGGGCTGCAGGTGCTTGCCGTGGTGCATGCGGCGATGCGTTCTTCCGAACTGAAACGTCCGGTAGAATTGCGGGAAATACTGAACGCTTGATTCGGCACCACTCATAATCAGACAACGCACAGAGGAAACGCCAGCATGTCCATTCCGTACGATCAATTTCTGACCGACGAACAGATCGCCATCCAGGAACTCGCCCACGAGTTTGCAGAAAAGGAAATCCGGCCGGCGGCAATCAAGCTCGACCATATGGCCGATCCGGCCGACGCCTTCTACATGCCGTCGCTGGGCAGGAAATTCCACGAGGTCGGGCTGCATGCGATGAGCATTCCGGAGGAATACGGCGGCGGCGGCATTGACGACCTCTTTACGCACTGCCTCGTCGGCGAGGAACTGGGCTGGGGGGACCGCGCGGTGGTGGGCTGTCTGCTGTCGTCGAATAAAATCACGCGCTATATGACGGCGCGCGAATTGACGAGCGAAGAGCAGGCCAAGAAATGGCTGACGGCCTACGCCGGCGACTGGGAGTTCCTCATCGCGCAGTGCATGACCGAGGACAATGCGGGTTCTGAAAACCTGCTGCCCTACAACGGCACCGACGGCGGTTTCCGCACGACCGCGGTGCGCGACGGTGACGATTACATCGTCAACGGCCGCAAGCGCTTCATTTCGAACGCCGGCTGGGCCAAGCTTTACTTCATGTATGTGCGCACCGACAAAACCAGGGGCATCAACGAGGGCTCGACGCTGTTGATGATCCCGAAAGACACGCCGGGCCTGTCGTTCGGGCGCGTGCACGACAAGATGGGCTACCGTCTCAATCTCAACCGCGAAATCATCATGGAAAACTGCCGCGTGCCGGTGGCCAACCGGCTGGGGCCGGAAAACTACGGCATCGTGCGTATCAACTCGCACTTGCGCGCCGGCGACGGCCTGATCAACGCGGCGGGCATGATCGGGCTGGCGCGCGCGGCGTACGAAGAGACGATGGAATACGCGAAGACGCGCAAGCAGAGCGGCAAGTACCTGATCCAGCACCAGGCCATCGGCATGAAGCTCGTCGAAATGTACAGCGAGATCAACGCCGCGCGCGCTTTCGTCTGGCAGGCGGCACGGATGATCGACAACCGCGACAAGCAGGCGGTTGATCTGAAGATGCCGGGTGCCGCCAGCCAGCACGCCCATGAAATGGCCTGCCACGTCACCAAGTCGGCGATGGAAATCTGGGGCGGCAGCGGCGTCATGCGCGAACTGCCGATCGAGATGTTCCTGCGCAATGCCTACAATATGCTGCACAGCGACGGCGGCATCATCATGAAGAAGCTGAAGATCATGCGCCAGATGAACCTCGAAGCCGACGTCAACGTCAATCTCGATTGATCAAGGCGCATCGGCACATTGGCATCTTGTGCAGGGGCCGGAGTTCCGGTCAATTCACGGAGATCGTGCGTGTACTTTCATATTCAGATGATCAACGAGCCGGCGAACGCCGGGCGCCGCGCAGAGTCGATACCGGCGCACTGGGCGTATTTGACGAAAAATGCGGCGCATCTGCTGGCCCGCGGGCCGACCGTTGCCGATGACAACGACGCCGACTCGACCGGCAGCGTGTTTTTTGCCGAGTTTGACGACTGGCGTGCGGTGCGCGAATTCGTCGACCGGGAACCGCACAACAACAACGGCATTTTCAAAACCATCAATGTCAACCGCTGGGAGCACGCGCTGGGCCGTTCGCAGTCGGAATTTCCCCTGGAAAAGGCGCTGATCCATTGGTACGTTCGCGCCTGCGGCATGCCCGGCAAGACGGCGATACGCAAAGAATTGCTCGAAGTACAACGCGCGTTCTATGCGCGCCACGATGAAGACAAATTCATTGTGCGCGGCGCCATCTATGACGATGAAGGCAAAGAGTGGCAGGGTTCGGCGAGCCTGATTGCATTACCGACGCGCAAAGCGGTGGAGGCACTGGTTGCCGGGGAGCCGTTTTCGCAGGCCGGCATCTATGAGAGTATTTTGATACAGCGCCATAAATTCGGGGGTACGCCGCCGCAGTCCAAATAGCGGCGCGGTTGCATCGACCGGGTGCCGGTATCGCCGAGGGTGAACGGAGGAAGCATGGAAGTGGTTGGCAACGACTGGTGGCCGAAATTTTCAAAGGGTGAATATGGCAGGCGCTATGACAGCCTGCGCCGCGCGATGGCGGAAAAGGGCCTCGACTGCCTGGCCATCTACGGCGCGCCGATTTTTTTCGGCACCGACCCCGGCGCGCCCAATCTCGCCTATCTTGCCGCCTACGCGCCGGCCGTCCACGGCTATGTGATTTTTCCGCGCGACGGCGAACCGACGCTGGCGATCTATGTTTCCGGCCACGTCGCCAACGCGCGTGCCATCACCGTTATCACCGATGTGCGCGGTGGCACCGATCTGCCGGGCATGGTCCGCGCCCGCATCACCGAGCTTGGTTATGAACGCGGCCGCATCGGCATCGTCGGCAATTTCGCCTGGGCCAATATTTCCGTTCCGCTCGAGCATCACCAGGCGCTGACCAAAGATCTGCCGCGCGCAAAATTTGAAATCGTCACCAACTGGTACGAAGAACTGCGGCTGGCCAAGTCGGCGGAGGAAATCCAGTTCATGGATGCGGGTGCTGCAATCTGCGACCGCGCCTTTGACGCCTTCCGCCGGATGGCCGCTCCCGGCATCACCGACGTCAACCTGCACAACGAAGCGCTGCGCGTCGTTCATGCGCAGGGCGGCCGTATTTGCTTCGGGCACGTGGGTTCGACGCCGATGCGCGACGCCAACCTGACCTATCCGAGTTTCTATCCGACCAACCGCGTCCTGCAGCGCGGCGATGCGGTCATGACCGAACTCACCGGCGGTTACGGCGGTTACTTCGGCAAGGTCTACACCACGTCTTTCATCGGGCCGCCGACGCCCGAATACAAAGTGATGTTCGAGTTGGCGGCGGAGAGTTATCACCAGTTGATCGGCTCGATCAAACCGGGTGTGTGCGGCAGGGACCTGGCGCCAGCACTGGCCGGCAAGACCGCGGCGGCCGGCTACAAGCCGAAATCGTTTATCACCGGATGGAGCACGGTCAATTCACGGCCGGTGCTGTTCTCGGGCCGCATCGAGGCCGCGGATCTGGAACTCGCATTGCAACCGGGCAACTGTCTGAATGTGGCCGGTTGGGTCGTCAATCAGGACGAGACCATGGGCGTCTGGGTTGGCGACACGGTATTGGTGACCGCAAACGGCATGCGCAGATTTCATTCCAGCCCGGTCGATCAGCTTGAGGCGAACATACTCGGCGGCTAATAATTCTGGGGATGGCGGCATGTGCCGCCACCGGCCTGCACGGTGCGGCACATTGTTTAAAAAATTTTGCACCGGCACGGCATTTGCAACGAGGAGGAGATATTCATGAGGCATTTATTCGCAGTCCTGTTTCGCCGCGTCGCGGGCGCGTTTCTGTTTGTCTTTGTTTGCCTGCCGGCGCTGGCGCAGGAGCGCGCCACCGATCGCGAGCGTTATCCGTCGAAGCCGGTCAAGTTCATCATCTCGCAGACCGCGGGCAGCGGCGGCGATGCCTTCGCGCGCAACGTGGCCGAAAATCTCGGCCGCCGCATCAATCAATCGGTCGTCGTTGACCCGCGTCCGGGCGCCGGCGGCAATCTTGCCGCCGAGATCGTCGCCAAAGCGGCTCCCGACGGCTACAACCTGCTGCACGGTTCGGTGTCGTCGCTGGCGATTGCAGTCAGCTATTACAAGAGCCTCAATTACGATGTGCGCCGCGATTTTGTTGCCATCTCGAAGACCGGGCAGATCGCCAATGCGCTGGTGGTCGGTGCAGGCGTGCCGGCCAACAACATCAATGAACTCACCGCCGTGATCAAGGCGGCGCCGCCCGGCAAGTACAGCTGTGCGTCGGCCGGGGTCGGCGGCCTGCTGCATCTGACCTGCGAGCTCTACAAGAAGGCCGCCAATGTCGATGTGTTGCACGTGCCTTACAAGGGCACGCAGTTTTTTCTGCCTGACTTGATGGTCGGACAGATCACGCTGGCGTTCGACACGCTGCCGATTTACGTCGCGCAGGCGAAGGCAGGCAAGGTCAAGATACTCGCAGTGACATCGCCGGCGCGCTCGCCGATTGTGCCCGAAGTGCAGACGGCGGTGGAGGCGGGCCTGCCCAACCTGATATCGGTCGGGCTGTATGGTTTGTTCGCGCCGGTCAAGACGTCGCCGGATATTTTGCAGATGCTGCAGCGTGAAGTCGGCACAGCGTTGGGTGACGCCGCCTTGCGCGAAAAGCTCCTCGGGCAGGGCATTGAGATCGAGGCGAGCTCGCCGGAGACCTTGCGCGATCTGTTGCAGACCGAGATCGCCAGGTGGGCGCGTGTGATCAAGGACGCGGACATCAAGCCCGAATAGACGGAAGGAAAAGAACAGATGGATTTTGAAGGACACGTGGCGCTGGTCACCGGTGCCAATCGCGGCATCGGCATGGAGATCGCGCTGGCGCTGGCGAAGGCCGGCAGTGCAATCGGCGTCCATTATCACGCCGCCGGAGACATGGCCAATGAGGTGGTTGCGGCCATCACCAAAGCCGGCGGTCGCGCCATTGCCGTGCGCGGCGACATTCGCGGGCGCGACGAGGCGGCGGCCATCGTGGCCAAAGTCACGGCGGCCTTCGGCCCCGTAGATATTCTGGTCAACAACGCGCGCCAGCTCGGCGAAAAGAAAAAATTTCTCGATCTCGCGTGGAGCGATTACGAGTCGCAGATCGATGTCATCGTCAAGGGCGCGTTCAACTGCTGCCAGGCGGTGCTGCCGTCGATGATCGGGCGCGGCCGCGGCGGCCGCATCATCAACATGCTCTCGACCATCACCGAGGAGCCCAACTGGCGCTGGCACACTTACGGCGCGGCCAAGGGGGCGCTCATACAACTGACCCGCCATCTTGCAGCGGAGATGGGGCCGCACAACATCACGGTGAACATGGTGTCGCCCGGCTTTACGCGCACGCCGGACCGGCAGACGCCGCATGGCGACGAATATCTGCAGGACGTGCTCGCGCACATTCCGCTGGGGCGCTTCGCAAGGCCCGACGAAGTGGCAAAGGCCGTGGCGTTCCTGGCGAGTGACCACGCTGGTTTCATTACCGGCGCCAACCTGCCGCTGAGCGGCGGCAAGGTGATGAACTAAGTGCGTGCAATCGATCTTTAGTTTTCCGCGGCGCCGGTCTGCTGCACAATTTTGGCGAGTTTCGCGATCTCCGCTTGCATGAACGGGCCGAAGTTCACCGGCTGGTCGGCGGGCGGGGGAAAGTAGCCCGCACCGTTCAACAATTTGATGATCGCCGGTTTAGCGAGCGTCGCATTGACCTGGCGGTGCCAGAGTTCGGTCACCGTGCGCGGCGTGCGCGCCGGCGCGAGCAATCCGTACCACCCGTCAAATTCGTAACCCGGCACGGTCTCGGCGACCGTCGGCCATTGCGGGAATTCGGCGAGCCGGCGGCGCGACGAGATGGCAATGCCGCGCAGCTTGCCCTGCTGGATCAATGGCAGCGCGGTGGCCGGCGGGCCGATCATCAGCGCCGTCTCACCGGCCGCTGCAGCGGTCATCGCGGGGCCGCCGCCTTTATACGGCACGTGAATCATCCTGATGCCGGCGAGTGAATTCAACAACTCGGCGGCGAGAAACGAATTGCTGCCCGGGCCCGCCGATGAATAATTGATCGCGCCCGGTTTGGATTTGGCGAGCTTCACCAGATCGGCGATGTTGTTGACCGCTAACCCGGCGTGCACCGCGACGAGATTGGGTTGCATCGCCAGCAGTGTGACCGGCACGAAATCGCGCACCAAATCCCACGGCATGTTGCGCGTCACACTGGCGTTGATGGCGAGCGTCGAACTGACCTGCATCAGGGTGTAACCGTCGGCGGGTGCGCGCGAGGCGATTTCAGCGGCGACGTTGCCGCCGGCGCCGGCACGGTTGTCGACGATGACCTGCTGGCCGAGCGCGGCGACTACATCATTGACGACGACGCGCGCGATGAAATCGTTGCCGCTGCCGACCGAACTCGGTGCGATGTAACGCACGGGGCGCGCCGGATAGGGTTGCGCGACCACGGTCGACATCGCCAGAACGCAAGGCAGGGCGATGCCTGCACAAATTCGGTTGCGCGCAGCGGGCGTCATCGGCAGCCCCTTATTTGAGCGGCGGCCAGATTCGATTGCCGACGGTGGGCGTGCCCGGTGCGTGGATGAATTTCCGGATCAGCACGTCCGTCCACTGCGCCATCTTCGGATTTTTGCTGCCGGCGTGGAAATTGTCCGAACCCTTGAGCGAGGTGAATTCATAGAAGCAGCCATGGTCCGCCCAGCCGGCCACCGAAACATACTTGCGCATGCGCATGCAGCAGGGGAGTTTGCCCATCTCCGGCATACGGCCTTGGGCGTAGAACTCCATGATTTCTTCCTCGTCGGCGCTGCCGGATTTATAACCGCCGATCTGCACCACCGGTGCGAGCGTGTATTCGCCTTCACGCATATGTGCGTCCGGGCCATCGACGCGCGCGACCTCGATGAAAATGCTGGTGCGCACGCCGCTGCGCAGGGCGAGCATTTTGTTTTCTTCAGCTGACAGTTCGGTATGCAGGTTGTGCGGCGACGGATGGGCGAAGGCATGCGGTTCGACGCCGCCGAACACCAGCATGAACTGGTTGCCGCGCGGAAAATCCGGATCGTCAAGCTGGTTGAGACGGGCCTCGGGCTTGATCTTGATCTCGGACTGGTAATGCGCGGCGTGCAGGAAGCCCGGTTTCCTGAGCATTTTCGGAATGAAACTGCCGTGCAACCAGTCGAGATATTTTTCGCGGCCGTCGGCCGGCAGGTCATACCAAGTGACCCAGAATGCGCGGTCCAGCATTACTTTCTCCTCGGTTGATGATGTCGTGCGTGTTATTCGGGTTGAATGCCGGCGGCCTTGACGACCGGGCCCCATTTGGCGATTTCGTCGCGGATGAATCTGGCGAAATCTTCCGGCGAGCCGCCGGTGGTATCGATGCCGACGGCAGACATGCGGTCTTTTACATCCTGCGAGGCGAGTATGCGGTTCGATTCGACATTCAGTTTTGAAATGATGGCTTTGGGCGTGCCGGCTGGCACGACCAGGCCGTACCACACCGAGCCGGCGATTTTCGGCATGCCGAGTTCAATCATCGTCGGTGCGTCCGGTGCGATCGGCAGACGCGTCGCGTTGATGACAGCGATGATGCGGCTGCGTCCGGATTTCAAATGCGGGAGTTGCGGCGCGATGGCGTCAAACATCACCTGTACCTGTCCGCCGGCAAGTTCTGCAGCCGCCGGCGCGCTGCCCTTGTAGACGATGTGCTGGATCGGCGCGCCGGTGACGATCTTGAACAGTTCACCGACCAGATGTGGCGCGCCGCCGATGCCGCCCGAAGCGAAGTTGACGCTGCCCGGTTTTGCCTGCGCAAGGGCGATCAGTTCGGGCACTGATTTCACCGGCAACTGCGCGTTGATGACGACAATCAGCGGCATGCTCGCGTACAGGCCGACCGGTGCAAAATCCTTGACCGGATCGAACGGCAGTTGTTTGTACATATGCGGCCCGATACCGTGCGTGGTGATCGAGGCGAGCAGCGCGGTATAACCGTCTGGGGCCGCCTTGGCGACCGGCTCGGCGCCGATCACGGCGCCGCGTCCGCTGCGGTTATCGACGACAAAGACCTGGCCCAGCGTTTCGCCAAGTTTCTGTCCGACTACACGGGCAATGAAGTCGGCGGCGCCGCCCGGTTGTACGGTAACAATGACCCGGACCGGGCGCGTTGGATATTGTTCCTGCGCCCCTGTGGCAGTTGAAAAGCCCAGCAACAAGAATGAGACGGGCCGTATCAGTCGCGTCATCATCGGACGGCTCCTCCGGATTTTGATTTATATAAATTCTTATTGTTTTCGCTTCATAATATACCACTCTGCGCGGCAACTTTTCCGTCGGCGAGTTTCAGGACGCAGAGGCGGTTTTTGAAAAAGAATTAAGGAGGATGTGCGGATGGATCTCGGACTGAAGGGACGCATCGCGCTGATTACCGGGGGCTCGCGGGGGATTGGTCTGGGTGTCGCGAAGGCGCTGGCTGCGGAAGGCTGTCATCTGCATCTGGTATCGCGCAGCGCCGAAAGTCTGGCTGCAGCGCAGAAGGTGCTGCACAGTGAATACAGCGTTCGCGTGGATGTGCATGCACTTGATCTGGTAAATGCCGCCAACGCGGTGTCGCTGGCGGAATCCTGCGGTCCGCTGGATATTCTGGTCAACAACGCCGGCGCCATCCCACAGGGATCAATCGCGGATTTTGACGACCAGAGTTTGCGCAAGGCCTGGGACCTCAAGCTGTTTGGTTACGTGAACGTGACGCGCGACGTTTACCGGCAGATGTGCGAAAGAAAGCAGGGCGTCATTGTCAACGTGGTCGGCAATGCGGGCGAGCGGCCGAAGGCCGGTTATCTTGGCGGCGGCATGGCGAATGCCGCATTGATGGCGATGACCCGCGCCATTGGCGGTGAGAGTATCGGTCACGGCGTGCGCGTGCTTGCCGTCAATCCGGGGCCCGTTGAGACCGACCGGCACATCGCTGTTTGGAAAACCCGTGCCAGGACAAAATTCGGCGACGAAACGCGCTGGCGCGAGTTGACGACAGGACTGCCCCGCGGCCGCATGGCGACGGTGGCCGAAATCGCGGATACGATCGCATTTTTATGTTCGGATCGTTCGTCCTATACAACCGGCACGGTCATCACGATCGACGGCGGGGCGAGCGCGCTAGGGTAAGCGCGGAGTCTTTCGGTTTTTCAATCCGCGTGAATGTTCGCGCTGCGCACCAGTTGCCGGTAGCGCTCGACTTCAGTTTTGATGTAATCGGCGAACCCGGGGGCCGTGCTGCCGATCAGGGTCTGGCCCTCGGCATTCGCGATATCCACGACATCCGCGGCGCGCAGCGACTGGTTGAACGCCGCGTTTATTTTTTGCACGACCGGCGCCGGTGTCTTCGCCGGCACCAGCACACCGTACCAGGGGCTGACCCAGAAGTCGGGCACGCCCGATTCATCGAAGGTCGGCACAGTCGGCAATGCGGGCAGACGCTTTTTCGTATTGACCGCCAGTCCGCGCAGGCGTCCGCCCTGCACATGCGGGATCAACACCGGCGTGCCGCCGATGATCAATGCAATCTGTCCGACAAACAGATCGCTCACCAGCTGGCTGTAGACCTTGTAGGGCACGTGGACCATTTGCGTGCCGGTCAGCCGCATGAAGAGTTCGCTGGCGATGTGCTGCACGGTGCCGTTGCCCTGCGAGGCGAAATTGAGCTGGCCCGGTTTCGTCTTCGCATAGGCAATCAGTTCGGCGATTGATTTGACCGGCAGCGTGTTGGACACCACCAGAAACGACGGCGTCTTCGCCAGCAGGCAGACGGCGATGTAATCCTTGAACACGTCATAGGGCAAGGCAGGCGCCATCGCCGGGTTCGACGCGAGCTGGGTACTGTTGGCAAACAGCACGGTGTAGCCGTCGGCCGGTGCGGCGGCGGCCATTTGCATGGCGATGGCGCCACTGGCGCCGCCGCGGTTGTCCACCACCACCTGCTGGCCGAGTATTTTCGGCAGGTGATTGGCGAGTTGTCGCGCGCGCACATCGAGCGGGTTGCCGGCGGGGAATGGCACGATCAGGCGGATCGGCCGCTCCGGAAAGGTGGCAATTGCGTTTGACGAAGACAGGAGGACGGCCATCACAGCAATCGCCGGCATAAACGCCCATGTCCACCGTGTTTTCTGTCGGGACCGTGTGTGCATATGGATCAGTCGATTTTTGCGCCGGTATCGCGCACGAGTTTCCGATACTGCAGGGTTTCTGCTTGTATGAATCGCGCAAATGCTTCGGGCGCGCTGCCGATCAGCACCTGCCCCTCGTTGGCTGAAATTTCCAGCACGTCGGGCGTCTGCAGCGTTTTGTTGAAGGCGGTGTTCAGTGTGGCGATAACGCTTTGCGGCGTGCGCGCCGGCGCAAGTACGCCATACCAGGGCGCGATCCAGAAGCCGGGCACGCCGGCCTCGACAAACGTCGGCACCTCCGGCAGCGATTGCAGGCGTGTCGCCGTATTGACTGCCAGCGCGCGCAGCCTGCCGCTTTTCAGAAACGGCAGTACGACGGGCGGGCCGCCGATGATCATCGCGGTCTGTCCGCCGAGCAGGTCGGTGACGATCTGGCTGTAGACCTTGTAGGGCACGTGCGTGAGTTTGGTGCCGGTCAAAAACATGAAGAGTTCGCCGCCGAGATGCCCGGTCGAGCCGTTGCCCTGCGAGGCGAAATTGAGCTGGCCGGGTTTTGCCGCTGCAAGCTTGATGAGTTCCTGCAGCGTTTTCGCCGGCACCGCGTTGGAGACAATCACCAGTGAGGGCACCTGTGCCAGCAGCGTGACCGGAGCGTAATCGCGCGCCACGTCATAGGGCAGTTTCGGTGTGAATGCCGGATTGGCGGCGAGCTGGGTGCTGTTGGCGAAGAGCAGCGTGTAGCCATCGGCCGGCGCTTTTGCCGCAAGCTCCATCGCGATGATGCCGCTGGCACCGCCGCGGTTATCGACCACCACCTGCTGGCCGAGCAGTGGCGGCAGGTGGTTTACCAGTTGCCGCGCGCGCACATCCAGCGAATTGCCGGCGGGGAAGGGCACGATGAGGCGGATCGGGCGATCGGGATAGGCGGCGTGCGCCGGCGCAGTTGCGACAATCAATCCCAACAGGGTCAGGCGGCTCGCATTGAGTGCGGTGCGAAAATGCATGGCTACTGTGCCTTGGGTTTCAGGCTCGCGACCTCAACGCCTTGTGCAACGCCGGGCGCATCGCGCAGCTTTTCGTAATACGCCGCCGCGAGTGCCAGGTCCTGCAGCGCGGTGCCGATCGATTTGAATACGAGCATTCCGTTTGCGGGCACCGCCGCCTTGCCCGCCACCAGTTGTGCCACCGTCGTGAACTTGGCATTGTTAATCACGCCGGCTTTGGCCGCCGCTTTCAAATCACCGGAATCTTCCGTCGCGCGTGGCGTATCGACGACGATCAAGCCGGCATCCGCAAAACAGCGCAGGTCCGCCTCGATTTGTTCGGCGCGCGTGCTGCCGACGGCGCAGAGCAGCCGGCAGCGATCAAGCCATTCACCACGCACCGCGGGTTCGGTGCTCACGTTGCTGCTGGCGGCCGCCACCACCGGCTTGCCGCGCACCGCGGCCTCGGCAGAGGCCGCAGCCTTGACCGGAAAGCCGAGCTGTGTGCTCATCTCGCGCGCAAAGCGTTCGCGGTTGGCGGCAGTGGGGCTGTAGACCGATGCGGACGCAACATCGTAGACGGCAGCGAGGCTCGCCAGTTGCGCGCGCGCCTGATAACCCGAGCCGATGATGCCGATTTCGACCGGCCCGGGGATCGGCACCTGCCGGGCAACCACGCCGCTCGCCGCACCCGTGCGCAGGTCGGTGATGGCGCGACCGTCGATGAGGGCGACCAGCGCGCCGTCCTTCAGCGTGTAGAGCGAGACGACGTAACGCACGCCGGTGCCGCGGATCATGTGGTACGCCTTGGTGGCGAAATATCCGCTGGCATTGTCGACGGCGAAGAGGATGCGCATCCAGCCGCTGTTGAAGTTGGTGTTAAGGCGCGGTGAAACCACCGTGGCGCCGGCGTCTTCATGCAAGGCGGCCGTTTCCAGCAAATCGATCGCCTCGCGCATGGTAAGAACGCCTTCGAGGCGTTCCATTTCGAGTAGCAACACCGTATCCGTCCTCTCACAAACGGGCTGAAATTCCAGCCGCCTGCCCGAGTGTAACGCGACTTTGGTGTGTTCCTGACTGGTAGGCCTTACGGAAGGGCGGCGCTGGAAATGCGGGTAGGCCGAATTCAAGATTGGCGGATTTGTCCTGCTCTGTTTCGTTCCGATGGTGGCGTTCTTTACGATTGGGAGGCACTACCAGGCGGCCCAATAAACTGGGCCGGCATTGTCGGTCCTGGGCGATTTGGCATAATGCCGATACGAAACGCGGTGCGTCGCCCTGACAACCGCAGACAAAAACGTCAGTCACCGGAGGAAGACCCGCCATGAAAGAACTCACTCGTCGCCAGATGCTGGTCGGCACGGCTGCTGCTGCGGTCGCCGCAACGGTTCCACTCATCACCGCTGCACCCGCGCGCGCCGCCGCGCCGCAATTCGGCAAGCAGGCGCCGGGTTTCTACCGCTACAAACTCGGCAGCTTCGAGATCACCGTGGTGACCGACGGTAAAAGCCGTGTGCCGATCACCGACGCGTTTGTGACAAACGCGAGCAAGGACGAAGTGAAAGCAGCGCTGGCCGCTTTGTTCATGGACACTGAAACGTTCTACGGGCCGTACAACCCGATCGTCGTCAATACCGGGGCCAATCTCGCGGTCATCGACACCGGCAACGGCGAAGCCGCCTACCAAAGTACCAAGGGCCTCAACGGCCAGCTTCTGACCAATCTGGCTGCGGCCGGCATTGATGCGGCTGCAATCGACACCGTGGTCATTTCGCATTTTCACGGCGACCATATCAACGGCCTGCTCAGGGCCGACAATACGCTGGCGTTT
>JANXSE010000223.1 GCA_025356695.1 Betaproteobacteria bacterium
GTCGTACGCCATGTACATATTGGCAAAGCCGGTGTTGCCGCCTGTACCAGGCAGCGCCACCGCGTGCAGCAGCGTCGCCTTGGGCGGATCCTGCTGAAACGTGCCGTCAACGTGCCAGTTCACGCCGCGCCCGGCGCCGACCGGATCGAAATTGCCATGCGCGTCCTGATTGGTCATGACGACAACTTCGGGAATCTCGGAATTGCGGTAGTTCTTCGCGATGTGCGGACGCAGGACGCCGAATTGGCGGCTGAAGTTGAACACTTCCGCAATCGACATCGGCACATCGCGGATGCGGATAACCAGATTGTCGATGAAGGCCTGATTGACGGCAGCGACGGTCGTTGCGTCGAGCGGTTTGCGCGGATCGACGCCGTGGATCTCGGCGCCCAGCGGCCCATCCAGTTTTTTAACTTCGATCACGGCGCGTCTCCTTCGGACGTCCGGGAGCGTACAACGCCGTATCGATGCGCCGGCGGATTGTAGCCACCGCGCGCCGCCTGCTGGAAATACGATTTAAGTAGGGAGGTCATATGCGCCGCACCATGTCTTTGGCGTGGTTACTGCGCGCTGACGCCGGCGATGGAGATGATCTGGCGATAGCGTTCGATTTCCGCCCTGGTGAATGCGGCGAACTCTTTGGCTGGAAGCAGGTCGACCTCGACGCCGGTGGCAAGCAGGCTGGCGGCAACCCTGGGGTCCGCCACGGCTTTCATCATCGCGCCATAAAAAGCGTCGACGTTTTGCTTGGGCATGCCGGCCGGGCCATAGAAACCGTGCCAGGCGAAGAACACGAAGTCGGACAGGCCTGCTTCCTTTACGGTCGGCAAATCCGGCAGGTACGACGCCCGTTTGGCGCCGGATGTCGCGAGCAGTCGCGCCTTGCCGGTTTGCACCAGCGGCATCAGTTGCAGGTAAGGGTAAAACAGGGTCGCCACCGCGCCGCTGCTGATATCGACAAACGCCTGGGGCACACTGTTGTAAGGGATATGCTTGATGTCCACGCCGGCTTTGCTGTTGAAGTACGCTCCCGCCAGATGCACGCCCGTCCCGCTGCCGGTCGACGCGTAGTTAAGCTGGCCGGGGCGCGCCTTGGCATAGCTGATAAGTTCCGGCACGGACTTCACGGGCAATGCCGCGCTCACGGCCAGCACGTAAGACGCGGTGGCAACGCGGCCGATCGGCGTGAAATCCTTGATCGGGTCGTACGCAAGTTGTTTGAATATGGTCGGTGCGAGCCCATGCGTGGGCGCGTTTCCCATTAATATCGTGTACCCATCCGGGGGCGCTTTGGCAACGAGCGTCGCACCTATGGTGCCGCTCGCCCCGCCGCGATTGTCAATGACCACATGCTGACCGAGGAACTCCGACAGTTTCGGCGCTATCTGCCGCGCGTTGCCGTCAATGTTGGAGCCGGCAGCGAAAGGGACCACCAGGCGGATCGGGCGTTGCGGATACTGGGCGGCCAGCGTTGCACCCGTTAAGGTGAACAACGCTGCCACCACCGCGGCCCTGCTTATGCTGCGGCTTGAAATATTCTTCGCCAGCATTTAACCCTCTCCTTGCATTGGCGCTTGACCCGCGCGCCTTGGCGATCTTGTTCCGACACATTGTGCGAAACACGTGTAGCGCGGAATGGTAGCAACCGGCGCAACGCAGGGGAAATAGTTCTTATGTATAGGAGCTATATCAACTTCGGTATGGCATCCGGCAGGACCGCTCCCGGCCATTTTGCACTGGTTGCCACGTTCGCCAGCGCATCACCGATCAGGGCGGCGACTGCCTTGCCCGCGCGTGAAGCAGCGCTCCCGGTCCTGCGCACGAAGCAGATTTTGCGGCGAATAGGCGGATGGGTGATGCGCGCCGCGAAAATGTCACGCCGCTGTATCTCTTTGCATATCGTGGCGCCGGACAGGATGGTGAACCCGGCCCCGTGCAGTGCCATGTCTTTGCGGATCGACACCGAATCGATTTCAGCCGCGATATTCAGCGGGGTCTTCCTTTTGCGGGCGATGCCCTCGAGCTCTTCCCGGAAACCATTCGATCGCGAAGACAGGTAAAGCGGAACATTCCTCAGGTCGGCAAACCTTACTTCGGAGATATCCGCGTGCGCGAAGTATTTTTTGGCGGACTTTGCGGTCCCGAACAAAAAAAGGTCTTCGGAAAATACGTTGACGGAGTGCACGCCGCGTCCGGAGGGAATGGCGTACGACAGCGCGAAGTCGATCGATTCTCTGCGCAACAATTCCGGAATGTCGCTGCTCATGAGTTCGCGTATCTGGATGCGCACGCGCGGCAGCTTTTTTGCCGCCAGCTCAAGGAGCGGCACCGCCAGCACCGGGCCGATGGTTTGCGCCAGACCCACCACGACCTCGCCCTCGGGGTCGCCCGCGCGGTCGTTGAGGCGGTTGCGTAATGCCTTGATATCCTCCAGCAGGCGCCGGCTTTCTTGCGCCAGCGCTGTACCCAGTTCGGTGAGGCGCACGCCCTGCGGTCCGCGCGCGAAAAGCTCGCCGCCGATCTCTTCCTCCAGCCGGCGTATCTGGTGACTGAGGGCAGGCTGCGCGACATGCAATTCGCGCGCCGCTTTGGTGACGGAGCCGAGTTCGGCCACCGCGACAAAATAACGCAGCCGGCGAAGATCGAAACTGCTCATGGCATTAATCTAACGCAAGACTCGCGCATATCTTTGGCTCAGAATTCCGGTGAGTGCGGTGAGTGGTAGAGGCACTATAGTTAAAATTACAGTGTCAAGCGGGTAACGAAATGGTACGCACGTAACGTCTGAGCACAAGGCTTAGCTGGCCGCTAAGATGCGGCAAGAATTGTTGCGCCCGTGGCGTCGCCGCTGCCGCCCGCCAGGCGGACGACTCGCAGACTTCAGGCGAAGTCAGATGACAGGTCGCAACGTATTTATGCCCGACGCCGGGCGAAGTAAAGCGCCGCGCGCAGAGGACCCCGGGGATGTTAGCGAGGCGCGGCAAGTGCTCGTTCTCATACCATTCATTGAATTCGGCGTCGGCTGCCGGCGCAACGTTCAGCGCGGAAACAAATAGTCCCTGCGCATTGTCCGGCGCCACGCGGTCACCGGGCGTTATCTGCACGCAATTAAAACGGCACACCCTTGTGCATTGTCCGATCAGGATACGCGTTGCCCATGGCGAAAAATGCGCGGGTGAAACGGCCAGGTAGTCGGGCTTTTGCAATACGTCGAGGCTTTCGAGATCGTAAATCGCGAGCGAGATTTTCGGATTCGCCGCACCTATCCAGCGCACGCCATTGATAAAACCTGCGATGCGCAGACGCTCCGGTATGTGCTCGGTGTCGTACCAATCGTCGAATTCGTCCTGCGCGGCGCGCGAGTAATCAAAGCCGCCGCCTAGTAGTGCCAGCGCCATCTCAACTCCCCGGCTGGTCGTGAATCTCCGGGAAGTACAAATCCTTCCAAGATGCGGCACGCGTTTTGATATACCCAGCGTCGAACATGAAGTCCGCATATTTCTGGACGTTGCGCGGGGTGGTCGTGAACTG
>JANXSE010000234.1 GCA_025356695.1 Betaproteobacteria bacterium
GATTACTACAATGCGTTTCGTGTACATCGCTCGCTTGATGGGACAACGCCCGCACAACGCGCTGGCGCTACGCCACCTGCACCTATATCGCTTGACCATCCCGCTTGGCGGCAGCATTGCGGCGGTCTATTCCAGACCCCCTGGCTGCTTGACTACGAATTAGCCTCCAACACGTATCTGCGGCGCCGAAGCTATGGGAAAATACTGGCTGCGCGATGACGGCAATTTCTGCGCCTACTTCCCGAGGTGACAAGCGTGACTCCTGCAGCTGAAAAGTTTCGCGATTCGACGGCGGTCGCCGGCGTTGGGTTGACCATAGGGCATTTTCCGGACAAGACGCCGTTGTCGGTGGCGGTCGAAGCGTTTCAGATCGCGCTGGAAGACAGCGGACTCGAACGCAAGGACGTCGATGGTCTCGTCTGCCTGTCGTTCGGCGCCGATTACGACCGCGTGCTTGAAGCGATGGGCCTGAACGTGCGCTGGGCGCACCAGGGCTGGACGCACGGGCGCTTTATTTCGCCGACGTTGCAACAGGCGGCGATGGCGGTCAATCTCGGCATGGCCAAGGCGGTTGCCGTGATACACGCGCGGCGCGGCAAGAGTTTCGGCCATTCCGAAGATACCGAAGCCTGGCGGCAGGGGCTGGGGCCGCATGGCGAAAGCCCGGCCTACGGCGCGCTGTCGCCGACCTTCGGCGCGGCGATTGCGGCGCAGCGCTATTTTCACATGTACGGCGGCAGCAACACGGATCTGGCGCCGATTCCGGTCGCCTTTCGCAAACACGCGCGCATGAATCCGCAGGCCTTGCGGCGCAATCCAATGTTGATCGAAGACTATCTCAATGCGCGCTGGATCATCGAGCCGTTGCGTCTGCTCGACTGCTGCCAGATCAACGACGGCGGCGCCTGCATCATCGTCACGTCAGCGGAGCGCGCGCGCGACTGCAAAAAGGCGCCGGTCTACATATCGGGCATGCAGGGCGTCCACGCCGGCCCGCAATTCCATAACCTGACCCTGCCGGGCCTCGGCGTCGCACAGCAGAAAGTCTACAAGTATGCGCCGGCGAAGGAGGACCTCTACGCTTATCAGATGGCGGGGATCACGCAGAAAGACGTTGATCTGCTGGCGACCTACGATGCGTTCTCGCCGCTGGTGCTGTTCATGCTCGAGCGTTTCGGTTTCTGCGGGCCGGGCGAGGCGCGCGAGTTCGTCAAGAACGGGCGCATCGAAGTCGGCGGCGAACTGCCGATCAATACCTCGGGCGGCCTGCTGTCCGAGGGGCACGTCGGCGGCTGGAACCTGTTTATCGAGGCGATCCGCCAGTTGCGCCACGAATGCGGCGAGCGCCAGGTTACGGACGCCAAAATCGCGCAGTACGCCTGCTTCCTTGGCGAATCGATCATTTTCCGGAGATAGTCATGGCCAATGCGCCGCGTCGCATCGAAGAGTCCACCGGCCGCTACCTGCCGGTGATTTATCCGGAAGAACGCCCTTACTGGGAAGCGCTGCGTCAACGCAAAGTGGTGTTGCCGCGCTGCAAATCCTGCGCACAGGCGTGGTATCCGCTCGGCCCGGCATGCCCCAATTGCTTTGCGACGGCGTTCGATTGGTCGCCGATGTCCGGGAGAGGCGTGCTGCACAACTATGTCGTTTATCACAAGGCCTTTGCGCTGTGGCTTGAAAAGCGCCTGCCTTATGCGGTGGCGCAAGTCGAACTCGATGAGGGCCCGCGGCTGACTACCAATCTGCTGGATTGCCCGCTCGATCAAATCAAAATCGGCATGCGGGTGGAGGCAGCGTTCGAGGACATCACGGACGAAATGACCTTGCTGCAGTTTCGTCCGGCCGCTGCGTAATGCGGCCGCAGTGTCAGGAGCGATCGTCGATTTCAGCTTGAAGTTTAATGACCAGTAAACCCGGAATAAAAATGTTCCAACTCAAGAATGCATTTGCAATTGTTGTTCTCTCGTTGTGCTGCACAGGCACGGTGTGGAGCCAGACCTATCCGACGCGCGCCATCCGCGTGATCGGGCCGACGGTCGGCGGCGGCGTCGACGTCAACGCGCGCATCGTTGCGCCTTACCTGAGCGCCGCACTCGGACAACAGATTGTCATTGAGAACCGCGGCGGCGCCGGCGGCATACTCGCCGCCGAGGCGGTGATCCGCGCGCAGCCGGATGGTTACACCTTGCTCGTTTACGGGCCGCCGGTCTGGATCAATCCGCTGATCAGGCGCAGCGTGACCTACGATCCGCTCAAGGACCTGCAGTCGCTGGGATTGCTGGCGCGCAGCGCCAATCTGCTGGTCGTGCATCCGTCGGTGCCTGCGAAGACGGTTAAGGAACTGGTCAGTCTGGCGAAATCGAAGCCCGGTCAACTGTTCGATGCGGGCAGCGACACCGGTTCATCCGCGCATCTGGGCGCCGAATTGTTCAAGTCGATGGCCGGCATTTCCATTGTGCGCGTGCCCTACAAGGGCGTGGGCGCGGGGATTACCGCTCTGGTATCGGGCGAGGTGCACCTGATGATGCCGGCGATCGCCGCAGCCCTGCCGCATGTGAAAAGCGGCCGCCTGCGCGCGCTCGGTGTTTCGACGGCCTCGCCGACGGTGCTGGCGCCCGGCGTGCCGACGATTGCGGCGAGCGGACTGCCGGGCTTTGTCACCGAATCGGCGAATGCATATTTCGCACCGGCCGGTACGCCGGCGGCCATCGTCGTCAGATTCAACGAGGAACTCAACCGCGTGCTGAAAAATCCAGAGGTGCGCGAGAAACTTCTCGCGGGCGGATCGGAAGTGATCTTCGCCACGCCGCAGCAGGCCAGCGAGACCGTGCGGCTGGAAATGCTCAAATGGGGCAAGCTCATCAAAGAGCTGGGTCTGCAGGAAGATTAAGCGCCGCCGGCATGATCAGATATATCAAGGGTGCGGAGGTCGAGCAGTTGCTCGACATGCCGCAGGCCATCGCGCTCATCAAGCAGGCGTTTCGCGATCTCGCCGATGGTCAGGCGATCGACAGCCCGCGCCGGCGTTCGTGTCTGCCGGGCAAGACCGTGCATATCATGCAGGCGCTGGCGCTGCGCATCGGCGTGGCGGGATTCAAGGCGGGTTACTCGCGCGGCCCCGGCCTCGTCCATCTCTACGATTACGAAAGCGGCCGCTACGAGGCCATGATCGAGGCGGCCCGGCTGGGCCGCATGCGGACTGCTGCAACGACGGCGGTCGCAACGCGGCTGATGGCCCGAAATGACGCTCCGGTCGGTGCTTGTTTCGGTCTGGGGCGGCACGGCAGCTTTCAGCTGGCCGCGGTGAGCGAAGTCCGGAAGATTTCCAGTGTGCAGGTGTTCGGGCGCAACCGCGAACGCGTCAGCGGGTTTTGTGATGCGATGTCGAATCGGTTTGGCGTGCCGGTTGTCGCCGCAGCTACTGCGCGCGAGGCGTTGGCGGGCGCAGACATCGTCAATCTCATCACGCCGTCGGCGACCCCGTTATTCGATGGGGTGTGGCTGGAGGCGGGGCAGCACGTCAACGCCGCCGGCAGCAACGAATTCAACCGCCACGAGATCGATCTCGAAACGATCAAACGCAGTGACGTGATCGTGGTCGATTCGCGCGAAGTGGCGCAGGCCGAGAGCGGCGATCTGCTGCCGGCGGTGGATGCGGGTTTGGTGCAATGGGAGCATCTGGCGGGCCTTGCCGATATTGTTGCGGGCCGGCGCGCGGCGCGCACCTCGGATCGGCAGATCACCCTGTTCGAATCGCACGGCATGTGCATCGAAGACCTGTATGTCGCCAAGCATGTGCTCGATGCCGCCAGACAGCGCGACGTCGGTGTCGATCTGCCACTGGATTTATGAGGGGCGTGCGTGTCAACCGCGCACGATTGTGGCGGCCTGTTCGCCGGTAAAATGGAACCCTGAGAGAAATGAGCGATTCACATGCATGCGGCGGTGTCTGTGGCGGACTGTCCGGGTTCGCAATCTGATTTCGAGGAGAGAATCATTTTGAGTGAAAACACGCGCGGGCCACTGGCAGGCCTGAAAGTTCTGGATTTGAGCATCATGGCGGCGGGCCCGTGGACCGGTGCTTTGCTCGGCATGCTGGGCGCCGAGGTGATCAAGGTCGAGCCGCCGGACGGCGACGGCACGCGTTGGTCGCTGCCGATCCAAAACGGCATGGGCACCAACTTTGTCTCCATGAACGTCAACAAGAAAGATATCACGCTCGATCTGAAAACTGACGAAGGGCGCGCGCATGCGTTAACGCTGGCGAGTGGCTCGGATATTCTCGTGCAGAATTTTCGCGTTGGCGTGATGGAGCGTCTCGGCCTCGATTACGCAAAGCTGAAGCAGACCAATCCGCGCCTGATCTACTGCTCGATTTCGGGCTTCGGCGAATGCGGCCCTTTGCGTCAGGCCGGTTGCTCCGATCCGGTCATGCAGGCGTTTTCCGGATTCGCGCGCTTTAACGGCGCGCCCGGCGATGCGCTCGAAGCGTTTCGTTTCACCGGCTTCATCGACCTGACCACCGCGTCCGTTTCTACGGAGGCGGTGCTCGCGGCGGTCAACGATCGCGAACGCACCGGGTTCGGACAGGAAGTGTGCATCTCCATGCTCGAGGCGGCGCTGGAAATGCAGGCGACCCGCGTCGCCGAATATCTCGGCGCCGCTACGCTGGCCGCGCCGTCGGGCAGCGCCTCGGCGGCATTCGCCCCGGACCGCGCCTATCAGTCGCTGGACCGCGAGATATTCGTCTCGGTGTGTCGTCCGGCAGAGTGGGGCGGCTTCTGCGCGGCGATCGAACAGCCTGAACTCGCAACCGACAAGCGTTTTTCGACCAACGTCATGCGTGTGCAGGCGCGCGCATCGCTCGATGCAATCATCGAGCCAATAATCGCCAAGCGTCCGGCCATCTGGTGGTTGCGCGCCTTCGGCAAACACGCGGTCGCCTGCGGTCTGGCGCATCACTTCGAGACTTTTCGCTATCACCAGCAGATCGTTGAGAACGAAATGATTGCGCCGACCGCAACGCCGTGGGGCGAAGTGGTGGTCGGCGGCCTGCCGTGGCATTTCGGCGGCACGCCCTGCGAGGTGCTGCCGGCACCCGCGCCGGATCAACATACAGCGGAAATACTCGGCGCCATCGCCCCGGGTATGCAGAAGAACAAGGGGGCTGCTCATGGTGCTTGATGGAATCAAAGTGGTTGAATTGGGCGAAGGCGTGGCGGGCCCGCTCGCCGGTTTGCGCCTTGCCGAACTGGGCGCCGACGTGGTGAAAGTCGAACCGGCCGGCGGCGACTATCTGCGCGGCGCATTTCCAATCGCGCCGGACGAAACGGATTCCGCGGCCTTTCTCGAACTCAATCGCGGCAAGCGTTCAATCCAGCTCGGAAATTCACCGGCCGCCGCTGCGCCGCTGCTCAAACAGTTGCTGCGCGATGCGGACATCGTTATTACCGACCAGATGGACGACCAGTTGGCGGCGCTGGGCCTCTGCGAGGTACTGGCGGCGGCGGAGCACGGCACATCGAAACTGATTCACGTCGCCATTACGCCGTGGGGGCGGCGCGGTCCGATCAGCCATCGCAAGGGTTCAGAGCTGACGGCGCAGGCGATGGCCGGTTACACGCGGTATCTTGGCGTGCATGGACTGCCGGCGCGCCGGCTGGGCGCCGACGTCGCCTCGGTCGGCACCGCCAAGTTTGCGGTGCAGGCGGCGCTGGCCGCGCTCTACGCGCGGGCTCACGGCAGCAAGGACAAGGGCCAGCGCGTTGATCTGTCGCTGTGCAATACGCTGCTGTCGATGAAATCGATTCATCTTGCGGCGCAATCCGACCCTGATGAATACAAAGGGCCGCGCGTCGGCGGCGCCAATCATCCGCCGGAATTGGGCTGGAAGACCGCCGACGAGCCGGTCTTCATGGCGTTCGGCGGATCGGTCGGCAAAAGCGGGCGCGCCGGCTGGGTCGATTTCGTCACCGAAATGGGCCTCGAAAAAATGCTCGACGATCCGCGCTGCGACAAGAACGGCCGTCTTTCGACCGGCCACGGCACGCACGTGCACGAAATGCGCGAAGTCTACGAAGTGGCATTCATGAAACATTCGGGAGAACATGTCGCCGAGACAATCCGCAAATATCGCGGCAGCGCTTCGGTCTATCAGCGGCTGGATGCCACGCTTGCGCACCCTCAGGCGGTGGCATTGGGAATCGTGGTCGAATCGAAACGCGATGGCAGGACGGCAAGACACCGGCGCTATCCCGCGCGCTTCGGCACCTCGCAGACGAAAACGCTGGCGCGCGCGCCGAAGGCCGGCGAACACTCGCAGCAGATTGGCAAAGAACTCGGCTTTAGCGCGGAACAGCTCGGCGGGCTGTTGAAGTGACCGCGCATGATTTGAGCGCGCGTCCGGTCACGCGCGAGCTGGCTGCGTTCGCGAGCCGGATCGTTTGTGCGGATTTGCCGGCGACAACACTTGATATGGCCAAGCGCCTGTTGCTCGACGGTATCGGCTGCCTGTTAATCGGCGGCCGTGGCGCCACCGGCCTTGCTGCAACCGCAACGGTGCGCCGTCTTGGCGGCCTGCCGCAGGCCACGCTGATGACCGACCTGCAGCCGGCGTCGGTGCGCGACGCCGCGTTCGTCAACGGCATCTGCCTCTACAGCGTCGGCCTCAACGACGTGCACAAACCCGCCGGCTCGCATCCCGGCGGCTGCATCATTCCGGTATTGCTGGCGGTGGGCGAGTGGCAGCGCACGCCGGGCGCGATGCTGCTGGCGGCGATGGCGGGCGGCTACGAAGTCGCCGGGCGCATCGGGCGCGCCATTTATCCGAGCCACCGCGAGCGCGGTTTTCATCCGACTGGTACTTGCGGCACCTTCGGCGCCGCCGCGGCGGCCGGGCGTTTGCTCGGGCTCGACGCGGCGCAAATGGCCTCGGCCTTCGGCATTGCCGGCAGCCAGGCCGCGGGCCTCTACGAATGCCATCACGACGGCACCTCGACGATGATTTTTCACGCCGGCCGCGCCGCGCAAAACGGCGTCGAGGCGGCGCTGCTGACCGAGGCCGGATTTACTGGGCCGGCCACCGTGCTCGAAGGCAGCAAGGGTTTTTTTCAGGCGACGGCGAATACGTTTGATGCGGATGCGGCGATGGCCGACTTTGGCCGTCGCTACGAAATCGAGGCGACGAGCTTCCGGCCGTACTTCGGCTGCAATTCCACGCTTGCGGCATCCGGCGCCACCGCGGCCATTTTAAAAACGGACCGCGTCGCGCCCGAACAGATTGAAAGCGTAAGCGTGCATTGCCACCGCGTGGTTGCACAGGACAATGCCGATGGCAATCCGCAAACCATGCTGGCGGCGCGATTGAGCCTGCCTTTCAACGTCGCGCTGGTACTGGTGCATGGCGATGTGCTCGCCGGCGACCTGGAAGACAAATCGCTGCACGACGCGCGCATCCGCGAACTGCTGCCGAAGATCTGGGTAATCGTCGATGCCGGAATGCCGCGCTACGGCAGCCGCGTGCAACTGCGCACGACCGGCGGCAAGGTGGTCGAGGAGACGATTGCGGAGCCGCGTGGCAGCGACCGATACCCGCTGCTGTGGGGCGACGTCGTCGAAAAATATTACCGGCTGGTGAGCCCGCTCGGCAATGCCGAAGCGCAGCGCAAAGTGGTTGCCGCAGTGGAAAATCTTGAATCGATGGACACGCCCGCGTTGATCGAAACACTGCGCATGGCGCTGGCGCGGTAGCGATGGCGCCTCGCGGGCCCCGTCGCCACCAGCATGCATTTTGGACAGGGAGTCTGTTGGCCTGCCTGTGTTTGCTTGTCGAGCGCGGGTATTGCCATCGCACGGGAATTTCCAGACAAGCCGTTGCGTTTTGTCACCGGCGGTGCGGGCAGCAACAGCGATTTTGCGGCGCGCGTTGTCGCGCAGGCGCTGACCGGCGCATTCAAGCAGCAGGTGATCGTCGAGAACCGTCGAGCGGCGTGATCCTCGGCGACATCGTCGCGCGCGCCGCGCCTGTGTCGGGTAGCCACGCGCGGTTGCCCACGCCTAGCTACCCGACACAGTATGGATAATATCAAGCATGTCGTGTTGCTGATGTTGGAGAATCACTCATTCGATGAAATGCTGGGGTCTTATCAGCGTACCTATTCGGATCTCGATGGTGTCGCCCCCGATGCCCCAGCGCGCTCGAACGCAGATACCGATCGCAATCCGGTCTCGCAGAAGTCGAAAGCCGCTTATTGCATGCCGCTTGATCCCAAGCACGAGCATGTCAATGTTCTAAAGCAACTAGAAGGCGGCAATGCAGGTTTCGTGGAGGATTTTGCCGGCGCGTATCCTTCAAGTACGCCACAAGATCGCGCTTTGGTTATGGGGTACTACGAAGAGGGCTTTCTCTCAGCGTTGCACGCTCTAGCCGAGAACTTCACTATTTGCGATCGATGGTTTTCGTCTTTGCCGGGGCCGACCTGGCCTAATCGTTTTTTTGCGTTGTCCGGGACCTCTTCCGGTCGGGTCCTGATGCCGGAGGGCCTCACTCGTCCGAATTTAGACACCATTCGAGACCAAACCCAGGACACCATCTTTGACCGGCTAAATGAGAAGGGAAAGGCGTGGAAGATCTATTACTATGATTTTCCCTCGTCACTCATCTTCGCGAACCAGCGCAAGCCACATAATCTGGCAG
>JANXSE010000264.1 GCA_025356695.1 Betaproteobacteria bacterium
GCCTTCTTCATGGCCTTTGACCTTGTAGCCACGGCCGTCGAGCACCATCACAGCACCTTCGGCCGCGCCCTTGTCCACATATGAAGAAACCTTGTCGCGATGCACTTTGGTGACCAGCGGCCCCATGTCCATTTCCTTGCCATCGACCTTGCTGTCGCCGGGCCCGATGCGCAGCGCGGCGGCTTTTTCCTTCAGCTTGGCGACCAGCGGATCGGCGGCCGCGCCGACCGCAACGACTGCCGAGATCGACATGCAGCGCTCGCCGGCCGAACCGTAAGCCGCGCCCATCAGCGCATCGGCGGTAAATTCGAGGTCCGACGGATTGCTCGTCATGTCCGGCAGAATGACGGCATGGTTCTTGGCGCCACCGAGTGCCTGCACGCGTTTGCCGTTTTTCGATGCCGTCTCATAGATGTACTTGGCGATCGGCGTCGAACCGACGAAGGAGATGCCCCTGATGCCGGGATGATTGAGCAGGCAGTCGACCGCCTCCTTATCGCCGTGCACGACGTTGAACACACCGTCGGGCAGGCCCGCTTGCGTCAACAGCTTCGCCATCAGCATCGACGCCGACGGCACTTTTTCCGACGGTTTGAGAATGAAGGTGTTGCCGCAGGCCAGCGCCACCGGAAACATCCACAGCGGCACCATCACCGGAAAGTTGAACGGCGTTATACCCGCGCAAACGCCGAGCGGCTGGCGGATCGAATGGCAATCGACACCGGTGCCGATCTCTTCGCTGTATTCGCCCTTAATCAGGTGCGGAATACCCATCGCGAATTCCACCACCTCGATGCCGCGCTGCACCGAGCCGGCGGCATCGGCCAGCGTCTTGCCGTGTTCCTGCGTCACCAGTTGCGCGAGCTCATTGCGGTTGGCTTCGAGCAGTTCGCGAAACTTCATCAGCACGCGTGCGCGGCGCAGCACCGGCGCATCGCGCCAGGCCGGAAACGCTTTGGTCGCTGCCTGCACTGCGGTATCAATATCAGCGGCGTTGCAGAACGGGATCGTTTTCGTGACCTTGCCGGTCGCCGGATTGGTGATCTCACCGGCGCGCTGGCTGGACGCGACGCAGGGCTTGCCGTTGATCCACAACGGCACCGACGGCAACTGCTGCAGGTCTGCTGGCTTGTTCATTTTTCTACTCCATCTTTGTCGCGAAAACGTTGATTCTATCAGCCGCAAGGTCCGCCGCGAACCGCGGCGGCGCCCCCGTGCTACAGTTATTCGAATGGATCAGCAGCTTAGAGAGAGTCCAGCACGTCGATGCCGCGGTTGGCAGGCCGTGGCGCTGCTTCTGCTCGTGCTTGCCGCAAGCTGCGCGACCATTCCGGACAACCACAAGGCCGAGCGTTCCTACGCCTTCAGCCGCCCGCAGGAAACCGCGCTGGGCCGCGCTTATGCGGACAGCGCGAAGTACGCACGTCCCGGCGATTCCGGTTACCGCCTGCTCAACAACGGCATATCGGCGCTGATGACGCGCGCCGCCATGGCCGATCTCGCCGAAAAGGCGATTGACGTTCAGTACTACATCTTCGACAACGACGACGTCGGCCGCTTCCTGCTCGAGCGCCTGCTCGCCGCCGCCGAACGCGGTGTACGCGTGCGCATACTGCTCGACGACAGCGAACTCGATTTCGAGGACGACTTTCTGGCGCGGCTGGATGCCCACCCCAACATCGAAATCCGGCTGTTCAATGCATTGCCGGGCCGCGCGCGCTGGTCACGCACGCTGCAACTGATCATGCATCTCGACCGCCTCGGCCGCCGCATGCACAACAAGATCTTTGCGGTGGACGGCCAGGTCGTGGTACTCGGCGGCCGCAACATCGGCAATCGCTATTTCGAGGCGCGCGCGGAATCCAACTTCCGCGACGTCGACGTGTTTGCCACGGGCCGCATCGTCGATGAAGTCGGCCGCCAGTTCGACGCATTCTGGAACAGCGATATCGTCACGCCCGTCGCGGCCTTCGCGCGTGCGCCGTTGCAGCCCGCAGCCGAACTTTTTGCCATGCTCAAACCGGGCGACAACACGATCGGCCCGCAGGCCGAATACCGGCAAAGCGCCGCCGAATACCGGCGCCGCGTCAGCCATGCCCACGACGAATTGATCTGGGCCAAGGGCTCAGCGATCGCCGAACCGCCGGTGCGCCAGGCACCGGGCCAGACCAAGCCCTCAGCCGAAATCGCGCGCGCGCATGCCATCGTGCGCCAACAGACGCAAAAAGAAATGACCATGGAGGTCGCCTATTTCGTGCCGGGCGAGCGCGGAGCCGAACTGCTGTCGCAAATGGTACAACGCGGCGTGCGCGTGCGCATCCTCACCAATTCACTGACGTCGAACGACGTGCCCGCAGTGCATGCCGGCTATTCGCGCTATCGCGAAGGGCTGATCCGCGGCGGCATCGATTTGCACGAATACCGCGCCGATGCGCCGCGCCCGGAGCGGCGCCAGCAGCTCATGCACCTTGGACGCTCAGCCTCGGCGCTGCACGCCAAAGTCGTCATCTATGACCGCCATCTGGTCTGGATCGGCAGCGCCAATTTCGATCCGCGCTCACGCCGTCTCAACACCGAGGATGGTCTGATGATCGACAGCAACATCCTCGCCGAACGCCTGCTCGCCACCATCGAACAGGATTTTTCCGCCGAGAACAGCTGGCGGCTCGCACTTGAGCAGGCGCCGGATTCCAACCGCTCGCAGCTCGTCTGGACCGGCAGCAGCGACGGCAAAACGGTGCGCTTTACCGATGAACCGGGCGCCAGCGTGTGGCAACACCTCAAAGTGATGTTCATCTCCATCCTGCCGGGGATGGAAGAACTGCTTTAGCGTTTGCGCTGCGCGTAGAGTTCGCGAAAGGTTTTGCCCTGCGGCGCCGGCATATCGCGGCCCTGCGTCCAACCGCCGGCGAACGGCAGGTGATGAATCAAACGCTGCGAACCGCCGAGCCACGCCAGCACGCGCACGCCGATCGACGACAGCAGCGCGTAGAGCGACGGGTAACGCGCCGCGCGGCCCCATAACCAGAGGCCTGCGCGCTCGCGCCACGGCCGCAAGCCCCGCGCGAACTGCCGCTCGCGCAGTTTGCGCATCAGATCGGCGAGCGGAATTTTCACCGGGCAGACGACGCCGCATTGATTGCACAGCGTCGCCGCCTGCGGCAGATCGAGCGCCTGTTCCAGGCTGCCCAGCGTTGAGGTGAGTATCGAACCCATCGGCCCCGGATAGACCCAGCCATAGGCATGGCCGCCGACGCTTTGGTAGACGGGGCAATGGTTCATGCAGGCGCCGCAGCGTATGCAGCGCAACATTGCCTGCATGTCGGTGCCGAGCAGCTTCGAACGCCCGCCGTCAAGCAGGATGACGTGAAAATGCTGTGGGCCGCCCTCGCCCTCTGCAGCCGCGCCGCTGGTGATCGAAATGTAATTGGTAATCGACTGCCCGGTCGCCGAGCGCGGCAACAGGCGCAACAAGGTGGTGAGGTCCTCGCGCGTCGCCACCACCTTCTCAATGCCGGTGATCGCCACGTGCACGCGCGGCAGCGTCGTCGTCATGCGGCCGTTGCCCTCATTGGTGACGATCACAGTCGAACCGGTTTCGGCGACGACGAAGTTGGCCCCCGAGATGCCCATGTCCGCCGTCAGAAAATGCCCGCGCAGTTGCTCGCGCGCCTCGCGGGTGAGTGCCGCCGGATCTGAGTTGCGTGGCAAATGGTGCTTTGCCGCGAACAAATCGGCGATCTCTTCGCGCCCCTTGTGGATCACCGGCGCGATGATGTGCGACGGCGGCTCCTTGGCGAGCTGCAGGATGTATTCACCGAGATCGGTCTCGACCACCTGCACGCCGGCGCCTTCGAGCGCGTCGTTGAGCGAACACTCCTCGCTCACCATCGACTTCGACTTGATGACCTTTTTGACGTCGTAACGCGCCGCCAGTTCGCAGACGATGCGATTGACGTCGTCAGTGGTCTCGGCCCAATGCACCACAGCTCCGCGTGCCGTCGCATTGCGCTCGAAGGTTTCCAGATAAACGTCGAGGTTGGCCAGCGTGCGGTCGCGGATCGCCGCAGCCGCACTGCGGATTTCTTCGAAGTTGTCGAGCTCGAGCATGCGCTCGGCACGCCCCTTGACGAAATTGCCCTGCAGTTTGCGCAGTGCCGCCTGCAGTTTGACGTCGGCGAGCTTGGCGCCGGCGCGGGCCTTGAACTGGAGGGAGGCGATCTGCATGGCGGGATGCTACACGATTTGCCCGCGCGGCATGACGGGCGACAGCAGCGGGGCCGCGCGGCACGAAATCAGTTCAGCCCGGGGATCTTGAGCTGGACCGCAATATCGATATAGCGCCCGGTGACGAGTTCCTCATGCGGGTGCGGCAGCTGCAGATCGTGCCGGTGCAGCATGTCGTCGATCGTGCGGCCGGCGCACTGCGCGGTCAGAAATATCTGCACGGCATCGGTCAACGCCGATATGGCTTCAAATTTGGTCTCGCCTTCGCAGGTGGCGGGCAACAGGAAACAGGATGCCACGAAGCGCCCGTTTTCATCGCGCACTTCAACCGGCACCTTGAAATAGACCTGCAATGCTTTCAAAAACTTTTCTCCCTGTGGTCGGCCGCGATGGCCGACGGCGAAATTATATACGCACGGCCGAACAACTTGCCAACGCCCGATGCGTCGGTCAACGCAATTCGTAATGCCTGAGCGCGTCTTCGTTCCAGACCAGCCCGTTGCCCGGCCGCTGCGGCACCACGACGTGACCGTCGGCAATCACCAGTGGCTCTTCGACAATCGCGTTGGCCCAGTCGACATATTCCAGCCAGTGCGCGGTCGGCGTCGCCGCCAGCAGATGCGCGCTGACCTCCGGAAACAGATGCGATGACAGCGGAATACGACGCGTATTTGCGATCGCGGCCGCCTGCCGCCAGCCCGTCACACCGCCGATCCGCTCCAGATCGGGCATGACGTAATCGCAGGCGCCGCGGTCGAGTGCTTCGTGCATGGCATACGGCAGCGAGAAGTTCTCGCCGATCTGGATCGGCGTCGTCAGCACCTGCGCCAGTCGCGCGTTGCCGGCATAATCGTCGTGCCGGACCGGCTCTTCGATCCAGTAAACGCCGTGCTCGTCGAACGCGCGGCCGCGTGCCAGCGCCTCTTCGACGGACAACGCCTGGTTGTAATCGACCATGATCTTCACATGCTCGCCTATGCTCGCGCGCACCGCCGCCAGCGCCGCAAGGTCTTCCTTCAGCGTCGGGTAACCCAGCCGCAGTTTCATCGCCTTGAATCCGCCGGCCAGCAGTTTTTCCGCTTCATCGGCCAGCGCGGCCGGCGCCATCAGTCCAAGGCCGCAACTGTTGTAGGCCGGGATGGATTTGGGCGCGCCGCCGATCAGGGTGGCCAGCGGCACCTTCGCCGCAATCGCCAGCGCATCCCAGCACGCCGTGTCGAGCGCCGCCATTGCCATGCGCACGATGCCCTGCACACCGATCAGCGTGTAGCGTTTGTTGAGCGTTGCCCACCACGCCGCCGGATCGAGGGGCGTGCCCGCCAGCGCAGAGGCTGCGTCTTCGAGCATGGTCTTAATCGGCCCAGCCGCGGCGCGCATATAACAAAATAAATACGTCCGGCCGGTGATGCCTTCATTGGTTTCGACATCGACCAGCAGCAACGGCGCCGCACGCACCGCCGCCGCGCTGGTGCCCAGCACATAGGTCATCGGCACCTCGACCGCGCGCGCTTTGACTCCGCGCAACGTGAGGCGGTTCGGCTGCATGATTATTTTTTCGAACCCGCAGCGTGCAACGCCAGCACGTCCCACACCGCGCGATTGCACGGCGTGGGCACAGCGACCCTGGCGCCGAGCGTCACCACGCCGCCGCTCAGCCATTCCACTTCGAGTGAATTGCCATGTTCAAGATCGTGGTGCAACGATGAAGTCATCTCCGGCGACAGCGTATTGGCGAAGGCCAGCCGCTGCTCGGCATAATCCGCCGGCAGGTTGACGCCGAGCGCGCGACCGACAGCGACGGTTTCGCGCATCAGGTCGAGCAGGAAAGCACGCGTCTGCGGATTGGCGCGCACCGGGCCCAGCGTCTTGCGCATGCTCGCCGTCGAACCCGAGAGTCCAACGAGAAACACATATTTTTCCCACAGCGTGCGGCGGATATCGGCAGAGATTTCAGCATCGATGCCGGTGCGTTTCAGTACGGCAAACAGCGCCTCGGCGCGCGGTGAACGGCTGCCATCGTATTCGCCGAACACCATGCGCTGCATCGCACCGGTCTGTTTGATTACGCCGGGGCGCGCCACATGCGTGCCGACATAGGCCACACCACCCATCACCGCGCGCTCGCCGAAGTGCCCGCGCAGGATGTCGTCCTTGATCACGCCGTTCTGCAGCGACAGCACCGCGGTGTCCGGCCCGACCAGCGGCTTGATCGAACGCGCCACGTTGTCGAGATCCCAGAGCTTCACGGCAATGATAACCAGATCGGCAACGCCCAGTTTCGCCGGGTCGTCGCTGGCGCGCACTTTCGGCACGTGCACGACCGGATGCGAATCGCTCTCGATCGTCAGGCCGTGATCGAGCATCACCGCCAGATGTTTGCCGCGCGCAACAAACGACACATCACAACCGACGTTAGCGAGGTGCCCACCGTAAAACCCGCCGACGCCGCCTGAGCCCATTACTGCAATTTTCATGTTTCCTCCGAACCGGCCAGCACTTCGGCCACGTGCAGGACCTGCGTTTTGTCGTCGCCGCGGCGGCGCAGCCGGCCTTCGATGTTGAGCATGCAACCGAGGTCGCCGAGCACCACCGCTTTGGCGCCGGTGGCACACAGGTTCTCGCATTTGCGGTCGGCGATATGCGTGGAAATGTCGCCGAACTTGACCGAGAAGGTGCCGCCGAATCCGCAGCAGGCCTCGGCCTCGTTCATTTCCTCGATCTTCAGGCCGGCCACCTTGCCGAGCAGTGAACGTGGTTGTTGTTTGACGCCGAGTTCGCGCAAACCCGAGCAGGAATCGTGATAAGTGATAGTGCCGTCGTAACGGCCAGGTACCGCATCGATCTTCAGCACGTTAACGAGAAAATCGCACAACTCGAAAGTCTTCGCGCACAGCGCCGCGGCACGCGATTCGTCCGCGTCACCGGCAAACAAATCGGGATAATGCGCTTTGATCATGCCGGCGCAGGAACCCGACGGCGCCACCACATAGTCGTAGCCTTCAAATTCGCCGAGAACCTTGCGCGCCAGCAGCAGCGCCGAATCGCGGTCGCCCGAGTTGTAGCCGGGCTGGCCGCAGCAGGTCTGCGCGCGCGGCACTTCCACCGTGCAGCCGGCGCCCTCAAGCAGGCGCAAGGCCGCCATCGCAATCGACGGCCGCATGAGGTCGACGAGACAGGTGACGAAGAGGCCGACGCGCATCAGCGCAGACCCGCGCGTGTTGCTGCGTTCGTCACGGCCGTTCGAAATATTGCAGCCACGCTCTTCATAATGGTCCTATCCGCATTGCGCCCGTTCATTTTGCCACAGCCGCCGGCGTGATGATCTCTATGCCTGCGGTTGCCGCGCACACCGGCCTCACCTAGAATGGCCCCACCAATACGATACACAACATCACCGCAGGCCGGCCGCTCTCATCGTGTCAGACAATACCGCCAAGTCGTCGATCCAGGTCATTGACCGCATGTTCACCCTGCTCGATGCGCTGGAGCGCCACAACGCGCCGGTCAATCTCAAACAACTCGCCGCCGACACCCTGTTGCATCCGTCCACCGCGCACCGCATCCTCAGCGCCATGGTGCAGAACCGCATGGTCGAGCGTGTCGAGCCGGGTAGCTACCGCCTCGGCGCGCGCCTGCGCGAACTCGGCCGGCTGGTGCAAACACCCGACAGTCCGGATTGAACCGCGCGGATGTTTGAACGCCCGCTCGTTTTTCTCGATCTCGAAACCACCGGCGCGACCGCGACCAGCGACCGCATCACCGAAATCGGCTTCGTCGAAGTGCACGACGGCCGCCTGATCGAGGAGTGGAGCACACTGATCAATCCGCAGACGCGGATTCCGCCTTTTATTGAGTCGCTGACCGGCATCAGCAACGCGATGGTGGCCGACGCGCCGGCGTTCGCAGACGTTGCCACTGGCCTCAAAGAAAGGCTCGACGGCAAACTGCTGATCGCGCACAACGCACGTTTCGACTACGGCTTTCTGAAAAACGAATTCGCGCGGCTGGAAATCCCCTATGCGTCCGACCTGCTATGCACGGTCAAACTCTCGCGCAAACTCTATCCGGGCCATGCCAGACACAATCTCGACACGCTGATGGAGCGCCACAACGTCCGTTGCGAGGCGCGCCACCGCGCGCTCGGCGACGCCCGCGTGTTGTGGGACCTCCTCCAGATCTGGCGCGATGAACTCGGTGAAGAAGCACTCGACGCCGCGGCGGCGGCGCAACTCAAAAAGCCGTCGCTGCCGGCCGGCCTCGCGAATTTTTCGATCGAGGAAATCCCGACCGGCCCCGGCGTGTATCTGTTCTACGGCGAAAACGAACTGCCGATCTACATCGGTAAAAGCGTCAACTTGCGCGCGCGCGTGCAGGCGCATTTTTCCGGCGACCACCGGCTGTCGAAAGACATGAACATCACGCAGCAGGTCCGCCGCGTCGAATGGAAACAAACCACCGGCGAACTGGGCGCGTTGCTGGAAGAAGCACGGCTTGTCAAAAGCATGACGCCCACGCTGAACAGTCAACTGCGCCGCAACAACGATCTGCACGCCTGGCGCTGGCTCCCCGCAAGCGGCGGCGCGCCGACACTGGTGCATGCCGCCGAAATCGATTTCAGCGGCGGCGAAACCGCCTACGGTGTATTCCGCAGCAAACGCGCGGCGGTCGATGCGCTGCGCGGACTGACGCAGTCCTTCGAATTGTGTCCCATCACGATCGGGCTTGAAAAAAGCAAGGACGGCCCCTGCTTCGCCTATCAACTGCAGCGCTGCCGCGGCGTCTGCGTCGGCAAGGAGGCGCCGGCGCAGCACGAGCTGCGTTTAATCGAGGCGCTGGCCGAACTCAAGCTGCAGAGCTGGCCTTGGCGCGGCCGCATCGGCGTGCGCGAATCGAGCGGCGACGCATCCGTGCTGCATGTGCTCGACCATTGGTGTTATCTCGGCAGCGTGAAGAGCGAAGACGAACTTGCCGGCCTCGACGCGCGCGCCGCCTTCGATCTCGACACCTACAAGATACTCAAACGTTTTCTCGGTGGCGGAAAAGCTGCTGTGGAGATCGTGACGCTCGCGGCGTAAACTGCGCGCTCGTTCCGGCAGAGTTATTGTGAGGAGATTGTCATGAATTCACTGATCCGCCGCTGGTCGCCCTTTGCTATTGCGCTGGCCATGCTGGGCGCTACCGCTGCGTCCGCGCAAACCTATCCGGCGAAACCCGTGCGCTTCATCATCAACTTCCCGCCCGGCGGCCCGACCGACATCATGGGACGCCTCGCTGCCGACCATCTGTCAAAAGCCTGGGGCGTGCAGGTAGTGGCCGACAACCGCGGCGGTGCCGGCGGCAACATCGGCTTCGAGCAATGCGCGAAAACGCCGCCCGACGGCTACACGATTTGCATGATGACCATTGCGCAGAGCATCGCGCCCAGTCTCTACACCAAACTCGGCTTCGATCCGCTGAGGGATTATTCGTACGTAACGCTGCTCGCGGTGCTGCCCAGCCTCCTGATGGTACATCCGTCGATTCCGGCGAAGAACGTGCGCGAATTCATCGCTCTGGCGAAAACGCGGCCCGGCGCCCTGACCTACGCCTCCACCGGCAACGGCACCAGCCCGCACATGATGATGGAAATGCTGAGTTCGATGGCCGGCGTGAAGATGGTCCACGTGCCGTACAAGGGCGCCTCGCCGGCGATGATCGACCAGATTTCCGGTCAGATCGACGCCGCTTTCAGCACGGCGATTGCAGCACTGCCCTTCGTGCAACAGGGCAAGGTGCGCGCCATCGCCGTATCGACCAAAGAACGTTTTCCGCCGCTGCCCGATCTGCCGACCGTCGATCAATCCGGGCTCAAGGGTTTCGACGGCAGTTCGTGGAACGGCGTGGTGATGCCGGCCGGCACGCCGCGCGAGATCGTCACCAAGGTCAACGCCGAACTGGTGAAGATGCTTAAGGCCCCCGAGATGAAAGAGAAAATCCTGCAACAGGGCGGACTCGCCGGCGGCACCTCGCCGGAGGAATTCACCACCTACGTCAAAGCTGAAATCGACAAATGGGCGAAGGTGGCCAAAGCCGCGCGCGTGCAGGTTGAATAAGTTCTCCGACCATGAATGAGCGGCGCATCGGCAGCACGCTGGTGCACAGCGATGCATCGGCGCTGATCGTCTACTGCCCGGCGCTGCGTACCGCCGCACCGGCCTTGATGCTGGCGCTGTTCGGTGCCGCCTGCAGCATCATCGCCTTCGCCTCGTTCGCGGGGCTCGTCGGTCACAGCGGTGACGGCGCCTCAAGCATGCTGGCACTCGCCTTCGCCGGCGTATTCGTGCTGCCGCTGCTCGGCGTCGGTGCCGTGTTCATCGCGATTGCGCTGTGGAGCGCGCTCAATGCACTGACGGTGGCGACCGCCGCCGGCGAACTGCGTGCCGACCGCCGCTGGTGCGGCATCCCGCTGGCGAAAAAAATCGTGCAGGTCAAACTGATTAGCGCCATCGACAGCGTGCGTGAAGCGCGCTTCGTCGGCATCTTCGGCGGCGCGCGTTACTACCGTCTGCTGGCGCGCACGCCCGCCGGCAGTATCCTGCTGGCCGATCATTTAAAAGCTGCGGAAGAAACCGAACAGGTCAGGCAGTTGTTCATCGCCGCGATGGCGCGACCCGAACTGGCTGACAGCGGAAAATGCGCGCACCTCACGGATGCGGCGGAATCTGCCACCGCGAATTGAAATGCGGATTTAGTGCACGACCATCGGGAAGTTGATCAACACCCCGAAGCTCGACAAAAACTCATCCACGTTATCGGGCGACGGATCGTCGCCGATGGCACCGATCATCGACTGGCGAAACTTCGCCGCGACATCACCCTGAAAATAGGTGCCGCGGCTGGATTGCTTGTCCACCACCTCGTAGCCGTGTTGCAACGGATACTCGACGACGTAGTAGTTATCGCTGTTGTAGACGATGTTCATGAGTCTATTAACGGCCAAACGGGCGTTTGGTTGATAGCCTTTCAAAAAATCGGCTTGGCGGCCGGGGCCCATCCCCCGCCGATGCTCCTTATCTTGGGCTAAGCCGCTCATTTTCAAGAGGCATTTCCGCCACGGCGGCTGACCGCGATGCCCAGCAGAATCAGCCCCAACCCGGCAAAAGCGGCGGGCCCCGGCTGTTCACCGAGCAGCGCAACGCCGGCGGCCAGCGCCACCACCGGCGAGAAATAATTGACCAGCGCCATGAAAGTCGGCCCCGCCGTGGCGATGAGCTGGAAATAAAGAATGGTCGCCAGCGCGGTCGGTCCGATGCCCAGCCAGATGATGGAGGCCACCGAACCGGCCGACGGCGCCAGCGTCCACGGCCGGTCGATCCACAAAGCCAGCGGTAGCGTCATGACAGTAGCGACGACCATCACCGCCGTCGAGGCAACCAGAAAATCCGTCGTGATCAGGCGCCGCGATATGACGCTGTTGGCGGCATAACACACCGCGCCGGCCAGCACCGCCAGTTCGGCGATGAGATTACCGCCGGCGGCGGACAGCGCCGACGGCTCCATCAGCACGACGATGCCGCTGAAGCCGATGACGAAGCCGGTCGTGCGCCACAGCGTCATGCGTTCGCCGGCGACAAAAAAATGCGCGAGCAGCAAAGTCGTCAACGGCATGATCGCCATCAGAATGCCGGCCAGCGCGCTGTCGACAACCTGCTGCCCCCAGCTGATGAGAAAAAACGGTGCGCTGTTGCCGGCCAGGGCGATCGCCGCATACGGCCACCACGCCGCACCGAACGGCGGCAATGCCAGCCCGCGCCAGCGCAGTGCCACATACAAAACGATGGCGCCGATCACAATGCGCCCCGCCACCAGTGTGGCCGGCGGCACGCTGGCGACACCGAGCTTGATGAACAAAAAAGCGCTGCCCCACATCGCGCTTAACGCGAGCAACAGGCCCCAATCTCGCGCGCTGCGTGCTGACATGTTTTCCCTGAATCAACGGGCCCGCGACACTTCAACCATCCGCCACGGAGCCGCGTGTCTGAACTCAATGATCGTCGGTCTCGCGAATATCCTGCGCCACATAGACTGCCAGGTGCTCGTGACTGAGGACGCCGGGCGGCGCCACCGCCACGAGGTCGAACACCGCGAAATTGCGCATATCAAACCGCCAGACGAAGCTCCTGCCGGTCGTCACATCGACGAATTTCACGCTTTCGCCGCTCGTCACGTTCACCCATTTTGCATCGGGCTTGATGGTGACGATCTTGTCGTACGATTGATCGCTGCCGGGCACGCCGTGAAACAGCGGAAGCTCTGCAGCACACAGCGGCGCGGACGCAAAAAATACGAATGCCGCCAACGCGGAACAGATCGATTTATTCATGGCCTGTCTCCTGAAGATTTCCCGTGCCGGCACAACGGCTGCAACAACACCCCATGGCGCGGGCCCATCAATTTAACGGAACCAGCGACTGCGTATAATGCACGCATCAAAGCACCTGTGTATAGGCACGCAATGGCGGATGCGGATTCGCAGGGTGGTACGCGGCGCGGCGGGCCGACGCTGATCAACCGCGTTGCATCGACGGCGCTCGCCGCGGCCTGCGTGATTCAGGCATGGCAGCGCGGCGGCGATGCAGTCGCACTAGCGGTGGCCGCCGGCGGCCTCGTGCTGCTGGCGATGATCTGGTTCAGCCCGCTGTTCGCCGCGGGCCTGCGGCGACGTGGTTCTGCGCTGCTCGGTTCCGCTGAATCCCACGCCGTCGAGCCGGTGGTGTTCGTCTTCATCGGCTGGGGCCTGCTGGCGTTTATTGCGTGGGTTGCGTTCAGCGGCGGGTAAGCGTGCTACTGCGCGTGTTATGATTTTTTCAAATAACAGCAAACGCAACGACGAGGAATTCACCATGCAAAAATCCATCCCGCAGGCCGCGCTGTTACTGGGCGCACTCTGCGCATCTGTCGCATCCGCACAGGCGCAAACTTTTCCGGTGCGCCCGATCCGCGTGGTGGTGCCCTTCCCGGCCGGCGGCAATGTCGATACCTATATCCGCCAGTTGGCGAGACAGATGGAATCGTCGATGGGGCAGCCGCTGGTGATCGACAACCGCGGCGGCGCCAACGGCATCGTCGGTTGCGACATCGTCGCCAAGTCGGTGCCTGACGGTTACACGATTCTCGCCACCTCGGTAGCCTTCGCGGTGAATCCGTCGATGTATAAACAACTGCCGTACGACAGCGAACGCGATTTCACGCCGATCACCAACTACGCCAACGGCCTCGGTTACATCCTCGTCGCCCATCCCTCGGTGCAGGCCAACAACATCAAGGAACTGATCGAAGTAGCGAAGAAGCAGATCCTGCGCTACAGCTCGGCCGGCATCGGCAACGGTCAGCATCTGGCCGGCGAGCTGTTGGCGCAAAAAGCCGGCATCACGCTGCAGCACATTCCGTACAAAGGCGGCGGCCCGGCGCTCACCGCCGTTCTCAGCAGTGAAGTGCATCTGCATTTTCCGGGTGCCAGCGTGGCGGTGCCGCATCTCAAGGCGGGGCGGCTGCGCGGCATCGGTTTCACCGGCGACAAACGCATCTCGTCATTGCCCGATCTGCCGACCATCGCCGAGAGCGGCCTGCCCGGCTACAGTTTCGACACCGGCTGGCACGCCATGTTCGCGCCGCCGAAAACACCCGCCGCCATCGTCAACCGCATTCACGCCGAGGTGAAGAAGGCCTTCGAGAACGCGCCTTTGCGCGAAGCCTTTTCGAGCACCGGCTATGAACCGGCCGCGGCGCCGCCCGCCGAGTTCGCCCAACTGTTCAAAGCCGACCTCAAGCGCTTCGCCGCCATTATGAAAGCGGCGAAGATCGAGCCGCAGTGAAGCTGAAAGCAGCCGGGATCGCGCTGCAGTAAAGCCGGAAGCGACAAAAATCAAGTCGCCGTAATTCGTCGTGCCACGCCCGGCTGTGCCGCGGCCGCGCCTGTATAATGCCGCCTTCCTCAAAACAACAACCGGTCGATTCCGATGCTTCTTTACGCCTGCACCATATTCACGAGCGCCTTCCTGCTGTTTCTGGTGCAGCCGATCATCGCCAAACAGATCCTGCCGTGGTTCGGCGGCTCGGCGGCGGTGTGGACGACCTGTCTGGTGTTTTTTCAGGTCGCGTTGCTGGCAGGTTATGCGTATACCGATTTCACCACGCGCAAACTCAAACCGCGCACGCAGGTCATCGTGCACGTGGTGCTGCTGCTGGCCAGCCTGGCCGTGCTGCCCATACTTGCCGATGTGAGCTGGAAGCCGCTGGGCAATGAAGACCCGGGCGCGCGCATCCTCGGTCTGTTGATCGCCACCATTGGCCTGCCTTATCTGCTGCTGGCCACCACCGGCCCGCTGGTGCAGGCGTGGTTTGCACGTTCGTTCCCGCAGGGCACGGTCTACCGCCTCTTTGCGCTGTCGAACCTGGCCTCGATGCTGGCGCTGATTTCCTATCCCTTCGTGTTTGAAACCTGGATCGCCACCGCCTCGCAGGCGATCTGGTGGTCGGCGGGCTACGGTCTTTTTGCCATATTGTGTGCGGCCTCCGCGATTGCCAGCCTGCGAGCCAACCCGACCATCGAGATTCCGCCGGCTGCCGCGAACGATCCGGCACCCGCGCCAACGCCGGCACCCGGCCGCTTCGATTTGATTTTGTGGCTGTCGTTGTCAGCGATGGGTTCGTGGCTGCTGCTCGCCATTACCAACCACATCACGCAGAACATCGCGTCGATTCCCTTCCTCTGGCTGGCGCCGCTGACGCTGTATCTGCTGACCTTCATCCTGTGTTTCGAGAGCGACGGCTGGTACCAGCGTTCGGTGGTCCTCGGGCCGCTCGCCATCATCCTCGGCTTTTGCGCCTGGGGCCTGCAAACCAGTTCCGTCACACTCGACATCAAGACTGCGATTCCGCTGTATCTGGCCGGCCTCTTCGTCTGCTGCATGTTCTTTCACGGCGAACTGGCGAAGATGCGCCCGGCGCCGCGTTACCTGACACAGTTCTACCTGATGGTGTCGCTCGGTGGCGCGCTGGGCGGCATGTTCGTCGGCCTCATCGCACCGCGCCTGTTCCCGTCGTATTCGGAACTCGGCCTCGGCTTCGTGGTGACAGCGATCCTCGCCGCGATCACGCTACGCAAACTGCCGATCCTCGTCTGGCTGACGGCGATGGCGCTCTCAGGCGTGTACGGTTATTTCTGGAACAACCAGTTGAACCAGCTGAAAGAAGACACGCGCGTGATGACGCGCAACTTCTACGGCACGCTGCGCACCAAAGACACGGGCCCGGCGACGGAAGACGCGGCCATGCGCCGCCTGATCCACGGCGTGATCCTGCACGGCGAACAATATCTGAACCCGGCGCGCCGCGGCGAACTGACCACCTACTACGGCCCCGACTCCGGCGTCGGTCTCGCGATCAAGAGCGCCAATCCGGTGAACCAGAAAGTCGGCGTCATCGGTCTCGGTACCGGCACGCTGGCGGCCTGGGGCAAAAGCGGCGACACCTACCGCTTCTACGACATCAACCCGCAGGTGATCGAAGTCGCGCAAAGCGAGTTCACTTATCTGAAGGACAGCAAGGCGACGATCGAAACCAGCCTCGGCGATGCGCGTCTGAGTCTCGAACGCGAAGAGCCGCAGAACTTCGACGTGCTGGTGGTCGATGCGTTTTCGAGCGACGCCATTCCGGTGCACCTGATCACCAACGAGGCGATGAAGGTTTATCTGAAACACGTTAAACCGGGCGGCGCGATCGTGTTCCATGTCACCAACCGCTTCCTCAAGCTGGCGCCGGTGGTGAAAAAAATCGCCGACAGCCAGGGCCTGCTGACCGCGCTGGTGATCGACGATGCCGACGAAACGGTGTACTCGAAAACTGACTGGGTCATCGTTACGCGCGACAAGGCCCTGCTGGAACAACCCGCGCTCGCCGGCAAAACCAGCCCGATCGACGAAATCCCGGGACTCAAGCTATGGACCGACGACTTCAGCAGCCTCTATCAAATCCTGAAGTAAGCGCACATGCTTACGCACCGCACCGCAGCGCGCGCCATGATGATGGCCGCGCTCGCCGGCGCGCCGCTGGCGCAGGCCGCCACTGCAGTTGAACTGTATCCGCAGAAGCCCTTGCGCTTCCTCGTGCCCTACGTGCCGGGCGCCGGCACCGACATCACGACACGCGCGCTGGCACGCAAACTCTCCGAGATGTGGGGCCAGCAGGTCGTCGCCGACAACCGCGCCGGCGCCGGCGGCGCGATCGCCGTCGAACTCACCGCGCGCGCCGATCCAGATGGCCATACGATCAGCCTGATTTCTGCCGGCCACACCGTGCTGTCGGCGAGCGGCAATCCGATTTCGTACGATCTCGAAAAAGACCTGCAGGCCGTAGCGCAAGTGACGAGCCTCTTCTATGTGCTGACCGCGCATCCGTCGCTGCCGGCGAAGTCGGTGGCGGAGTTGATCGCCTACGCCAAAGCCAATCCCGAGCGCGTCAAGCAAGGCTCGTCGGGCACCGGCGCATTGCAACATCTCTCGGGCGAGTTGATGGCCTATCAGGCCGGCGTCAAATTCACGCACGTGCCGTACAAAGGCGGCGCCGCTGCACTGACCGCCACGCTCGCCGGCGAAGTCGACATCAGCTTCACCACGCTGCTCTCCGCGCGCCCGCACATGCAATCGAACCGCCTGCGCATACTCGGCATCACCGCCGGCAAGCGCTCGCCCGCCGCGCCCGAACTGCCGACTATCGCCGAAGGCGGCCTGCCCGGCTTCGAAGCCAATCAATGGTACGGCGTCATCACCTCGGCCAAGGTGCCGAAAGACCTCGTCAACAAGATTTCGCAGGCACTCAACACCGCCGTCAACGCACCCGACGTCGCCGAACGCCTGATGAAAGACGGCTCGACCCCGCACGGCACCACGCCGGCGCAATTCCAGGCGCATATCCACTCGGAGATCGAGAAGTGGCGTGGAGTGATCAAGATGGCGAAGTTGCGGTTGAATTAAGTTGGCGCCTAAGCCATCTGCAGCGCTGGATTGAGCCGTCATTCCCGCGAAAACGGGAATCCAGTGGTGCGCAGCACCTTCCTTGGGTCCAAGGCATGAAGCGCTCGACGCGCGCTCGAAATCACACTTAATCGTTTGGCCGATTGCGCCCGCCCTGTTGGTGGCATAAGGTATTCCGTCACGGGGGTGCGGACAACAAATAATCGAGCTTGGCCCCTTAAATCACGCACTTGCGTGCAAAAACTCCATTATTCATTGGATAAATCGTAATGTTTTCGCCAATCATCATCCCCCTTGCAAAATACGCAGTCCGGATCCAATAAGGCCTTGCACCGCCAACTCACGGAATCGTCAATTGCAATCTGATCTCTGCTTTGAAAAATCCGCTTGTCGTTTACGTCCAACAATTTAGAAAGCACGGTGCATTGATTTTTTTTCCTTCCACCACCACAGCTATTACACACCCTTTGCAGATTAACCAGTTTAGAGGCGCCGCCAGATGCCATCAATTCAGCAATCCGCAATGAATTATCACTTGTCGCGTCCGGACCATCCAACGCCCTATAAACATGCCGCGAAAAAGGCGTATCCCCCACCCGACCCAAAAAATCATATGCATCTACTAAATTTGGGTTGGCACCATTATCTAAAAAAAAGCGAATCGCCTCAGGATCCTCGCAAATATGCAATGCAGTATTTTCATAGTTATCTTTTAAATTGAGATCCGCGCCATTTTTCAGCAGCAATGAATAAACATTTAAGGTCTTTTTATATTCATCAAGAGATCGATTTGTGTCGTAGTATTTCTCAATTCGCTGCCAATCACTTGTCATACTAAGACATCTCATAAATATTGTTGATCCATTGCCAACAAAATCAGAACCAACAAGCTTAATCCCAATTTTCTTTACGAAATTGGCAATACCCGAAGTACGCCCACTCGGATCTGCGCCAACTGCCAACAAGAATTTGACATTCTCAATATTTCCGGCAGCAGCAGCAAAATCAAGAAGTGTCTCGTCGCATGATTGCAGCAGATTTACCCATGCTTTGATTACTACCGAGTCCAACGCCAAAGCGCGCGGCAGCGGCTCATTTTCTGGAACCTTCTCCCAGGGAGCAATGTAACGGTCTCGCCGCGAACTTACGATATACCTTTCGATTGATTTCGTAATTTCAGATTCAAGTTCGGACGGGGAACCCACCATCGCGGCAACCAGCAATGGCCGCTTCAAATCCGCGCTGGTACACCCACCACCGGCGGAATCGCCAATCGCGTAAGCCAAGCATGGCATTAAAACAAGAACCGCAAAAACAAAACATCTATTCCGGGCTGAAATGTTATTCATGGGGATTTTTTTGCCTCGTTAAAAATTCAAATCTATATATGTTTTATCAAGCATTTTTGCATTAATGAATTTCCCGATACCATATTCCGTTGCACGATACAGCGCAATCCGCCATTAGCCCGGTAGGGT
>JANXSE010000275.1 GCA_025356695.1 Betaproteobacteria bacterium
CCACCGGTGTCGACGCCGATCTCGCGCAGACAGGCGATCGAGGCGTCGCGCATGATCTGGTATTCCTTGTCGGTCAGCGTCTGCGCCGGCGCCACCGTGATCGAATCGCCGGTGTGCACGCCCATCGGGTCGAGGTTTTCGATCGAACAAATGATGATGCAGTTGTCCTTGCGGTCGCGCACGACCTCCATCTCGTATTCTTTCCAGCCGATCACCGACTCTTCGATCAGCACTTCCTTGGTCGGCGAGGCTTCGAGGCCGCCGCTGCAAATCGCAATGAATTCTTCACGGTTGTAGGCGATACCGCCGCCGGTGCCGCCGAGCGTGAACGAGGGCCGGATGATAGTCGGAAAACCAACCACCGCCTGCACCTGCAAGGCTTCTTCAAGACTGTGTGCAATGGCGGAACGCGCCGACTCAAGCCCGATCTTCTTCATCGCCTGCTTGAATTTCTCGCGATCCTCGGCCTTGTCGATCGCTTCTTTTTTGGCGCCGATCATCTCGACGCCGTATTTTTCCAGCACGCCGTGCTTGGCCAGATCCAGCGCGCAGTTCAACGCGGTCTGTCCGCCCATCGTCGGCAGCAGCGCATCCGGTCGTTCGATCGCAATGACCTTCTCGACCATGCGCCAAGTCACCGGTTCGATATAGGTCGCATCCGCCATGTTCGGATCGGTCATGATGGTGGCCGGATTCGAATTGACGAGGACGACGCGATAACCCTCTTCGCGCAGCGCCTTGCAGGCCTGCGCGCCGGAGTAATCGAATTCGCAGGCCTGGCCGATGACAATCGGGCCGGCGCCGATGATTAATATACTTTTGATGTCGGTACGTTTCGGCATGTCAGACCATCGCTTTTATGTGGTGCTCTTCGATTAACGCAATAAAGCGGTCAAAGAGATAGCCGATGTCCTGCGGTCCCGGGCTCGCCTCGGGGTGTCCCTGAAAACAAAACGCCGGGCGGTCAGTGCGGGTAAACCCCTGTAGCGTGCCGTCGAACAACGATTTATGTGTGATTCGCGTGTTTGCCGGCAGCGTCGCCACGTCCACTGCAAAACCGTGGTTTTGACTGGTGATCGCAACGCGCCCGCTGTCGAGATCCTGCACCGGATGGTTGGCGCCGTGATGACCGAATTTCATCTTCATCGTCTTCGCACCGCTGGCCAGCGCCAGCAACTGGTGGCCGAGACAGATGCCGAATACCGGAATGCCCGTTTCGACAATGTCGCGGATCGCCTTGATGGCGTAGTCACAGGGCTCCGGATCACCGGGGCCGTTGGACAGGAACACACCGTCGGGCTTGCGCGCCAGCACGTCTTTCGCCGGCGTCTGTGCCGGGACCACTTCAATCGCGCAACCGCGCGTTGCCAGCATGCGCAGAATATTGCGTTTGATGCCGAAATCGTAGGCCACGACCCTGAATTTGGGTTGCGTCTGTGTGCCGTAGCCTTTGCCCAGCACCCAGGTGGTCTCGTTCCAGGAATACGGCTTATCGCAACTGACCACTTTTGCGAGATCCATACCGGCGAGTCCCGGAAATGCCCGCGCCGCCTGCAGCGCCGCGGCCTCATCGATCTTGCCGGCCATGAGGCAGCCTTCCTGCGCACCCTTCTCGCGCAGGATCCGCGTCAATTTGCGCGTGTCAATTTCAGCAATCGCCACGACATTGTTGGCGCGCAGATACCCTGATAAGTCCATCGTATTGCGGAAATTGCTCGCATAGCGCGGCAAATCGCGGATGACCAATCCAGCCGCATAGACCTTGCCGGACTCGACGTCTTCCGGATTGGTGCCCGTGTTACCGATATGCGGGTAGGTCAGCGTGACGATCTGCCGGCAATACGACGGATCGGTGAGAATTTCCTGATAACCGGTGATCGCGGTATTGAACACCACCTCGCCTGCGGACTGTCCGACGGCACCAATGGAAATGCCGCGGAAAACCGTACCATCTTTGAGGACTAGGATGGCTGGTTCGTGTTGCGGCACTTGAAACTCCCGGAGTAGATATGGAAAGCGGGACAGGTCTCTGGACCCGTCCCGCTTCGATCGGACGAATTATACGTGAAAGCGCTCGCACAGACAACGCGCACGATAGTTGTGCAATCAGGCAAGCACCTGATTCAAAGCCTCAATCAACGCAGGCCGAGAACGTCCTGCATGTCAAACAGCCCCGTTTTCTTGCCGGCAAGGAAGCGCGCCGCGCGGACCGCCCCTTGGGCATAGGTGGCGCGACTACCGGACCGCACAATGATTTCCACGCGCTCGCCGGGGCCGGCAAACATCACCGTATGCTCGCCAACGATATCGCCCCCCCGTACGGTGGCAAAACCGATGGTCGAATCTTTGCGCTCGCCGGTCACGCCCTCACGGCCGTAGACCGC
>JANXSE010000288.1 GCA_025356695.1 Betaproteobacteria bacterium
AACGGACGGTGCTTCGCGCAGGCGAGGCGCCTGCGCCGCAAGTTCGCCGTATTTTTTTTGCTCAAGCCACTGCGCATCGAGAATACTCCCGCTCCCATCCCAGCCTTCCCCCTCAAAGGGGGAAGGAGAGATCAGAGTAAACATTTAATTAAGTGCAAACACGAACAGATAGCTCGAATTTTCCAGCTTGTCGAACTTCACCGGATGCAAATGGCGTCCGCTGGTCTGCACGGCAAGATACTGTTTGCCGCCGATCGAGTAAGTGACCGGCGCGCCCTTCAGCGGCGTACCGACGTTGAAGCGCCACAATTCCTCCAGCGTTTCGTCGTTGTAGGCAACGACCCAGCCGTCCTGCAGCGCCGAGAAAACCACACCGCCGGCGGTGGCGATGGTGCCCGATTTCACTTCTATATCGGTGACGGCTTTGGCAACCACCTTGTACTTGACGGTATCGAAGGCAGTGACCGAACCGTAATACAGATCGCTGGTGTAGGTGCGTTTGTCGCTGGCCTTCTCGTCGATGTCGCCGCCGCCCTTGACGTAACGAACTTCCGCGCCATTCTGCGTGAAGCAGCCCTCGGTGCCGGCGCCGTAGGCAATGTTCTTCACCGGATTGTAGGCGGTGGGCTGGTGGGAAATGCCGCCGTGCCAGGTTGGGCAAGTTTTTTTCATGCCGTCCCCGCGTAGCGAGCGCGCCGCCGGATTGTAAATCTGCACGTCGAGCTTCGGATCGTACTCGAGCGGCATGCCGGTCTTCGGATTAATCCCCTTGGTCCAGTTGACGTCGTTCACGTACTGTTCGGCCTTGATGAATTTGCCGTTGGTGCGATCGAGCGTGTAGAAAAATCCGTTGCGCGCGAAATGGGTGACCACCTTGCGCGTTTTGCCGTCGACCGTCATGTCGTGCAGCATGTGGACGCCGACTTCATCGTAGTCCCACGAATCGTTCGGCGTGTACTGAAAATGCCAGACCAGTTTGCCGGTATCGATATTGATGGCAACCGCCGAGTTGGTATACAGATTGTCGCCGGGCCGCGCCTGCGGATCGTATTGCGGAATCGGATTGCCGGTGCCCCAGATCGTCAGCCGGGTGACTGGGTCGTACGAACCGGTTTGCCACAAACCGCCGCCGCCGGTTTTCCATGCCTGGTTCTTGTCTTTCCAGGTTTCGCTGCCGGGTTCGCCGGGCGCGGGTACCGCATACCAGCGCCACAGTTCGTTGCCGGTGCGCGCATCGAGCGCGGCGATCCAGCCGCGTGTCTTGCCGTCGCCGGCACCGTTGGCGATAATGACTTTGCCGTCGGCAGTGATCGGGGCGGTGAAAAAGCGTTCCTTGCGGCCGAATTCGTTGGCGGTCAGGATTTTTTTGTCCCAGACGATTTCGCCGTTGTCGCGGTTGATGCCGATGACGCGGCCGTCGGGCAGATTGGCAATCACCAGGTCTTCCCACAGCGCGATGCCGCGCGTGCGCGAAATATTGCCCTTGTGCGGCACGCCTGGATCGCAAACCCAGACGAACTCGCCCTTGTGCGGATTGCGCGCATCGATCTTGTAGATCGTGCCCCAGCCGTCGGTCGTGTACATGAAGCCGTTGTCGATCAGCGGATTGACCTCGCTCTCGGGGCCGTTGGCGCCGACATCCTGCATGCCGCCCAGCGCCATCGCCCACACCATGCGCAGGTTTTTCACGTTCTCCCGATTGACCTGCGTCAGTTTCGAATAACGGATCGAGCCGTAATCGCCGTTCATCATCAGCCAGTTCTGCGGCTCGTTCAGCGCGTTCTGCAGGCGGTCGCGATTGACCGTCATGGTGTACTGCGAAGTGGGCGCGGCGGCTGCCGCAATTGCCGCGGCGGTATGCAGGCCGGGCAGTACAAGCGCGATGGCAAGGCAATGGCGTAAGAGATGTCGCATGGTGTGTCCTCCCTGGAAATGCAGATCTGCGGCGGGCTCGAGCGGCCCTGGTTATTCCGCAGCTGTCTGCAATTTGCCACCCGGCGCGCCGCCTGTCAAAGCGGCGCCGCATATACTGATTCAAGTACGCTTGACCTGCATCAATATGGCGTATGCATGCGGCGCTACCCTGACTGCGGGGTTATCCGTTCAGTCAAGGAGGTTCGCATGTACAAGAGCATACTGGTGTCGACCGACGGCTCGAAACTTTCGGGCAAGGCAATCGCCGAGGCGATCAGGCTGGCAATAACCTGCCGCGCCAAAATCACCGTTATTCACGTCGTCTCCGACTTTCGCCGTGCAATGAGCGAAACCTATGCGGTACCGGCGGCGATGGCAGCACCCGTGCAAAAGAAATTCCAGGATGAGGCGGGTCTGCGTTCGCAAAAAATCCTCGATGCCGCCTGCGCCCGGGCAAACGCCGCGGCAATCGGCTGCGCCGGTTTCACTGTCGTCAGCGATTCGCCCTTCGAAGCGATCATCAAGCAGGCGGGCAAGTCCAAATGCGATGTCATTGTGATGGCCTCGCACGGGCGCAAAGGACTGCAGGGTTTTCTGCTCGGCAGCGAAACCAGCAAGGTTTTATGCCACTCGAAAATTCCGGTACTTGTGGTGCGCTGAAGCAGCGTCAATAACGCCTGCGTCAAAACAGGCTGGCGCCGCCGCAGTTGGTGTCCACGGTTGCCGAGCTCCAGGAGACGCCGGCATAACACTGGCCTGCGGCGCCGCCGGCCGGCACCACACCGCCGGTGCCGCCGCCGTCATAGGCCGAGAACTGGAAGGTGCCGCCGACCGGATTGCCGTCGTCTATCTTGCGGTCGATTTCTGCCATGATGTCCGACGGAATCTGGTTGCCGGTTTTCAGATTGTGGCGAGCCGCGCCGGCGCCGGTGCCGTAGACGCTGTCATACACAACGCGCATGTAACGCGCATACGGATTGGTCGGCACTGTTGCGGTTGTTTCGGGAATCACGGCGTAGGTATAACTACCGTTGATGAAGCCGGCTTTCGAGAGATGATCCCATGCGGCGATGTGTTCATCGATGGTGCCGCCGGCGAGGATGGTTTCGATACGGCCGTTGTTGTTGCCGTTGGCGCCGGCTGCCACATTGGCGATGCTCGTCGCAGCCTGGCTGTAATCGCCGGGTAGCGCGCGGAAACGGTCGAGAAAACCGAAGTAGGCGGCCTTGGTGCCGTCCTGTTGCGAAATCAGATTGCGCACGCGTGCGCTTTGAATCAATTCCTGGCCCTTCAGCACGCCGCCCAGCAGCAGGCCGATGATGACCAGAACAATCGCGATTTCAATCAGCGTAAAACCATGTTGCCTGCGCATCATGAGCCTCCGCCGATGTCGACTTTAAATTGCAACAAATACATGATCCATCAGCCCTTCATGTGCGGCAAAAAATCCTGTCTGGGCATTCAGCCTGATCGAAATATGTGACGTTAATTCTATATATTGCGTGGAATCTTTCAGGAACAGGTCATTCCCGCATTGTGCGAACGCCATTCGCAGCTTAACGCGCTGGTGCGGCCCGTGGAGTACGCATCTATGCTTAGGCCTGAATCCATTTGCACGCACGATTTTGTGCGGCGACGCGGCCTGGTGCTAATTCGGTGCGCAGCGTTGCGCGGCGCACTTCTATGGGGCGTGTTTACGGCGAAACGAACACGAATTTAATAAATCATCCGTCCGTCACTTATTCCGGCTGTATGCCGGCTTTGCGTGCGACATCGACCCAGCGCGTGATTTCGCTGCGGTTGTAGCGGTCGTATTCGTCGGGTGTATTGGCCACCGGTTCCGCACCCTGGCTGGCAAGGCTGTTGCGTATTTCCGGATAGCTCAGCGATTTTTTCACCGCGGCGTTCACGCGATCGACGATCGCGCGCGGCGTGCCGCCGGGTGCAAACATGCCGAAGCCGCTGATGACGACAAAATCTTTCATGCCCTGTTCGATCATGGTCGGCACCTCGGGGGCCGCCGGCGAGCGCTCGTTGCCGGCTTGCGCGATCATGCGTAGCCGCCCGCTCTTCACGTGCGGCGTGGTGGTCGGCATCGACGCAAACATCATGTGCACGTGGCCGGCCACCAGATCGATGGCCGCCGGCCCCACGCCTTTGTATGGAATGTGGATCAGCTTGATATTGGTGGCGAAGGACATCATTTCGATCGCGAGATGGCTGGAAGTGCCGCGCCCCGGTGTGGCGTAGGTCAATTGATCCGGGCGTGCGCGCGCCAGCGTCACCAGTTGCCCGATGGTTTTTACCGGCAGCGACGGATGCACGCACAACGAATTCGGCACGTTGGCAACCAGTGTCACCGGCGCAAAATCCTTCACCGAATCGTAGGGCAGTTTTTTCCACACCGCCGGGTTGATGACATGCGCGCTCGACACCATCAAGAGCGTGTAACCGTCGGGCGGTGCTTTCGCCGCGAGGTCGGTGCCGAGCGTGCTGGCCGCACCGCCGCGATTGTCGATCACGATCTGCTGACCGAGATCCTCGGTCATGCGGTGCGAAATGGCGCGCGCGATGATGTCGGTGTTGCCACCCGGCGCAAACGGCACGATCATGCGGATTATTTTCGACGGGTATGGTTGTGCGCCGGCTACGCTGGCGAACAGTAGTGCCGCCGCAAACGTCACACCATTGCGTAAATTGACTGCCATGCTCGCGCCTCCTTCAGGTTGATGCCGCGGCTATGCGCCAGCGCGCACGCCGTTTATTCGCTTTTGATGTTCGCCTGCTTGACCACCGGCGCCCATTTTTTCAGCTCGGCCTTGATGTAAGCGGTAAATTCTTCCGGCGTGGTCGGCGCCGGCAGCATGCCGACCGGCTGCATCAGATCGTTGACTTCTTTCGAGTTGAGTATCTCGACGATTTCCCTGTTCAGCCGTTGCAGAATATTGGCCGGCATATGCGCCGGACCAATGATGCCGGCACCGCCCGTTGCTTCGTAGCCGGGCACGCCTGATTCGCTGATCGTCGGAATGTCGGGCAGCGATGGCAAGCGCTGCGCACTGGTGATGCCCAGCACTTTGAGGCGGCCGCTTTTCGCATGCGGCATCGCGGCGGGAACATTTGCGTAGGTTATTTGCGATTCGCCCGACAGCACCGAGATCAGCGCCGGCCCTATGCTTTTGAACTGGATGCGCTGCATGGTTATTTTCGCCATCAGATTGAAGAGCTCCGCAGTGGTATGTACGGTGCCGCCGACGCCGGATGACGCGTAGGTAATTTCGCCCGGCCGCGCGCGTGCCAGTGCGACCAGTTCCTTGATGTTTTTTGCCGGCAGCGAACTGTGCGCCACCAGCAGCGTCGGGAATGTCAGCAGGTTGGTGATATGCGTGAAATCGCGTATTGGATCGTACGACAATCCGCTCTGTATCAGCGGCGTAATGGTCAGCGGCCCCGTTTGTGTGGAAGAGATGACGTAGCCGTTCGGCGGTGAAGACTTCAACACTTCGAGCGCAATTACGCCACCCGCGCCGGCGCGGTTCTCGACCACGACTTTTTGCCCCAGACGCATCGACAGCCGCTCGGCGATGATGCGCCCGCCGAAATCCGATGCGCCGCCCGGCAGCACCGGCACCAGCATGCGGATCGGCTTGTCCGGATAATCCTGTGCCTGTGCCGCCATGACGCTCGCGCACGCCAGCGCAAACGTGAAAAACGCCTGCCACGGGCCGCGCGACGGATACATTTTCATGCGGCGATTCTATAGCCTGGTGTTTCGGAAGGGAAGGCAGCGCTCGCCCGCTGCGTTACCGTCGCCGCGAATTTGTAAGGGCAATGCAAGGCGGTGCGGCTACAATAGCCGCCGACCATGAACCACCATTTCCGTTTTTCCTGCATTTCCCGCAGTTCCCGTTACGCAGCTGCCGCTGCGTTGTTCGCTATCGCTGTATGTATATGCAACTGTGCCGCCGCGGCTGATCTCTACGACAGTATCAATGCCTTGCGCGCCGGGCAGGGCGGCTGTGCGCTGGCGCAATCGCCGGCGCTAAAGCCCCTGCCGCAGTTAACGCGCCAGGCCACGCTTGAACGCGCTGCGCAGGCGCTCTCGCGCGGCGTCGCTCTCGCGGAAAGCCTCACCGATGCCGGCTACCGCGCCAGCACTTCGTTGTTCATCAGCCTGTCCGGCGACGGTATCAGTGAAAAAGCCGGGCCTTTGCTCGGCAAACAATATTGCGCGCAGTTGCTCAATGCGGCCTTGACTGAAATCGGCATCTATCAGGAAGAGCGCCAGTTGTGGATCGTCATTGCAGCGCCCTTCGCACCGCAGGTGGCGATGAGCGCCGGCGCCTCGGGCCAGCGCGTGCTCGAACTCATCAATCTCGCGCGTGCGCAGGATCGCAAATGCGGCAACAAAGCGTTCAAGGCGGTGAAGCCGCTGAAGTGGAGCGCGCTACTCGCGGAAATTTCTGCGCGCCACGCCGGCGACATGGCCGCCAACAGTTACTTCAGCCACACCGGCCTCGACGGCTCGACGCCGGCGCAGCGTGTGCAGCGCGGCGGCTACAAATTCCGCGCCACCGGTGAAAATATTGCCGCCGGGCAGACCACGCCCGAAGAAGCCGTTGCCGGCTGGATCAAAAGTCCGCCGCATTGCGAAAATCTGATGAAGCCCGTTTATACCGAGATGGGCGTCGCCTTTGCCGTCAATCGCAACAGCGAGATGGGCGTCTACTGGGCGCAGACGTTCGGTACACCGCGCTAGTCGAACCATCGCGCGGTTTTTTTGCAGTTTCCATTGTTACGCAACTGAAGTCTGATCCTCCATTTATGTCGTCTCCCGAATCCGGCTTCAAACTGTTTTCCGCGCGTCAAAGCCGCACCGCCGCCATGCCCTTCATCATGCTGACCGCACTGATCGATATGATTTCGATCGGCCTGATTATTCCGGTGTTGCCGGCACTGGTTGGCAGCTTCACCGGCTCGCAGGTCGATCACGCCTTCTGGTACGGCGTGGTGACCTTCACCTTCAGCCTCGCGAATTTTTTCGGCTCACCGGTGCTCGGCGCCTTGTCTGACAGCTTCGGCCGCCGGCCGGTGTTGCTGATCGGGTTTTGCGGGTTGGCGGTCAATTTTTTCGCCACCGCGCTGGCAACTTCACTGTGGATGCTGATCGCAGCGCGTTTGGTCGGCGGCGCGATGATGGCCAACATCTCGGTCGCCAACGCGTATGTCGCCGACATCACTCCGCCCGAAGGCCGCGCCAAACGCTTTGGCATGCTGGGCGCAATGTTCGGCGTCGGCTTCATACTCGGCCCGGTGATGGGCGGCCTGCTCGGCGCAATCAATCTGCAATTACCGTTTTATGTCGCCGGCGGTCTGGCCATGCTTAATTTGCTCTACGGTTATTTCGTGCTGCCCGAATCACTGCCGATCGAACGGCGGCGCGCCTTTGAATGGAAATCGACCAATCCGTTTACCGCCTTGCGTGAACTCGCGCAGCTGAAAAGTTCCGGACGTCTGGTCGCTGTGATCGCCTGCAGCGGCCTCGCGCAGTTCGTGCTCTATACCACGTGGGTTTTGTACACAACCTTCAAATTCGGCTGGGGCCCGCTGGAAAACGGCTGGTCGCTCGCCGCCGTCGGCGTGGTGTCTGCCATCGTGCAGGGCCTGCTGCTCGGCCGCATACTCAAAGTGGTGAGCCCGCGGCGGCTCGCCGTGATGGGTTTGATTTCATCGACAATCGCCTACGTACTGTGGGGCGCGGCGACCCAGGGCTGGATGATCTTCGCGATTATTTTCGTCAACCTGCTCGGCGCTACCGTAGCGTCATCGATTCAAAGCATCATCTCCGGCGCCGCCGACTCCAAAAGCCAGGGCAAGACGCTGGGCGCCGTCGGCGGCCTTAACAGCCTGATGGCGGTGATTGCGCCGGCGATCGGCGCGCCGCTGCTGACCATGGTGTCGCATCTGCCGCAGGGCGATTGGCGCATCGGCGCGCCGTTTTACTTCTGCGCGCTGCTGCAGGGCATAGCGCTGGCGCTTGCGGTATCGCATTTTTTGCGCGAACGGCAGGCGCGCGTTGCAAAATCCGCCGCGGCGACGTAAAACTGTCGTCACCTGCAAGCATCAGGGAAACGCCATGGACAGCCGTCTCGAAAAAATCGAAAACAAACTCAGCCTTGCCGAAGACCTGCTCGAAGAGCTGAATAAAACGGTGTACCGCCAGCAGCGCCAGATCGAGCAGATGCAGCAGGAGATGGCCGCGCTGCGCCAGCAGATGCAGGCGTCGATGCCGGCCGAACAGCGTAATCCTGCCGATGAAATTCCACCGCACTATTGATATTTGCTTTGCGATGCATAACAACAATCCGCATAAGGAGATTGCGCCATGAATTTCGGATACACCGGTCTTACCGGTCTGCTGGTTCTTGCCGGCGACATCTGGGCGATACTGAATATTTCGCAGAGCACGGTTTCCAACGGCAAAAAACTGGTCTGGATTCTGGTCGTGTTGC
>JANXSE010000300.1 GCA_025356695.1 Betaproteobacteria bacterium
GTCACCGGCAGGAAGTCGTTCAACAGGTCGTAGGGCAGTTTGCTCGACAGGGCGGCGGCGACCGCGTGGGTCGCGCTGACCTGTAGGAGCGTGTAACCGTCGGGCGCAGCCCTCGCCACGTATTCCGAACCGATCGCACCCGAAGCGCCAGTGCGGTTTTCGACCACCACCTGCTGACCGAGCACCGCGCTCATGCCGCCGCCGGTCAAACGCCCGATCACGTCGGCGCCGCTGCCGGCCGACGTCGAGACGATGAAGCGCACGGGCTTGCTCGGGTAATTCTGGGCAAGCGGTGCGGCCGCCGGCAGCAACATCGCAGCTACGATTGAAAAAGCCCGGGATCGCCGGCGTTTCGCGTCATGCCGCACGTGACACACTTCCTATTTCGCCGTTTCGAGCAACACGGCGCGCGGCACCAGCGAGGTCGCAATCAATTTTTGCACTGATGCGTCGGTGCTGGCCGCGCATTGTTTATGCAGCGCAAGAAACGCGCGCCCGCCGGCGGTGTCGCGCCAGAACCAGCGTTGAATTGCCTCGGCATCCGGCGTGCCCGGCCGCGCCGCCGCGGCCTCGTAGTAATAAGTGCGGATGTCCTCGCACGCCACCTTGATCGTCTGGCCTGCGCTGAGGCCGTCGATGCTGTCGACCTTGTTGTCGCGCACGAACCGCGCAAGCAGTTTCGCCGCATCGACCGCGGACAGCTTGCTCAGGCCCATCATGCTGCGGCCGCGCCGCTCTCGCGCGCGGTCGTGCCACGGCTGCAGTTCCTCGACTTCGCGCACGAAAGCCGAACCGATGTCGTCGCCGGCGGCCGGCGCGAAACTGACCGGACAGGCCACGCCCTGCGCATCGTCCGCCGAAGCCGGCGCGTCTTCCGGATAATCCGCGAGCACCGGACCGGTCGGCGCTTCCAGCAGCCTGAGTGCGGCCAGCAGCACGCGCGACTGGAATGCCGCATCATTTGGCACGCCGAACGGCCGGCCGAGCATGAACGACACCCACAGCGCGCGCGGCGGATTGATCGCTTCGGTGTGTTCGCGAATCAGCGAGATCTGGGTTGTCGACACGCCGGCCGCTTCGATGTACTGCCCGAGTGCGCCGACGGCGCACGTGCAGTTCGGTCATATCGGCGTCAGCAGCACCGCATCGACGCGGTCGTCCTTCAGGAACTGCGCGAGCTCCTTCGCTTTCGCTTCGAGCTGGCGGATTTGCGTCGCGCCCATGAACGAATAATGCAGATCGGCCACGGAACCGATCACTTTGCGTTGTGCCAGTTCGTTCAGGCGGTCGATCGGAAACGCGATATTGTGGTCTTCCTGAAACCCCGTGCGGTCGAAATTCACCGACTGATGACTCATCACCAGGTCTGCGGCTTTGGTGTCGCCGGGAATAATGCGGTAATCGGTGGCGCCCGAACCGAACGGCCGGTCGCCCTTGCGGTGCACGCCGGCGGTGGTGACGATGGCGATGCGGCATTGCGCCAGCGGCGGCGGCTTGACCCACGGCCGCGCGTCGAAGCCCGTCAGTTCCTTGAGCTTGTCGAGCTTGTTCTTGCGGTCCCACTCCGGCAGATCGGCCAAACGTACCATGCATCCTCCTCGCAACTTCGTCTGATAATATCAGCAGTCGCTGACCGCCGTCAGCCCCGCCGTCAGCCCTTTACATTTACACGGAGAGCCCAAATGTCATCCGACGCAATCACCGGCAGTTGCTTGTGCGGCTCGATCAAATATGAAGCGAGCGCGCCGTTCGCGGCCTTTCGCTACTGTCATTGCAGCCGCTGCCGCAAAGCCAGCGGCAGCGCGCACGCCGCCAACCTGTTCGTGCCGGAAACGCAATTCAAATGGTTGGCCGGCGAAGCGCTGATCAAGCGCTTCCCGCACCCGGATTCCGAGCGGTTTGCGGTGTGGTTTTGCCAGCAATGCGGCACGCGCATGCCGCACAAGGTCAACACCACCGACAACATGCTGATTCCTGCGGGCAGCCTCGACGTCGATCCCGGGGCGCGGCCGACCAACAGCATTTTCTGGAAATCGATATCGGCGTGGTACGTCGCGCCGACCGAGTTGCCTCACTTCGACGAATACAAGTAATCCTCATGCTGCCGCGCTGCCTATGAATACGCCCTGCAACACGCGCGCTCGCGGGTGCAGGGCGGCAAGCCGATCGTCAAACACCCGGCCATCGCCATGATGTTGGCGCAAATGGCAATGCGGCTCGACGCCGCGCGCACGCAGATCTGGCGCACCGCGTGGCTGGCCGACCGCAGGCGGCCGGAGACGCGCACGCTGGGCCATCTGACCAAGGTCAATGCCTTGGAAACCGCTTTCGCGGTTTGCAAACCGGCCTGCGAAATTCTAGGTGGCGGCGGGATCATGCACGAGCATCCGGTTGAAAAATACCTGCGCGACGCGGCGAGCTTTCTGCATTCCGACGGCACCAACCAGGTGTGCCTGCTGCGCGCCGCCGAAGGACTGGCAAATCCGGCGTCGGCGGATTTGTACGGGTTTTGACGCCGGCGGGAATGCAGGCCGGCAAAAAGGGTTTTTGATGAAGCGCAAGGAGCTCGGTGTGGCGGTGATCGGCGCAGGGCGCATAGGCACGCTGCGCGCGCGGCTGGCGGCGCGTCACCCGGCGGTCGGTTTTGTGGCGATCGCCGACATTAACGCGGATGCCGCGCGGACGCTGGCCGAACGCACCGCTGCCGATGTGCATTCGACCGACAACGACGCCATGATCGCGCATCCGGCGGTCAACGCCGTGA
>JANXSE010000367.1 GCA_025356695.1 Betaproteobacteria bacterium
TCACCGGCGGTAGTGCACCGCCAGCACAGCGCGCGCGAATTCTGCGAAATGATGGTCGACCAGTTCGACTGGATGATCGAAGAGAGCGCAAAACGGCCGCTGGTCTACAACATCTCGATCCATCCTTACGTGATGGGCCAGCCCTTTCGCATGACGCCCTTGCTTGCCGCGTTCAAGCATTGCGTCAATCACAAGCTAAAGGACCGCGTGTGGTGGTGCACGCCGGGCCAGATTGCGGATTACTGCTATACGCTACCGGCGGGAATCATCCCCGGAAGCACCTAGAGCAGACCGGTTTTCGTGGCGCAGGCGCCCCGTCTGCGTCAAACCACTCGCGCATACCGATAACAGGTAGGGCGCAATAACTGAAAGGCATTGCGCCGCAAGGATTCAATTCTGTGCAATGCGCTTTGCTTATTGCACCCTACAATATCCTGCGGGTTTATAGAAACCCTGTCATCTCCGGCCGCGTTGCGCGGCCGAGTACCGCTTCCGCTGCAGCCGACAGCGACAACAGCTTCGCATCTTCCATGCCGTTGCAGGCGATTTGCAAACCTACCGGCAATCCGCCGGCAGCCGCCGGCAGCGGCAGCGACAGCCCGCACTGCTCGAACACATTGCCGATGCGCGTGTTGCGCAGCGCGCGTTTGTTCCATTCGAGCGCCGGCATCAGCGTGAAATGATCCTTGAGCGGGTCCGGCACCATGGGCGTTGCGGGGCCGATCCAGGCGTCGAGGCCGTTCATCTTCGCGCGTACGAGATCGCGCAATTCGGTCTGGCGCCTGCGCGCGTCAGCGAGACGCTGCGGCGGATAGTCGAGCGCCGCGATCACACGCGATTGCGCAATTGCGTCGAACAACTCGCGGCTTTTTTCGATGCGCTCGCGGCCGAGAATCTCGACAAGTTCGCCCGGCACGATGCCGCCGAACACCGGATCGAATTCCGCGATCTCCGGCACGTTGATGTCGGTAATTTGCGCGCCGGCCGTTGTCAGCGCCGCGAGTGCAGCGTTGACGCGTCGTGCGACTTCGGCATCGAGATCGTCAAAGAAGACTTCCCGCGGCTTGCCGAATTTTAGCTGACGCGGCAGCGGCGCAGCGGGGACCGCCTTGCCGGTCAATGCGGTGTATATCAAGGCAGCATCGGCGACTGACGCACTGAAGGTGCCGACGCTATCGAGCGTCGGCGAGAGCGGAAAAATTCCGTCGAGCGAAAAACCGCGGCTGGAAAATTTATGGCCGACCACGCCGCACAGAGCCGCCGGCAGGCGCACCGAACCGCCGGTGTCGGTGCCCGCTGAGAAGGCGCAGAGGCCCGCCGCCATCGCCACCGCCGAGCCGTGGCTGGAACCGCCAGGCATGCGATGTACTTTAGCGTCACAGGGGTTCCACGGCACCGGATGTTTGAAGTTGATGCCGCCCAGCGCGAATTCGCTGGTGCGTGTTTTGCCGAGGATGATGCAGCCGCTGCGCTTCAACGCCTTGACGAAGCTGCCTTCCGGCGGCGTGATATCGCGCACGTCGAGGCTGGAGCCGGCATTGGTCGGCATGCCGTCGACCACGTAGAGGTCTTTTACTGCGACCGGCACGCCCATCAGTGGTCCGAGGTCGGTGCCGTCTTTCAACTGACGGTCGATTTCACGGGCGGCGGCCAATGCGGCCTTGCGCGCGACAAAATGAAATGCATTCAACTTCGGGTTCAGCCGGTCAATGCGGTCAAGCAGCGCTGCGGTCGTTGCTTCGCAAGTGACGACGCTTTTGCGCAGACGCACGCCGAATTCGGCGAGTGAGAGTTTGGCGAACGGATTGGGCGGAAGAGTTTTCATGATTGCAATGATTGAATAATAAAACAGCCTGCTGACGCGCGAAGGCTGTGAAGATAACATAGCGGCTGTCCAATTCACCGGGATTAAGTCATGGCAGAAGTTGAATTCAAAATATCGCCGATCGGCAGCGTCAAATGCCCGGTCAATACCATGTCCGAAGGCGGCTGGGGAAAAATCGATTCCGAAATCCATCTCGATGCGAAATTCGCACCGGGCCTGCAGGGCCTCGCCGGCTTCTCGCATATCCTCGTGATTTTCCTGCTCGACCGCTCGCAGGATTTCGATATCAAGAAGCAGCTATTGCGTCGCCCGCGCGGCATGGAAGACCTCGATCCCGTCGGCGTATTCGCGCAGCGTACGAAATATCGTCCGAACCCGCTTGCCGTCACTGCGGTCAAACTGCTGGGTATTGAAGGCAATGTAGTAAAAGTGCGCGGCCTCGATGCGCTCGACGCCACGCCGGTGCTCGACATCAAACCCTATATGCCGCCGTTTGACCGTATGGAGGATGTCACCATGCCCCCATGGGTTAGTCACTTTATTGACGGGTATTTTTGATTCGCAGGGCGGGCAACTTGTTGCCCACGCGGTGTGGTTGTTGTGACGCAGGCGCCTCGCCTGCGCGAAGCACCGCGATTGGTTAGTTTGCAGGATGGGTAGAGGCCGCAGGCCGAAACCCATCGTCGGCGGGTATTTTGAAAGCGGCGTTTCAAGTTCGCCGGTGGCAGCCCGGCGGCTGGTCATTTTTCTTGTTCTGCCAAGAAAAGTAACCAAAAGAAGCGGCCCCCGGTTCGCAGGCCCTTCGGGCTACCCTGCGCTGCTTGATACGTCAGGCGGCTGCGGAACTCGCGTTTGCCTTGATCGGCAAACGCTCAGACAGTCCTCGCCGAATTCCCTGATGTATCTGTGCTGTTCGGCGGCTCTCAGGGGGAGGGGAAGTTCACGCCTCTTGTCAGTCGTCGTAAGCGTCAGGCGCAATCGTTGTTTCTAACGCGCCGGCGAAGAAACTTCGGTGCCGTCCGCTGCTCGGAACTGTACCAGCGGCTCTGCAATCACAGACAAACTGATCGCCGTATAAACAATCATCAACACGGTCAGCGGAATCGAAGCGATTACGGCGCGCCGCACCGAACCGAACTCACGCAACGCCACACGATGTGCGAGCCACACCGAAATTACATGGCCGATGACGATGGCACCGATTGCCACGTACCAGGTAATGCGCGCGTCGATGATGCCAATATCGGGTTCGAAGCCGGCGCTGCCGAACAAATCCCATTTGCGGCCGAGCGGATTGGACAGCAGCGGAATCAGCAACTGGCCCTGAATCAGCAGATTCGCCATATTGTGCGCAATCAGATAGGCCACGGCGATCGGCACC
>JANXSE010000309.1 GCA_025356695.1 Betaproteobacteria bacterium
CGTGCATCGGATAGATGCCGGTGCGCTTGAACCACGCTTCTTCAAGTGCTTTGGCGTTCGGCAGCAGATCCTCGTAAACCTGCGGCTTCGCTTCCGCGCTCGCCGCCCAGCCTTCTTTCGGCGGGCCTTCGCGGCCGATGCCGGCGTTGGCGGTAAAGCCGGCCTGGATTTCGCCGGCGGCCATCATGCTGACCAGCGATTTGCTGGCCGGCGTATGCACGACGTTGGCCGGCAGTTTCAGTTCGGTCACGTGCTCCTCGTCATCGACCACCCAGGTCACTTTCGACACATCGAGGCCGTATTCCTGGGCGAGGATGCCGCGCGTCCACGCGCCGGTGGTCACGGTGAACGCACGCACGCCGCACTTCTTGCCTTCGAGGTCTTTCGGCACCTTGATGCCGGCGTCATCGCGATAAACGATGCCGGCGTGATGGAAGTTGCGCATCAGGAACAGCGGCAGCGCCTTGAACGGCCGGCCGTAGGCACGCGACACGATGTAGGTCGTGCACGCAACTTCGCAGGCATCGAACTCAACGTCGCGCACCATGCGACGGAAGGCCGCGATCAGCGGCTCGACCTTGATGAACTCGGGCTGCACGCCCGGCAGCGGGATGCGGCCGCTGGTGACGGGTTCGGTGTGACCGTACTGGCCGACGACGATTTTCATTTTCAGCGGATCTGCCATGATGCCCTTCCCTGTTTGACGAATGACTGAACGATTACTGGCGTGGAATGTTGGCCTTCTCGATCACCGCCTTCCACTTGGCGATGTCAGAAACCATGAGTTCGCGCGTCTGCTCCGGCGTATAGGCGCGCGGTTCGATGCCGAGTTCGCGCAGGCGCTGCTGCAGATCGGGCTGCGCCACTGCCGCGGCAATCTCGCGATAGAGGCGGTCGATCACGGCGCGCGGCGTCTTTGCCGGCACGCTGACGCCGTTCCACGACGAGGCCTGATAACCGGGCACGCCGCCCTCGGCCGCCGTCGGCACATTCGGCAATCCGTTGAAGCGCTCTTTCGCGCCAATCGCCAACGCCCTGATCGTGTTGGATTTGATCAATTGAACGACCGGCGCCACGTATTCGAACGCCACATGAATTTCGCTGCTGCGCAGCGCGGTCAGCAGACCGGAAAAAGATTTGAACGGCACGATCTGCGCATCGATGCCGGCCATCGATTTGAACAGCTCGGCGGCCAGATGCTGGGTGCTGCCCATATTATTGCAGCCGATGTTCAACTTGCCCGGATTCTGCCGCGCGAAGGCCAGCACCTCGACGAGCGAATTGAATTTCGCCTCCGGGCCGGTCAGCACGACGATTTCGGTAAAGCCCATGGTCGAGACCTGGGCAAAATCCTTGATCACGTTGTAGGGCAGCGACTTGAACAACGAAGCGCTGACCGCGGTGCCGCTGCCGGTCAGCAGCATCGTGTAGCCGTCTGCTTCCGACTTGGCGACGACATTCGCGGCCACTATCGCGCCCGCGCTTGGCCGGTTGTCGACGATCACCTGCTGCCCCATGCTTTCGCTCATATGGCGCGCGATCAGGCGCGCCGTGATGTCGCCATAACCGCCCGGCGCGTGCTGCAGGATGAAGCGGATCGGCTTGACGGGATAGGTTTGCGCGAACGCGCGCGGGGCGCTCACGGCCGCGAGCGCCGACAATGCAAACAACAGGACAAAGAACCGCTTCAAGGACAGTCTCCAGTGTCTAGCCCCGCGCGATGTAGTGCCCACGGCGCGTGGTTTTGAGGTATTGTGCGGTCGCTGGCAATTACCGACTAATGAATTTTCCGGATTACATCATAACCAAATGGTAATGTCATTCTGGACCTGAGCGCCCCCCACCGGCATGGCACAAATTGACTGGTATCTGCGCGCGAACCTGAAACCGCGCCACCTGCAAATGCTGGTGGCGCTGGACGACTTTCGCAATGTCGGACGCGTCGCCGCCAACCTCAACGTGACCCAGCCGGCGGTCTCCAAAGCGCTGGCCGAGCTCGAGCGCGGCCTCGACGTCAAACTGTTCGAACGCACGGCACGCGGCGTGCATCCGACCGTGTATGGTGAAAGCCTGATCCGGCATGCGCGCCGTATGCTGGCCGAACTCACGCTGGCGCGCGACGAACTGCGCGGATTGATGTCGGGCGCGACCGGCAACGTCCGCATCGGCACGCTGTCCACCGCGGCACTGGCGCTGATACCGCAGAGCCTGGCGCTGATGAAGCAGCGCTCGCCCAATACGACGGTGATTGTGCACGAAGGCACGATCGAATCACTGCTGCCCGAACTCTGGAGCGGCAACATCGATCTCATCGTCGGCCGCCTGCCGAACGACCGCTCGCTGCATGCGCTCGGCGAAAAAATCCTC
>JANXSE010000008.1 GCA_025356695.1 Betaproteobacteria bacterium
CGCGTGTCGATGCGCGCGAAATTGGCACCCCACGAATTGCCGATCCACAACACGTTGGCCGTCTTGTCGGTGCCCATGCGGCGCGGCCCCTGCGAGGTCAGCGTCGGATTGTTGAAGCCGAGGTCGCCGACAGACTCGTAAAACGCGCGGTCTTCCGGCGCGATACGGTCCACCGCGACGGCGGGCAGATTGATCTGGGTGACCTTGCCGGTTTCGACATCGCCCTTGACGATGGTGTCCTGCGCCATCTGCGCCCACCAGCCGTTGCCATCACTGTCGCCGGCAGCACCGTAAGTCTGCGCCGAGCCTTTTTCGTTCTTGGCCGGAATCAGCGATTTGAATTCGGTGAATTTTTCGGTCGCAGGATCGAAGCGCACGGCGCCGACCGGCGTCGACGCCCAGATCTTGCCCTTGCCGTCGACGTCCATGGTCACCGCACCGCCCAATGGCGACATGCTCGACGGCGTCTGATAAATCGAAATCACGTCCTTCGTCACGTCGAGCTTACCGAGCGCGCGGCGCCCCGGATTGACGTCGAACCAGAAATTACCCTCGTTGTCGCGCACCAGGCCGTGCGCGGTGGCGGCCTGGCCGTTCGCCGCGTCGGCTTTAATGAATTTAACCGCGCCGGTTTTCGGATCGAGCTTGCCGATGGTGACGATGCGGTTCGGATTGTTGACGGTAAAGTAGATGGTGCCGTCGAGGCCGAGACCGCCGTCGTGCGGCAGCTGGCCGAGCTTCGACGTGGTGCCCATCGCCCAGTCGGTGCCGTCGTTGGCGACGTATTTGGTGCCGATGCCGGCGTCGGGATTGAGCTGCAGATCGTAGAGCGTCCACACCGCGCGTGCCGCTTCGCCGGTGGGCCGCGCACGCGCCGCAACTTTCATCGACGACTCGCCCGGTCCGCGCGCACGCGCGAGGTAGGCCGCAAGCTGCTTTTGATTGCGATCCAATACCTGACTGGGTTTGGCGGCCGGCCCCGGATAAACGCCGTTGACCGGCACCACTTTCATGAGGTCGATGATCTTGCTCCAACCCGCCTCGTCAAAACGGAACTGCAGCGCGTAGCTGGTCGAATGGCAGCCCGTGCAGTTGTTCATGAAAACTTTTTTCATGTGCGCGTCTTCCGGCGTCGCCTCGGGCAGTGCTGCGACCATCATCTCGCCTGGCAACTGGCGGAAACGCCGCTCGGCGTCGCCGATTTCCGACAGCGTAAAGTTCTGACGCCGCGCGGCAACCGCATCGAGCGTGCTCTTGCTTGCCTCAAAACCCAGCGCCTGCGCCCACACACGGTATTTTCCCGCGGGCAACGGCGGAAACACATACATGCCCGTGGTGTCGGTATAAACGCTGGTCGTGATGGTCGAGCCTTCGAGCTTGGCCGACACGGTGACGCCCTCGAGCTTCTGCCCGCTGCGCGCGCTAATCACCCCGCTCAACATCGTCTCGGCGGCATGGCCCGCCGCCGCCATCAGCACACCGGCCACACATGCCGGCAACATCGTTCGCAGGTTACGCATGATGTTCTCCTATTTTTGTGCGTCGTTTGCCGCGCGCACTGCCGGCGCCGCAACGGTTCTGAGGTAGGCGATGATCGCGTCGACCTCCGCCGGTTTGAGGTAATACTTGAACGCCGGCATGCGGTCGCTGCCGTTGGTGATGATCACGCGCATGACGGCGTCGTTGCCGGCCGCCGACGTTTTATTCAGCACCGGCCCGTAGGTTTTGACGCCCAGCGACGGTTGCAGATGGCAGACGCCGCAGGATTGCGCAAAGACCTGGCGACCGTGCAATTGTTTGGCGTTGAGGTCGCTGTCGCTTTGCTGCGCGTACGCCGCCGGCGCAGCTGCGGCAAACACGATAGCCAGTATCGGGACTGTACGTTTCATGGCTCCCCCTGCTGTGGTTTGCGGCTTCGGGCGCCGCTTTTTTGGCTAGTCTACTCGTTTTGAGCGCACCAGCGCGAGCAGCATCGCAGCGCAGCGGCCGCCTGACGGTGCTTGCGGCATAATCGCCGCATGCCCATCCTCGAACGCCGCGGTAAACCCGCACTGCATTACGTCATCGACGACTTCACCGACCCGTGGCGCGATGCGCCGTACTTGATATTGCAGCACGGCAACGGCCGTTCGTCGAAATTCTGGTATAGCTGGGTGCCCTACCTCGCGCGCTACTACCGCGTGGTGCGGCCCGACGTGCGCGGGCTCGGGCAGTCATCGGCAGACTTCGATCTCGACCGCGAATTCACGCTCGCGCACTGCGTTGGCGATCTCGTCGATCTCATTGCCGCGCTGGGCGCAGAGTCGGTGCACTTTTGCGGCGAATCGATCGGCGGCGTGCTCGGCATTGCGCTGGCGGCAATGCATCCAGGGCTGGTGCGCACGCTGTCGCTGGTTTCGACGCCGGCGTTTATCAACCAGGTCGCCAAAGTGACCTACGCTGCCGGCCACGCGTCGCGCGGCGATGCCGTCGATGCAATGGGCCGCAAGGCCTGGCTGGAAGCGACCAACAGCAGCACGCGCTTTCCACCCGGGACGGATGCCGGCCTGCTCGATTGGTACAACAACGAATTCCTCAAAAACAATGCAGAGGCGCAGCGCGCCATGGCGGTGCTCGTCAACACCGCGAATGCCGCGCCGTTTCTGCCGCAGATCAAAGCGCCGGTGCTCGGCCTCTATCCGACCGGAGGCCAGATCACCGATGCCGAACAGGAACGCATGCTTAAAACCATTCCCGATCTGCGCGTCGTGCATCTGCCATCGAGTTTCCACAAGGTACAACTGGTGTTCCCGGCAACTTGCGCGACGCATGTATTGCATTTCATTTCGCAGCATGACGGCATTGCCTGCCATGAAAAATAGTTTGCGGCGCGGCGCCGCCATTGCACTGTGCGCACTGGCGCTGAACGCGTCCGCTCTCGACTATCCAACCAAATCGATCCGGCTCATCGTGCCCTTCGGCGCCGGCGGTCCGCGCGATGTGCAGGCGCGGCTGATCGGTGCACACCTGACCAAAGTCTGGGGACAGACCGTAATCATCGACAATCGCGGCGGCGCCAACGGCATCATCGGCAGCGAACTCGCTGCGCGCGCCGACCCTGACGGTTACACGCTGCTGATGATTTCGGCGGGCTTTGCCGTCAACGCCACGCTGTACCCGAAACTGCCGTACGAC
>JANXSE010000316.1 GCA_025356695.1 Betaproteobacteria bacterium
GTGATCAGCCGCGTCCAGCGCGATTACGTCTGGATCATGGCGCGGGCGCCGTCGATCCCGGATGACGAATACCGGCGCCTCGTCAAACTGATCGGCGAGCAGGGCTACGACGTTGCGAAAATTGAAAAAGTGCCGCAGCGATGGAATTGAAACGTCACGGTATTGCGTCCAGCGTCGTGCGCTGGTTCGACGCCCATGCCGATGACGGCGCGCCGGCACGCCGTTTCGACTGGGCGCGCCTGTTGCCGTTCATCGGCCTGCATCTCGGTTGCCTCGGTGTACTGTGGGTCGGCGTGAGCACGACGGCGGTGCTGGTTGCCGCCGCGCTGTATGCGTTGCGCATGTTCGCCATCACGGCGTTCTACCACCGCTATTTTTCGCACAACGCCTTTCGCACCTCGCGCGCGGCGCAACTCGTGTTTGCCGTGTTGGGTGCGGCCGCTGTCCAGCGCGGCCCGCTGTGGTGGGCCTCGCATCATCGCCACCATCATGCCAGTTCGGATCGCGCCGACGATGCGCATTCGCCGCTGCAACACGGTTTTCTCTGGAGCCACATGGGCTGGTTTCTGGCGCGTGAGAATTTCGCAACACGCACCGCGCTGGTGGCCGACCTTGTGCGTTATCCGGAACTGCGTTTTCTCGATCGTTACGACGCGCTGGTGCCGCTGCTGCTGGCGCTGTCGCTGTATGCGGCGGGCGAATGGTGCGCGGCCACCGTTCCGGCGCTGGCAACCAGCGGCGCGCAACTGGTGGTGTGGGGATTCTGCATTTCGACTGTGGTGCTGTATCAGGCCACCTTCACGATCAATTCGCTGGCGCACCGCTTCGGCAGCCGCCGTTACGCCACCCGCGATGACTCGCGCAACAACGTCTGGCTGGCATTGCTGACGCTCGGCGAAGGCTGGCACAACAACCACCACCATTTTCCAGGCGCGGCGCGACAGGGGTTTTACTGGTGGGAAATCGATCTGACCTATTGCGGCCTGCGGCTGCTTGAGGTGCTCGGTATCATCCGCGACCTGCGTGCCGTGCCGCTGCGGTTGCTGGGCGCGCGCCGCGCCGCCGGAGGCGCGCTGTGAGAATCGCCATTATCGGCAGCGGCATCGCCGGCAACGTCGCCGCGCGCCGCCTGTACCGTGATCACGACATCACCGTCTTCGAGGCGGCCTCGCATATCGGCGGCCACACGCACACGCACGATATCGAGATCGACGGCGAGCGCCAGCAGATCGACACCGGCTTCATCGTTTTCAACGACTGGACCTACCCGAATTTCATCAAACTACTTGAAGAAATCGGCGTCGAAGCGCAACCCAGTGCGATGAGTTTCAGCGTGCGCAACGAAACCAGCGGCCTCGAGTACAACGGCACCACGCTCGACACGCTTTTCGCGCAGCGGCGCAATCTGCTGAATCCCGCGTTCTACCGTCTGCTTGCCGCTATTCTGCGTTTCAACCGCGAGGCGCCGCGGTTGCTTGAAGACGGCGGCGAAATCGCGCTGGGCGAATACCTGCGGCAGCGCCGCTACCCGCGCATTTTCATCGACAACTATCTGCTGCCGATGGGCGCAGCGATCTGGTCCACGGATCCGGAGCGCATGCTGGGTTTTCCAGCGCGCTTTTTCGTGCGCTTTTTCCACAACCACGGCATGTTGTCGGTGGATGCGCGGCCGCAGTGGCGCGCCATCCGCGGCGGCTCGGCGCGTTATGTGGAAAAGCTGGTGGCGCCGTTCCGCCAGCAGATACGCCTGAACGCACCGGTGGAAGCAGTGCTGCGCTCGCGCGGGCGCGTGCTGGTGAAGGTGCGCGATGCGGCGCCGGAAACGTTCGACCAGGTCTTTTTCGCCTGCCATTCAGACCAGGCGCTGCGCCTGCTCGGCGACGCCTCGCCCCTGGAGCGCGAGGTGCTGGGGGCGATAGCCTACCAGCGCAACGAGGTGGTTTTGCATACCGATAGCTCGATACTGCCGCGCGCGCGGCGCGCGTGGGCGGCGTGGAACTACCATGTGCTGCCGCAGACCGGCACGCGCGTGGCGCTCACCTATAACATGAATATTCTGCAGAGCCTGCGTTCGCGGCACACCTTTTGCGTGACGCTCAACCGCAGCGAGGCGATCGCGCCGGACAGAATCATCCAGCGTCTTTCGTATGATCATCCGTTGTTCACCCCGGCAGCGGTGGTGGCGCAGCAGCGCCAGCATGAGATCAACGGCGTCAACCGCAGCTATTTCTGCGGTGCCTACTGGCACTTTGGGTTTCATGAGGACGGCGTGGTCAGCGCACTCAATGCGTTGCAACATTTTGAACAAACCGCATATGCACAGCGCTCTATATCTCGGGTCGCTTAGACACCGGCGCTTTGCGCCGCGCGAGCATGTCTTCAGCTATCCGCTGTTCATGGTGTATCTCGATCTGGCCGAACTCGATCGGGTGTTCGCGCGGCGCTGGTTGTGGTCGGCGCGTCGCCGGGCACTTGCGCGCTTCGACCGTGCAGACCATTTGGGCGATCCGGCGCTGCCGCTCGACACTGCGGTGCGCGATCTGGTTGAGAGCCGCAGTGGCTTCCGCCCGTCGGGACCGGTCCGTCTGCTCACGCATTTGCGCTATTTCGGTTACGGCTTCAACCCTGTGAGCTTTTATTATTGCTTCGACGCCGTAGACGAAAAAATCGAATGCGTTGTCGCCGAGGTCAACAACACGCCTTGGGGTGAGCGGCACTGTTATGTGCTGGATGAACCGCGCGCGCCGCGTCACGACCGGCATCTTGCCTATCGCAGCGTCAAGGCGATGCACGTTTCGCCCTTCATGCCGATGGATCTGGTCTACAACTGGCATTTCGGCCGCCCGGAGGAGCAACTCAGCGCGCATATGGCGCTGCATGAAAATGCACCCGCGGGCGCAAGACTGTTTGATGCCACCCTGCGCCTGCGGCGCGTGCCGGCCAGCGGCCCGCAACTGGCGCTCGCGCTGTTGCGCTTTCCACTGATGACGCTGCAGGTGATTATCGCCATTCACTGGCAGGCGCTGCGCCTATGGCTCAAGCGCGTACCGGTGCACAGCCATCCCGATAAAACCGGCCCATTGTCTGACGCGACAAAGACATGAAGATCACCGCTCCCAACGCGTTGGCCACACCGGTTGATGCGGACCGTCGCAATACGCTGGAAGCCCTTGCGCGCCGGGCGATGCTCGCGCGCCTTGCCGCCATCGCCGATGGTGCGCTGCGCATTGAAGACGGCGCGGAGAGGCTGCAATTCGGCACGCTGACTGCGCGCTGTCCGCTAGCGGCGACGGTGCGCGTGCACGACCCGCGCTTTTACACCGAGCTCGCGTTCGGCGGATCGATCGGCGCCGGCGAAGCCTACATGTCGGGCTACTGGAGCACCGACGACCTGACGGCCGTGATACGCGTGCTGATCAGCAATATGAGTGTGGTGGACGGCATGGAAGGCGGTCTGGCGCGCCTCGGCGCGCCGTTGCGCAAAGCGCTGCATTGGGCGGCGCGCAACAGCCGCCGCGGCAGCCGGCGCAACATCGCCGCACACTATGATCTGGGCAATGAGTTCTTCCGAACTTTCCTCGATCCGACCATGATGTATTCGGCGGCCCTATTCGAACGTCCGGGCATGACGCTCAAGGAGGCCTCCATCGCCAAGCTCGACCGCATCTGTCGCCGCCTCGAATTGAAGCCGGCCGATCATCTGCTTGAGATCGGCACCGGTTGGGGCGGCATGGCGCTGCATGCCGCTGCACACTACGGCTGCCGCGTGACGACGACCACGATTTCGCAACAGCAATACGAGCTGGCGCGCGAGCGCATCGCTGCGATGGGGCTGAGCGACCGCATCACGCTGCTGCGCGAAGACTATCGGGACTTGAGCGGCCAGTATGACAAGCTGGTGTCGATTGAAATGATCGAAGCCGTCGGCTACCAGTACTACGATACCTATTTCAGGCAATGCGGCGCGCTGCTCAAAGCGAACGGCATGATGCTGCTGCAGGCGATTACCATCGCCGACCAGCGTTACGAGTCGGCGCGCGATGCGGTCGATTTTATCCAACGCCACATTTTTCCCGGCAGTTGCATTCCCTCGGTGACGGTCATCACCGACGCTGTGGCACGTAGCACTGACATGCGGCTGGTTGACCTGCTCGACATCGGTGCGCATTACGCAACCACATTGCGTTGCTGGCGCGAAAACCTGTTCGCCAATCTCGAGCGGGTGCGGACACTCGGCTATCCGGAGGAATTCATCCGCATGTGGGAGTTCTACTTCTGCTATTGCGAGGGCGGTTTCATCGAGCGTGTCATCGGCGACGCGCAGATGCTGTTCATCAAGCCGCTGGCGCGGCCGGCGTTATAAAAAAGCGGAGTGGTTTTACGGCAGGCTAGATTTTGAAAAGCCGTTTGGCATTGCCCGAAAATATCTGCTCTCGCTCGGCCGCGGGCAGCGCCAGTTGTTCGACGAGTTCGTTGGGCTGGTCAACATCCATCGTTGCGAAGCTGTCGGTGCCGATGACGATGCGGTCCGTACCGAGCAGGCCGATCATGAAACGAAGCGTTTCCGGATAATAGGCCATCGAGTCGTAGTGAAAGCGCCGCAGGTAGTCGCGCACCGGGTGCTTGAGCTTGTTTTCGGTGGCGCCCTTGTTGATGCTGTGCTGGATGCGCCCGGCGATGTATGGAAAACAGCCGCCCGAATGCGGCAGCACGATGTCGAGTTTCGGAAATTTGTCGAGCGTGCCGCTGAAAATGAATTTGGCCGCGGTGGTTGCCGTCTCGAACGGAAAGCCCAGCGTGTTGTAGAGCAGGTTGGGGCCTTCAAGGCGGTCCGGTTCGGCATAGTGGTGCGGCGCATAATCGACCGGATGAAAAATCAGCGGCAGGCCGAGTTCTTCGCAGCGCGCGAGGAAGGGCGTGTATTCCGCTGCGAACAGATAGTCCTTGCCGTCGAGCGAATTGGGCAGGCCGACGCCGCGGATGCCCGGCTTGCCGGCGACGCGGTTGAGTTCGGCAATTGCCGCGGCCGGATTGCGTATGGGAACTGCGGCGCCGATCAGAAAGCGGTCGGGGTTGGCGGCGTGTGCTTCCATGCCGGCGTCGTTGACGATCTGCGCGAGGCGCACTGCTTCATCCGGCTTGGCCCAGCCCCAGGGCATGCTGCCAGACAGTGTTAGCACATGCATCTGCACGTTGCGCTCGTCCATCCACTGCATGCGCAGTTTCAGGTCATGCAGCTTGGGTTCAATCGCCTTGCCACGTGTGCGCGGCGCCTGGCCGAGCGCGGTGACCGCCTTGATGTAGGGTTCCGGTGCCCAGTGCGCATGTGCGTCGATTGAGCCGCCGCCGCGCATTTGCGCGCCTGCATGCGGCACCAGCGCCGATAATGCGGCGGTTACGCCGCTGATCTTGAGGAAATCGCGGCGCGTGCGCGGCGCCGGCCGTTGCGATGCTGCGTCGAGATCGGCCATGCTGGTTCTCCCCCGGGTAATTTTCTTGTGCGAAGGATGCTACGCCGGCCCCCATGCCGCGTAAAGCGTCGAAAAGGCACGTCGCCGGTAATGCAGCGGGCAGCTTGTTGTCGAGATGTGCGAAAATCGCCGCGGGAGAGATCATGATCGAACGCAAACAACTCGGTATTGCAGTCATCGGCTCGGGCCGCATCGGCACGCTGCGCTCGCGGCTGGCGGCGGAACATCCGGCGGTCAGATTCATCGCGGTTTCAGACCTCGTTGAGGCCAACGCGCAGAAGCTGGCGAAGGCGGTTGGTGCGAGTGTGGCCTCGACCGACAACCGCGCCATCATCGCGCACCCCGAGGTCAACGCGGTGATCGTTTCGACCAGCGAGGGCGAGCATCTCGATGCGGTGCTGGCGGCGATCGAACTCGGCAAGCCGGTGCTGGTCGAGAAGCCGATCGCGCTGACGACGGCGGACGCCGACCGCATCATCGCCGCGTCGGAGAAGGCCGGCGTCGAAGTGCGCGTTGGCTACAGCCGTCGTTACAAAGACCGTTATCTGCTGGCGAAAGAACAGATCGTGCAGGGGCGCATCGGCAAGGTGATCGGTGCGGCGATGCGCGTCTACAACTCGCGTTCGCAGGCGCTGGCGATGCTGGGGCGCAATCCGCATGCCACACCGGTGGTTGATGCACTGACCTATTACGTCGATCTCGCCAACTGGCTGCTCGACACCGGTTCGCCGGTCGAGGTGTATGCGCGCGGACAGAAGGGCGTGCTGAAAGCCGCCGGCCACGATGTCGATGACGTGAGTTGGGCGATCCTCAGTTATTCAAGCGGCGCGGTGGTGAATCTCGGTGTCTGTTACGCGCTGCCGGAAAAATATCCATCCCTCGGCCACGCCGCGCGTGTCGAAATCCTTGGTAGTGAAGGCGTGATGATTCTCGACGACGATCACACCGACCAGATCATGTACAGCGAAAAGGGCGTGCCGCACGTCTACCTGCCCGATCACAACGTCAACATGGTGTTTATGGGCAGCGGCACGCCGGGCGACTGGGCACTGGGCGATTTCTGGGGCCCGATTGCGAATGAAACGCGCGCCTGGCTCGATCATCTCGCCACCGGCAAGAAATGCGTGCTGGCGACGCCGCAGGAAGCGCGCGCCAATCTCGAAACGACGCTGGCGATCGAACTGGCGGCGGATACCGGACGGCAGGTCAAGTTGCCGCTGTCGGCGTAAGCGGAGTACTCATGCGTAAGCATAATGGAATTCTGCCGCTCGCCATTGCATTGGTCGCGTGCATTGCGCCGGTCTTTGCGCAGGACGCCTATCCGACGCGTTCGATCCGCATGGTGGTCGCTTATCCGCCGGGCGGCGGCACCGACATCGTTGGCCGCATGGTGGCGCAGAAACTGAGCGAAGTCTTCGGGCATACCGTCGTCGTCGATAACCGCGGTGGTGCCACCGGCAACATCGGCACTGAAATCGTCGCGCGTGCCGCGCCTGACGGCTACACACTGCAGATGGGCAACGTTGCGCCCAACGCAATCAATGTCAGTCTGTTCGCGAAAATTCCCTATGATCCGGTCAACGATTTCGAGCCGGTGAGCCTCGTCGCGCTGACGCCGAACATCCTGCTCGTGCATCCGGCACTGCCGGTGAAGAACGTGAAGGAATTCATCGCGCTGGCGAAAGCGAAACCCGGCACGCTGAATTATTCCTCGGCCGGCATCGGCAGTTCATCGCATCTGGCGCCCGAACTGCTGGCGATGATGACCGGCATCAACATCGTGCACGTGCCGTACAAAGGCGGCGGGCCTGGCCTCGTCGATCTCTTGTCGGGCCAGATGCAGTTCATGATGACGACGACACCGGCGGCGATGCCGCATGTGAAAACGGGCAAGGTGCGCGCCCTCGGTGTGACCAGCGCCAAACGTTCGCAGTCGCTGCCGGAACTGCCGACGATTGCCGAAGCCGGCGTCAAGGGTTATGAAGTCTCGACCTGGTACGGCGTGCTGGCGCCGGCGAAGACGCCGAAAGCCATCGTCACAAAACTGCACGGCGAAATCGTCAAGCTGATCGCGGTGCCCGACACACGCGAGAAGCTGCTGGTGCAGGGTTTCGAACCGGTCGGCAGCACGCCGGACGAATTCGGCACCTATATCAAATCCGAAATCGCCAAGTGGGCGAAGGTCATCAAGACCGCCAAAATCAAGGCGGAATAGCGCCGCCGGCCGGCGTCATAATTGAAAGGTGTTTTCATGAAGAGTTTGCGTATAGCGCGCGGTGTTGCGTGTTCGATTTCATTGTTGTCGCTCGCCGGGTTCAATGCGTCTGCAGCGGACAACTACCCGGACCGCCCGATCCGCCTTGTCATTCCGTTTCCGCCCGGCGGCGGTTCGGACATTACCGGGCGCACCATCGCGCAGAAACTCGGTGAGGCACTCGGCCAGCAGGTGGTGGCCGACAACCGAGGCGGCGCCGGCGGCAACATTGGCACCGACATCGTCGCCAAGGCGGTGCCGGACGGCTACACACTGGTGATGGCGCTGTCGGGGCCGTTTTCGATCAACGGCAGCCTGCTCGGCAAACTGCCGTTCGATCCGCTGAAGGACTTTGCCCTGATCACGCTGGCCGGCGCGACGCCGAATCTGCTGGTGGCGCATCCCTCGTTGCCGGCGCACACGGTGAAGGAACTGATCGCACTGGCGAAAGCGAGCCCGGGGAAAATCAATTTTGCATCGTCGGGCCTCGGCACGCCGGCGCAGCTTGCGGGGGAACTGTTCAATACCATGGCCGGCGTGAAACTCGTGCATGTGCCGTACAAGGGCGCATCGCCCGCGCTGACTGATCTGCTCGCCGGTCAGGTGCAGCTGATGTTCTCGACGATGCCGCCGTCGCTGCCGCAGGTGAAAGCCGGCAAGTTGAAGGCGATCGCGGTGACCAGTGCCAAACGTTCGGTCACCACACCGGAACTGCCGACCATTTCGGAAGCGGGTTTGCCGGGCTTCGAGGCGATCACCTGGTACGGCATGGCGGCCCCCGCCGGCACGCCGCCCGCGATCGTCAAAAAACTGAACGCCGAAGTGGTCAAACTGCTGCATCTGCCGGATGTCAATGAGCGCCTGTTGGCCACCGGCACCGAGGCCTCGGGCACGACGCCCGAAGAGTTCGCGACCTATATCAAATCCGAGACGGTAAAGTGGGCAAAGGTGGTCAAGGCGTCCGGCGCGCGCGCCGATTGAGAACGGTGGCGGCAGTGCTGTCGTCATGGACGTTGACTAGAATGGTCCGGCAGTTCAGGATTGCGGCCTGACTAAAAGGTTCGGGGGTTTCATGATGGGCAAGTGGTTTGCAGCATTACTGGCTGGCGTTCTTATTTTTGCGGTGAGCACCGCCGGCGCACAAAATCCGATGCGTATTCGCGGCACCATCGCGTCCATCGATGGCGACGTCGTACTGGTGAAGACGCGCGAAGGCCGCGAGGTCAAAGTATCGGTCGATGAGAAAACCACCTATGCCTATCCGAAGCTGGTGAAACTGTCCGACATCAAGGCGGGCACGCCGATGGGCACGACGACGGTGGCCGGCCCCGACGGCAAGCTCATCGCGCGCGAGGTGCATGTATTTCCCGCCGATCGTCCGATTCCAAACGAGGGCCATCGCCCGTGGGACCTGGAAGCCAACTCGAACATGACCAATGCCGCGGTGTCGGCCGTGGCCCAGGCCGGGAATGGACGTGAACTGACGCTGAGTTACAAAGGCGGCACGCAGACGGTCGTGGTGCCGGAGAACGTTCCGGTGGTTGCGGCGGTTGAAAGCGATCGATCGCTGCTCAAGGCTGGCGAATACGCCTACATCCAGGCCGGCATGAATAACGACGGCAAGGTGATTGCCTCGCGCTTTCAGGTCAGCAAGGACGGCGTAAAACCGCCGCAGTAGGTTCATTGCCCAGGACGAGCGATGGTGTCTCAATTGAATCAAGCAGGAGGAACGATGAAACTGATGTCATGGGGTGCACGTTTCGTTTCATTGCTGGCGTTGACGGCCGCAAGTGCCGTCGCCGCCGATCTGCCGCCGCTGCCGCAGGGCCTGACAGCACCGGCCAAGCCGATCAAGATGCAGGCCTTCAACCTGCCGACCGCGGCGGGCGGCTTCGCCAAATCCGACGACTACAAAGACAAGGTCATCATCGCCCGCTTCTGGGCAACCTGGTGAGACATCTGCGTAGGTGAGATGCCCTCCGTGCAGAGGGCTCAGCAGGAATACCAGAAAAGCGGCATCCCGGTGATCGCGATTTCGCTCGATGGCGACGGCGCCAAGTCGGTAAAACCGTTTTTGAGCGAGCACAAGTACACGCTGCCGGTGCCGCTCGATCCCGAGATGCAGTTCGCGCGCTCGCTCGGCGTGCGCGTTACGCCGTGGACGGTGATTATCGACCGCGATGGCAATCTCGTCGGCGGCGGTTACGGCCGTATCGATATGCAGAGCGCGGAGTTCCGCAACTACATCAAGGCGCTCTCGGCGAAGAAGCGGGGCTGACCGGTTTTTTTGTAAGTCGCAATTAACCACAACGGGGGGACTATGCAGATGACACGATGGCGGCAGTTGATGACAGGTGTATTGCTGGCGGCATGGGCGATGGCCGCGTCCGCGGTGAATGTCGGCGACAAGGCGCCGGAATTCGCGGCGCCTTCAAGCACAGGCAAGGAAATCAAGCTCGCGGATTTCACCGGCAAGAAACACACGGTGCTGTTTTTCTACATCGGCGCATTCACCAACACTTGAACGCAGGAAGCGCTGGCTTTCCAACTGGATCTTCCCCAGTTCGAAGCCGCAAATGCCCAGGTCCTGGGCATCAGTGTTGACTTCCCCGACGCCAACAAGGCCTGGGGTGAGAAGCTTGGTTTGAAGTATCCGTTGCTCTCCGACCTGCGCCGGCAGATTTCACGTGCCTACGGCGTGTTGCAGGACGACCCGGCGATGGCGCAGGACCCTGCGCGTATTCCGCAGTATCTGCGCGCGAAGCGTTCGTGGTTCATCGTCGACAAAAACGGTGTGGTGGTCTATGCGCGGGTTACCGACCCGCGCGGCCTCGTGCCGAACGACGAGATGCTCGAAGTCTTGTCGAAACTCAAGTAATCCCTGCCGCAGTTCCCTCCATTTCAGGAGGGAACTGCGGTGGCGGCCCTTCCTGTTTGCTTCGATGCACAATCATTGTGCGGCGCTTCATGCGTATTTCACTTTGTCGCCCACAATTTGCTAGACTCCCCGTTCCGTCTCGAATCCCCCTGATCAATTTCCGCATCTACAGGAGAAGTCATGGCTGTGCGCAAACCGAAAGTCAAAAACACGATCGAAAAACGTAATCGCAAACTGACGCGGAAAGACATACACGCCGCCGCCAAGCGCCTGAAGAATTGGGGCCGCTGGGGCAAGAACGACGAAATCGGCACGCTGAATTTCGTCACGCCCGATTGCATCGTCGAGGCCTGCCGCCTCGTCACCAAGGGCCAGGTCATTTCGCTGGCACTGAACTACGACCAGACCGGCCCGCAGGGCGGCAAGACCAAATATCCTGCGCTTGGCCGCTTCAACCCGATCCACCTGATGACGCGCACCGGCACCGATGCCTATTCGGGCGTGCTCGATCATCGCAAGATCCGCGGCACCGACGACATCATCATCATGCCGCTGCAGTGCGGCACGCAGTGGGACGGCCTCGGCCACATCATGTACTACGACCACATGTGGAACGGCTACGACTGCCGCACGGTCACCAGTGCCGGTGCGTCGAAAGGCGGCATCGAGAAGACCAAGGAAAAAATGATCGGCCGCGGCGTGCTGCTCGACGTGCCGAAGGCGCTGGGCATGAAATGGCTGCCGGACGGTTTTGCCGTCACCAATGAAATCCTCGATTACACCGCCGACAAACTCGGCGTCGAAGTGCGTCGCGGCGACTTTCTGCTGGTGCGAACCGGCCACGTCGAGCGCAAATTCGCCGACAAGAACTGGGACGGTTACTCGGGCGGCGACGCGCCGGGCCTGGCGTTTGAAACACTCGACTGGCTGCACAAGAAAGAAGTTGCGGCGATTGTCACCGATACCTGGGGCGCGGAAGTGCGGCCGAACGAAACCGAGGACACCAACCAGCCGTGGCACTGGATCGCCATTCCGATCATGGGCCTGACGGTCGGCGAGATTTTTGACCTTGGCGGTTTGTCGAAAGCCTGTGCCGAAGACGGCGTCTACGAGTTCATGTTCTGCGCACCGGCGTTGCCGATCACCGGCGGGGTGGGTTCGCCGGTGAATCCTTACGCGGTCAAATAAATAGTGTCGTTCCTGGCGCCGCTCTGCGGCGCCGGAACAACTGCGCGGGATCGAACGGACACTAGTGCCGTTCATCCCGCGCAGTTTTTCTTCCCTGAATCTTGTAGCCCGGAAGGAGCAACGCGTATTCCGGGGTTCTGCATGCGAATGTCCCGGAATACGCTGCGCTCCTTCCGGGCTACGAACCCGCCCAACGGGCCGCGCTGTATTTCTGCAACGCGAATCACTCCAGCACGGATGCCATTCATGAAAAAAATTAAACCCGTCATCTCCCCAGTCATGCGCAAGCTCAGCGCCTACATCGCCGGCGCTGCGAAACGTCCGCTGCCCGCGCGCGTCACCGAACGCGCCAAACATCATCTGCTCGATACGCTCTCGGCGATGCTGTCGGGCGCACCGCTGCTGCCGGGGCGCCGCGCCATCGAATACGTCGGTGCCATGGGTGGCACGCCCGAGGCCTGCGTCGTCGGCACGCGCATCGTCACCACCGCGGTGAATGCGGCGCTCGCCAATGGCATGCTCGCGCACGCCGACGAAACCGATGATGCGTATTACCTGGCACTCGTGCATCCGGGTTGTGCGGTGGTGCCCGCTGCGCTGGCGATGGCCGAGCGCCAGCATTCGAGCGGACAGGCGCTATTGCGCGCGGTGGTGGTGGGCTACGACATTTGCGCGCGTACCTCAAAAGCACTCGGCATCGAACGCTTTCGTTCGGCCGGGCATTCGACGCACAGTTACGGTGGTACTTTCGGTGCGGCGGCTGCAGCCGGCGCACTGGCCGGCATCAACGCCGATCAGGCGCGCTGGCTGCTCTCCTATACGGCGCAGCAGGCGTCGGGGTTGTCGTGCTGGGCGCGCGACACCGAACACGTTGAAAAAGCCTTCGACTTCGGTGGCATGCCGGCACGCAACGGTGTTACGTCGGCCACGATGGTGGCGAGCCACTTCACCGGTGTCGAAGACGTGTTCTACGGCGACCGCGGCTTTTTTCATGCACATGAAAAATATGCCGAACCGGAAAAATTCGTCGCTGGCCTCGGTCTTGATTTCGACATCATGCAGACGGCGATCAAGCGCTGGCCGGTCGGTTACCCGATCCAGGCGCCGCTCGATGCGCTGTCGAACCTGATGGCAGCGCATAAAGTCAGCGCGCGCGATGTCGTACATGTCCAAATCACGTTGGACGAGCAGGGCGCGCGCACTGTCAACGGCCGCACCATGGTCGACATCAACATCCAGCATCTCGCCGCCCTGATGTTGCTCGATGGCGACATCACCTTCGAAAGCTCGCATAGCGCCAAACGTGTGCGCGACCCGAAAGTATTGAAATTGCGCGAACGCATCGCGATTGTCGGGAGCGCCGCCTTGTCGAAAGCCAAAACCACGCAGGCGATCGCCGAGATCGTTACGCGCGACGGGCGCAGGCTGCGCCACCATACGCGCGAGGTGCGCGGCACTGCTACCAATCCGATGATGCGCGAAGACATTTCCGCCAAGAGCCGCGCGCTGCTCGTCCCGGTGATGGGCAAGCGCCGCGCCGAGGCCTTGATCAAGGCGGTGCTCGATATCGACCGCCTGCGCGATGTGCGCATGCTGCGGCGTCTGCTGCAAAGTCAGAATTTGTAGCCCGGAAGGAGCGCAGTGTATTCCGGGGTTGCGTGCGCCTGACCTTATAATCAAATCAATGCGTCAACCTGCTGGAAATAATTGCTGTGCCCGACGAAAATAAACTGCTCTTCATCACCGAAGCCGATACGGTCGCGCTGTTGAACTGGCCCGACGTCATCGGCTGCCTCGCGGCGGCCTATGCGGCGCCAGACGAGCCGGCGGCAGTACCGCCGCGCGTGGTGGCGCGCAAAGAGGGTGCGTGGCTGCGCGTGCTGGCGGCGATGTCTTCCGGCAAACACATGGGTGCGAAGATCATTGCCCGCGCGCGCACGCCGCAATTGAGTTATCTGATGCCGCTATGGGACCGCGAAACCGCCGAGCTGGTCTGCCTGCTCGATGCCAAACACATCACCGGCATGCGCACCGCCGGCACCACGGCGATGGCGGCCGATCGCATCCTGCCTAAAAAGCCGTTGCGCGTGGCGGTGCTCGGTTCGAGTCATGAGGCGCAGGCGCATGCGGCGGCAATCGCTGCGGTGCGCACCATTGCCGCCTTGAAGGTTTACAGCCCGACGCCGGCAAGCCGCGAGAAATTCGCGCGCAAATTCGCCACGGAATTCGGCATTGATTGCAGTGCCGCCGAGTCACCGCGCGACGCCATTGAGGGCGCCGAGCTGATTCTGTGCGCCGCGCGTTCTCATAATGAGAAACCCATTCTTGAAGGTGCCTGGCTCAAGCCTGGCGTGATGGTAGCGTCGATCGGTTCGACCCTGCCCGAGCAGATTGAGGTCGATCCTGAAGTGATCCGTCGCGCCGCGGTGATCGTTGCCGACGTGCCCGAGGAAGTCATGCACCAGACCGGTGACCTGCTGGCGGCGGCCAAAGCCGGTGTGGCTTTTGCCGACAAGGTGGTTTCGCTGCATGATCTGGTGCAGGGCCGCTGCTCCGTCGCGCAGACGGCCGACAATATCGTGTTGTTCAAATCGGTCGGCTCGGCGCTGCAGGACATGGTGGTGTCGGAACTCTGTCTCGCACAGGCGCGCCGCCGCGGCATGGGCACCGAATTGCCGGTCGGCCTGACGGTCAAGGGACGCAAGTAAAATCAACCCCAACGATGCATCGAGGAGTTTGTAATGGTCCGCTATGAAAAGAATGAAGCCCGCGCCTGGGCGCGCGAAAACATGAAGGGCATGGCGAATGTGGTCATTCCCTCGTATACGCAGGACCTCGAGCATCTGAACGAGAAGGGCATCCGCCACGACATCCGCACTTGTATCCAATATGGCTTCTGGGGTACGTTGCTGGCCTCCGAGGTGGCGATCACCGTCGATGAATACCGGCAGTTCGTCGAGTGGTCACACGACGAGGCGGGCGGCAAACTCACGCTGATCCATCACGCTGCCTTCGGCACGCTGGCGCAGAATGTCGCCGCCGTGAAAGCCGCCGAGAAAGCCGGCGCCGAACTCGTGCTGCTGGCCTATCCGCATAACTTTTACGCTACCACCGAGCAGCACATCTTTGATTACACGAAGGCATTTTGCGATGCCACGCGGTTGGGCGTGATCCTGTTTCCGGTGCCGCACTGGGGTTTCGAGCGCGTGCATCCGGCCGGCATGAGCCCCGATCTGATCAAAAAAATGGTCAAGGAAATCCCCAACATCGTTTGCATCAAGGCCGAGGGCGGCATGCCGACACCGGCGGGTTTTGTCGAAACGTGGAAGAACCACGCGCACGAGGTGGTGGTGACCTGTCCGCTGGAGGCCGATGCGATCCCGTTCATGGGCCTGGTGCCGATGCAATTTTCGGGCACCAGCAACACCGGTTACTTCGGCGATACCATACCGCGCATGTTCAACCTTGCACGCGACGGCAAGTTCGACGAGGCGATGAAGATTTACTGGCAGATCCATCCGGCGCGCATGGCGCAGAAGGCGGCCGGCGCCAGTTACATGCCGGGCACCGCGGTGATTAACCGCATGGACTGGAAATATCAAACGTGGCTCGCCGGTTTCAACGGCGGCCCGCTGCGCCAGCCGACGATGAAAATCGTCGATCGCAACATGCGCATCCTGCGCGAGGGACTGAAAAAGTCCGGACTCAGTGTGACGTCCGATCCGGACAGCGAGTATTTTGTCGGTCGCCATCCGGCCTGAGACAAGGCGCGCGGTTGTTGCGACCGGGCCGGCAGCGGTACTGCAGCAATGCAGTAAACTGACAGATTGCCGGCAACCATTTCATTGCGTGGAGACTCGAATGACGCAACGCATGCTCATGACGTTGGCGCTGACACTGCTCGCGGCGCAGTGTGCGATGGCACAGAACTATCCGAACCGCTCGATCCGCCTCGTCGTGCCGTGGGCGGCCGGCGGTCCGCCCGATGCGGTCGGCCGCCTGCTCGGCCAGCGCATCGGCGAGGCTTTCAAGCAGCAGTTCGTCATCGACAACCGGCCGGGGGCGAACAGCATCATCGGCACCGAGATGGTGGCGCGCGCCGCACCCGATGGTTACACGTATCTGTTAACGACCGGTTCGCACACTACCAACGCTGCGCTGCATCCGAAGCTGCCATATGACACGCTGAAGGATTTTGTGCCACTGACCCTGGTCGGTGAATCGGCCGGCATGGTGATCGGCGTGCATCCGTCGCTACCGGTGAAGTCGGTGAAGGAACTGGTAGCGCTGGCGAAGTCGCGCCCGGGGCAGCTGACCTTCGGTTCGGCCGGCAACGGCAACACGCTGCATCTGGCCGGTGAGCTGTTCAAGGCGGCGACCGGCACCAACATCACGCATGTGCCGTACAAAAGCGCGACGCCGGCGCTGAACGATCTTCTTGGCGGACACATCGACATGATGTTCGCCAGCCCGATCTCGATGGCGCCGCCGATCAAGGCCGGGCGGCTGCGTGGCATCGCGCAGATGGGCCTGCGCCGTTCGCACCTGCTGCCCGATCTCGTCACGCTCAATGAACTCGGCATCCGCGACGCCGAAATCGGCGGCTGGTACGGTTTGTATGCGCCGGCGAAAACGCCGCGCGAGATCACAGACCGCATGCTGGTCGAAGTGTTGAAAGCCCTGAAAGAACCCGAGGTGCGCGAAAGAATCGGCAACCTCGGCGCCGAGCCGGTCGGTATGCCGCAGGACGAATTCGCGCGCTTCATCCTCGCCGACATTGAAAAATATGCGCGTCTCGGCAAGCGCATTAATCTGAAATTGAGCGACTGAACGATGACGAGTAGAGCTTTTCTGATGGCAGCGTTGTGCGCCTGTAGCGGTGGCGTACACGCCGCCTCTGCGGCGTATCCCGACCATCCGCTGCGCCTGATCCTGCCGTTTCCGACCGGCGGGCCGACTGATATCGTGGCACGCGCCTTCGGCCAGAAACTCGGCGAGGCGCTCGGTCAGCAGGTTGTTGTCGACAACCGCGGCGGCGCGGCCGGCGTGATCGCCTGCGACATCGCCGCGCACGCGGTGCCCGACGGCTACACGCTGTTGCTCGGCGTGATCGGCACGATGTCAGTGCAGCCGCATCTTTCGGCCAAGCTGCCCTACGAACCCTTGCGCGATTTTGCGCCGGTGTCTTTGCTAAGTGCGTCGCCCTATGTGTTCGCCCTGAGCAATACGGTGTCGGCGCGCAGCGTGAAGGAACTCGTCGCGCTGGCGAAGGCGAACCCGGGCAAACTCACGTTTGCCTCGGGCGGCGTCGGCACCGGCAATCATCTGTCGGCGGAGTTGTTCCGCATTACCGCCGGCGTCGATCTCGTGCACGTCCCCTACAAAGGCGCCAGCCTCGCCATTACCGATGTGATTTCGGGGCAGATCCAGATCTGGTTCATCAACCTGCTGCCGGCCACGCCCTATATCAAGGCCAACCGCATCCGCGCGCTGGCAGTGACGAGTGCCAGGCGCGCGCATTCGGCTCCGGATCTGCCGACGGTTGCCGAGTCCGGTTACCCGACCTATGAAACGACCTCCTGGCATGGCGTCGTGGTGCCGATCAAGACGCCAGCGGCCATCGTTACGCGGCTCAATGCGGAACTGGTGAAGGTCGCGCGCCAGCCTGATCTGCGCGATCTGCTCGGCGCGCAGGGTTCCGAGGTGATCGGCAGCACGCCGGAGGAATTCACCGCCAAGATCAAGTCGGAGTCGGCAAAGTGGGCGCATGTCATCAAGACCGCCAATATCCGGGCGGAGAACTAATCGACGGGCGAGGTTCGAAAATGATGCGGTCAACCTATTTAATTCGCGCAACACTGGCTGTTGTTGCATTGGCAGCTACGGCAGCGCCCGCGCAAACATATCCGTCGAAGCCGGTGCGCATGGTCGTGCCTTATGTCGCCGGCGGCCCGTACGACGAACTCGCGCGCCTGCTTGGGCCCCATCTGACGCAGATCTGGGGGCAGGCCGTGGTGGTGGACAACCGCGGTGGTGCCGGCGGCAACATCGGCGCGGAGGCGGTGGCGAAGTCGCCGGCCGACGGTTATTCGATGCTGCTCGGCAATGCCGGGCCGATCACCATCAATCCAAGCCTGTTGAAGAAGATGCCCTACGACGCGCAGCGCGATCTGCTGCCGATCATCACCGTGTCGGCCTCGCCGATGGTGCTGGTGGTACACCCCTCGCTGCCAGTGAAGAGCGTGAAGGAACTTGTCACGTTTGCGAAAACACGCCCCGGCCAGATCAACTACGCTTCGGCCGGCGTCGGCAATCTGCAGCACCTGGCAATGGAACATTTGCAGGCCCTCTCCGGCATGAAACTGAATCATGTGCCGTACAAAGGGGCTGCGCCCGCCTTCATCGATGTCATCGCCGGCCAGTGCGGCCTGATGTTTGCCAACATCACCGGTGCGATGACGCACATCAACTCGGGCCGTGTGCGCGTGATCGCGGTGTCGTCGGCCAAACGTGCCGCGATATTGCCGAAGGTGCCGGGCATTGTCGAGACTTATCCCGAATTCGACATCACGACCTGGGTCGGCATCTTCGTGCCCGCCGGCACGCCGCGCGAAATCACGGCCAAACTGCAGGCCGATTTCATCACCGTGCTGGCACGCAGCGATGTGCGTGAACGCATCGCCAGCCAGGGCGGCGAAGTTCTCGCCGCGCCCGGCGAACAGCTCGCCGCGCACATCCGCAGGGAAACCGCGCTCTATGCGAAAGTGGTGCAGAGTTCGGGCATCAAGCCGGAATAGCCGGGGCAGGACAGCGCCCGGCCGGAGCAGGTGCATCCCCTGCGTGCAGCGCAGGGGCAATCCTCGGGAAGGAACACGATGAAGAACAGGATGGCATGGGTGGTTGCCGCTGCACTTTTACCTGGCACCGGCGTACAGGCGCAGCAATATCCGGTGAAAACTGTGCGTGTGGTCGTGCCGTTCGCGCCGGGTGGCGGCAGCGACATCACCGCACGCCAGGTCTCGCAGAAATTCAGCGAACATCTCGGCCAGCAGTTCGTGGTGGACAATCGCGGCGGCGCTGGCGGCGTGATCGGTATGGAAATGGTGGCGAAGGCGCCGCCCGACGGCTACACCATCATGGTGATGTCGGGCAGTTTCTCGGCGACCGCGGCAACGCACCGGCCGGCCTTCGACCCGATCAATTCCATCATTCCAGTGGGCGAAGTCGGCATCACGCCCTTCGTGCTCTCGGTGCATCCGTCGTTGCCGTCGAAAACGACGAAGGAATTCATCGCGCTGGCGAAGTCCAAACCCGGCCAGCTGGTTTATGCCTCGAGCGGTATGGGCGGACTTACCCACCTTGCCACCGAACTCATGAGCATGATGGCGAAAATCAAAATGGTGCATGTCCCCTACAAGAGCACGGGGCCCGCGATCAGCGATCTGATTTCGGGGCAATGCCAGTTCATCGTCGGCAGCCTGCCGCCGATCCAGCCGCTGATCCAGACCGGCCGCCTGCGCGCGCTGGCGGTGACCACTTCCAAGCGCTGGTTCGCGCTGCCCGAGGTACCGACCATGGGCGAAACGCTGCCCGGTTACGAAGTCGAATTGTGGTTCGGCGTGATGGCGCCGCGCGGCACGCCGCCGGCCATCGTCGACAAGCTCAACGCGACGGTGAACAAATTCCTGCAGGACGCCGACATGAAAAAGAACCTCGACCAGCAGGGCATGATCGCCACCGGCGGCACGGCACAGAAATACGGCGAACGCATCCGCGCCGAATATGCGCGCTGGGTCAAGGTGGTGGATACGGCGGGCATCAAGCCGGAATAAGGCCGAACCTTGCGGTTCACGCCTTCCCCCCTTGTGGGGGAAGGCGGGGATAGGGGGTAAAGCAAACTGAAACGCAGACAAAGAAATTCGAAACCATGAACACGTCGCCTCGCATCAACGCCCAACAACTGCTCGACTTTGCCACCGCCGTCTACGCCGGTGCCGGTATGCCCGAGCGTGACGCACGTCTCGTCGCCGACACACTGGTGCAGGCCGACCTGTGGGGCCATCAATCGCACGGTGTGCTGCGGCTGGGCTGGTATCTCGATCGCATCCGCAACGGCGTGATGAAGCCGGTGACCACGCCCGAGTTCGTCGTCGATGCCGGATCGATCGCCGTGATCGACGGTCACGACGGCGTCGGCCACGTGGTGACCGAACTCGCCACGCGCGAGGCGGTCAAGCGCGCGAAGGTGCACGGCCTCGGTGCCGTCGGTGTGCGCATGTCGAATCATTTCGGCACCTGCATGTACTACACGCGTTTGGGTGCGCTGGATGGTTGCGCGATGTTTTTGACCAGCAACGGTGGCCCGGCGATGGCGCCGTGGGGCGGACGCAAAAAAATAATCGGCACCAATCCGTGGTCGGTGGCTACCCCCGCCGGCAAACACGCGCCCTTCCTGATGGACATGGCGAACACCGGTGTGGCGCGCGGCAAGATTTATCTCGCGCGCAACAGGCATCAGCCGATCCCCGAAGGCTGGGCGATTGACGCCGACGGCGCGCCGACCACCGATGCGCAGGCCGCGATCGACGGCATCATCCTGCCAATGGCGGGGCACAAGGGTTACGCGATTGCGATGATGGTCGATGTATTGTCGGGCGTGCTGACCGGCAGCGGCTTTCTCTCGCAGGTGCACAGTCCCTACAAGACCGCCGAGAAAAGCAATTGCGGCCACTTCATGATCGCCATCAACATCGAGGCCTTCCAGCCGCTGGCGCAATTCAACGCGCGCATGGAGGCATACATTGCCGAACTGAAATCGGTGCCGCTCGCCAAGGGCCACGACGAGGTGTTTTATCCGGGCGAAATCGAGGCCAACAACAACGTGGCGAATCGGCGTGACGGCCTGTTGCTGCCGGAAGATACGCTGGCGGATCTGGCGCGCATTGCACGCGAGACAGGGCTTGTGGACAAGCTGTCGTTTACAGATGGGATTTTCCGATAATCGTGGCAACAGGGTATGCCCTTGGTATTTCGGTTAAAGTTGCGGGCATGAGCTACGAACTTGTCTGGGAACCGCATGGCGTGGTGTTGAATTTCTCCGGGCAACTGGTGCCCAATGACCCCTTGAATGCCACGGCTGACTATGAGGGCGATAGCCGTTTTGACGAACTTTTGTACGTGATTGCCGATTACACGCAGATCACCGGTTGCGACGCGAGACCGGACGACATAGAGAATGTCTGGGCGATTGACTGGGCGGCGAAACACAGCAATCCGAAAATCAGGAAAGCCGTGGTCACTACTTCGACTGCAGTCATCAAGATGGCAGACCACTACAGGAATAATCTCGGCGCCGCCTATCCGGTGGAAATATTCGCCACTCGCGCCGACGCCAGAGCCTGGCTCAATGCCTGACCGCACTGGCTAGTGCACTATCAGCCGCCACAACGACGTCACCTCCGCCGCACGCACCGCGTGCAGCGCATCCGATTTGTCATGGACCTTGGGATGATGCGGGCGCACTTCGGTCCTTCCTGATACCGTCAGTCCCGCCGCATCGAAAGCGGCAAGCAAGGCCTCGCGTGAACGCAGTCCCAGCCGTTCTGCGATATCCGAAAGCACCAGCCAGCCTTCGCCGCCCGTTTCAAGATGCGCGGCAAGGCCGTTGATGAAACCGAGCAGCATGCGGCTGTCCGGATCGTAGACGGCGTGTTCGAGGGAACTGCTCGGGCGCGCCGGTATCCATGGCGGATTACAGACGATGAGATTCGCGCGGCCTTCCGGGAACAGATCGGCTTCGACGATTTTCACTTTGCCGAAAAAGCCGAGGCGCGCGATGTTTTCGCGCGAGCAGGCGAGCGCGCGCGGGTCCTGTTCGGTGGCGATGATCTGCGCGATGCCGCGTTGTGCGAGCACCGCGGCGATGACGCCGGTGCCGGCGCCGATATCAAAGGCCAGTGCGGGCGCGGGCACCGGCATGGGGGCGGCGATGACGAGCTCGATGTAATCGTTGCGCACCGGTGCGAACACGCCGTAATGCGGGTGGATGCGCCCGGCCAGGGTCGGGATGTCCATGCCCTTCTTGCGCCATTCGTGCGCGCTGATCATGCCCAGCAGTTCGCGCAGCGAGGTGACCGAGGCGGTCGCGTCTTCGGCTTTTGCGCCGTATGCCTCGGTGCAGGCCTCGCGCACGTCGGGCGCGCGACGCAGCGGCACGCCGTAATCCCCATCCAGCGGAATCAGCAGCATGCCCAGGGTGCGTGCGCGTTGCGAACGGCTCTGCCGGTAGAGATGAAAGGCCTCGGGAAACGGTGTCGGCGGCGGCGCCACGGGCGGCCCGCCGCGGGCGGCACGCGGCGCGCGCGGTTTGCGGTCGGCGCGTACCGTCAATGCCTTCAGCAACTGGCGCGCATTTTGAAAGTCGCCGCGCCAGAGCAGCGCAGTGCCTTCGCAGGCGTGGTGATAGGCGGCGTCGGCCGTCATGCTGTCGTCGGCAATGATGACGCGTTTGTGCGGCGGCGTGCCACGTTCGGCGCGCCAGCGCGCCGAACGTGCTGCGCCGGCCTCGGTCCAGTTCAGAACAGGATGTGTGCTCATGGTTTGGTCGTCCACAGTTGTTGCCAGCCTGCGTGGCCGAGATGGCGCAGGGTGGCGATGTTTTTATCGAAGATGGTCGCCGCGTCGGGAAATGCCGCCACGGCGCGGTCGATGCTGGCTTCTCGCAGCAGATGCAGTGTAGGGTAGGGCGCGCGGTTGCTGTAGTTGTCGATATCGTCGCTGGCGCTGCCGGCGAATTCATAATCCGGATGCAGGCTGGCGATTTGCAGGGTGCCTTCGAGGCCAAGGTTTTTGACAGTGGCATTGGCTTCGGCGAGAAAGAACTGGTAATCGATAAAACCGGTCATTACCCGCGGATGAATCAGCAGGGTGGTGTCGATGTCATCGGCGTCCGCCGCGGCTAGCCATTCAAGTTCGTGCGCCAGTTCGGCCAGCAGCTCGTCGGCAGTGTGTGCTGCAGTGATCGCGTAACGGATCTGTCGTTTGTTGTGCACCGCCTTGGCGAACGGACAGAGATTGAGTCCGATCACTGCGCGCTCGATCCAGCGCTGCGTGGCAGCCACGCATTCACCGCTGTCCGCCACGGCGCAGGGCATCAGTACATCAATCATCGGGTGTTTCCAGAAATTCCGGCGGGATGCCGCTTACAGGGAAGCCTTGGTTCGCTCAGTGAGACAGTCGCCGTCGCCGACCGGATATTCACGGCAGACGCCGGGCCTTTGCTTGTAGATTCTGCACAAGAGTGTCTTGCGGTCCAGCGCGGCGCACCAGCCGTCCTCGAGGCGCTTCATCACCTCGCCGCCCCAGCGATCCTTTTCACTGAATTCGGCCGGCACGTCGTCGTCACCCATCAGTATCACCTCCAGCCGGCAGCAGCAGGCTTTGCAGGACGCGCAGGTGATGGCGCTGTTGTCGCCGGCTGCGGCCGCGAGGGAAATGGCGTTCGAATGACTCAAAGGAAACTGCGTCAGGTCAATGGGGCAAAGGGGGCGACAGTATACGTGCTGCCTCCAATGGGCGTCACAAAAAGAATAGTGTCGTGCATTCCGCGGGCGGTGTTCCGCGGTCGGCTATGATGGCGGGGTTCTTATCAATAAGTGTGGAGTTCGCAGTGGAAAAGCCAGGCCTGCAACGCAGGGAGATCGGTCTCGCCATCATTGGCGCCGGGCGCATCGGTACCATGCGCGCCAAACTGGCGGCGTCGCACGCCGCGGTGCATTGTATCGGTGTTGCGGACATCAACAAAGATGCGGCAAAAAAACTGGCGGATACTGCCGGCGCCACCATCGTCGGCACCGACAGTCTGGAAATCATTTCCAATCCGGCGATCAATGCGGTGGTGGTCGCCACCGGCGAACACCAGCATGTCGAGCCGGTGCTGCAGGCGCTGGCGCAGGGCAAACACGTGCTGGTCGAAAAACCGATCGCACTGAAACTCGAGGACGCCGACAGGCTGATCGCCGCGGCCGCGCAAAGCAGCGGCAGCCTGCACGTTGGTTATAGCCGTCGCTTCAAACGGCGTTATCTGACGGTGAAGGAGCAGATCTCGCTGGGCCGCCTGGGTAGCGTGTCGGGACTGTCGGCGCGCATCTACAATTCGCGCGCCCAGGTCTTTCAGATGCTCAAACGCGATCCGCATGCGACGCCGGTGGTCGATTCGCTGACCTATTTCGTCGATATGCTCGGCTGGTGGGTGCCCGACAACCCGGCCGTCGAGGTGTGGGCGCGCGGCAAGGGCGGCAGCATTCGCAAGGCCGGTTTCGATTGCGACGACGTCACCTACGCGGTAGTCACGCTCGCCGACGGCGCGCTGGTCAATTTCAGCTGCAGCTTTGCGCTGCCGGATAAATATCCCTCGCTCGGCTATTGCGCGCGTGTTGAAGTGATCGGCACCGAAGGTGTGTTGATGATCGACGACGACCATCTCGACCAGATCATGTACACCGAGCGCGGCATTCCGCATATCTATGTGCCCGACCTGACGGTGAACATGGCCTTCCTCTCGAGTTCGGCGCCTGGCGACTGGGTCGGCGGTGAATTCTGGGGGCCGCTGGCGAGCGAAACGCGCAACTGGCTCGATCATGTGGCGACCGGCAAGCCCTGCCTGCTCGCGACACCGCGCGAGGCGCGCAGCAATCTGGCGATCACGCTGGCGGTCGAGGAAGCGGTGGCCAGCGGCAAGACGGTGCGGTTGTCGGAAACGGCGGTGGCACGGTAATCGGCTTCGTGCAAACCGTCGTACAATCGGGCACCCAATCTTGATGTGGATACCCAAGTGCAAAAAATTCTGAGCCGTATGCTGGCGGGCGCTTTTGCGATCGCGGTATTTTCCGCGGCACTCGCCGCCGACGTGCCCTATCCGGCCAAAGTCGTGCGCATGATCCTGCCGTTTCCGCCGGGCGGGCCGACTGACATCCTCGGCCGTGTGGTCGGACAAAAACTCACCGAAAGTCTCGGTCAGCCCGTGGTGATCGACAACCGGCCGGGGGCGGGCGGCAACGTCGGCACCGATTACGCCTCGAAACAGGCGCCCGATGGTTATACGATTGTGCTGGTATCACCGGCGCTCGCCATCAGTCCCAGTCTGTATAAAAAACTCGGCTACGATCCGGTGAAGGATCTGACGATGGTGTCGCTGGTGGCGCAGATACCCAATGTGCTGCTGGTGCATCCGAGCGTACCGGCGAAAACGCTCAAGGATTTCGTGCAGCTCGCGCGCGGCAATCCGGGTACACTCAATTTCGGTTCGGGCGGTGTGGGCACGGGCCAGCATCTGGCCGGTGAAATGCTCAACGTGCTGACGAAAACGAAGCTGGTGCACGTGCCGTATAAAGGCTCGAACCAGGCGATGATGGGCATGATCGGCGGCCAGATCGAAATGGTGGTGATCGGCATTCCGTCGGCGGTGCAGCAGGTGCAGGCCGGGCGCGTGCGCGCGCTGGCGGTGCTGGCTGGAGAACGCTCGCCGATACTGCCGAATGTGCCGACCTCGAAAGAGGCGGGCTTCGCCGGTTTCGAAGTGCTGAGCTGGTACGGCATCGCGGCACCGGCGGGCACGCCGCGCGAAATCGTCGCGCGCCTGAATGCGGAGCTGACGAAAATCATGAAGTCGCCCGACGGCCGCGAACGTCTCACCGCTGTCGGCTTCGATCCGGCCTTCAGCACACCGGAACACTTTGCCGAGTTTCTGCAGTCCGAGATCGCGCGCTATGCGAAGGTCGTCAAAGCCGCCGGCATTCAACCCGAATAATTTTTCAGCACACGAGGCGCAATATGAAAAACCTTTTCAAATACACATTGATGGCCGCCGCGGCAGTGGCGACAGGCAACGCGGCAAACGCGGCCGACGCGCCGTATCCGAGCAAGGCGGTACGCATGATCGTGCCGTTCGCACCGGGCGGCCCGACCGATGTGATCGCGCGCGTGGTGGCGGCGAAACTGTCGGAGGCGTGGAGCAACCAGGTGGTGGTCGACAATCGCGCCGGTGCCGGCGGCAACATCGGCATGGGCCTTGCTGCGACGTCGCCGGCCGACGGTTACACCATCGCGGTGGTGAGTTCGAGCTATGTGGTGAACCCGACGCTCTACGCGAAGATTCCCTACGACCCCTACAAGAGCTTTGTGCCAGTGACGAATATCGCCGCCTCGCCCAATGTGTTTGTTTCGCACCCGTCGGTGCCGGCGAAGACCATGCAGGATCTGGTCTCGGTGATTCAGAAAGACAACAAGAAATACAGCATCGGCACGCCGGGTGTCGGCACCACGCCGGACCTGTCGGCGGAACTCTTCAAGATGACCGCCAAACTCGATCTGGTGCGCGTGCCTTTCGGCGGCGCCGGCCCGGCGGTGGCTTCGGTGATCGGCAATCAGGTGCAACTCGGCTGCGTGGCGATGCCGCCGGCAACGCAACACATACTCGGCGGACGCTTGCGCGGACTCGCGGTGACGAGTGCGAAACGTTCTTCGGCGCTGCCCGATGTGCCGACCATGGCGGAGTCCGGCTTCAAGGGTCAGGAGGCCGACACGCTGCAGGGCGTGTTCGTGCCGGCCGGCACGTCCAAAGCGATCGTCAATAAAATCGCCGCCGACATCAAACGCCTGATGGCGCAGGCCGAGACCAAACAGCGCGTGCAGGAACTCGGCTTCGACATCGTCGCCAGCACGCCGGAGGAATTTACGGCGCAGGTGAAAAGCGAAATCGAGAAGTGGGGCAAGGTGATCAAGGCGTCCGGTCTTAAGGCGGAATAGGCGATGCGCATTACTGCAATCCGCGAGGTCGCGGTTCCTATCAATTCGACCATCAGCAACGCGGTGTTCGATTTTTCCGAAATGACGACCTCGGTGGTGGCGGTGATCACCGACGTCATCCGCGACGGCAAGCCGGTCGCCGGTTTCGCCTTCAACTCGACCGGTCGTTACGCCTGCGGCGCGCAGATGCGCGACCGTTTCATTCCGCGCATCCTGAAGGCGAAACCCGAGTCGCTGTTGAACGAAGCGGGCGACAATCTCGATCCGGCGAAGATACTCGCCGCGATGATGCAACGCGAGAAACCGGGCGGGCACACCGAGCGTTCGGTCGCCATCGGCACCATTGAAGTGGCGTGCTGGGACGCGGTGGCGAAGATCGCCGGCAAGCCGCTGCACGCAGTGCTGGCCGAAAAATTCAGCGACGGAAAAATTCTCGACAAGGTGCAGTGCTACGTCGGCGGCGGCTGGTACTCGCCGGGCAAGGGTATTCCGGAACTCGAAGACGAAATCCGCAAGCGCCTCGACGAGGGTTATACGACCATGAAGATCAAAGTCGGCGGCATGACGATCCCTGAGGACGTCAGACGCGTCGAGGCCGGCATCAAGGTGGTCGGTTCGAGCGACCGCCTCGCCGTCGATGCGAATGCCGGATTCAATCGCCTGCGCTCGCTGCAGTATGCGCAGGCGCTGAAGGATTTCAAATTGCGCTGGTTCGAGGAGCCGACCGATCCGCTTGACTATGCATTGCTGGCGGATTTTGCTTCGATCTACGATTCGCCGATAGGCACCGGCGAAAACTTGTTTTCCACCGGCGACATTGAAAACCTCGTGCGCTTTGGCGGCATGCGCGAAGACCGCGACATCATCCAGATCGACGTGCCGCAGTCGTACGGCATCACGCAGTTTTCACGCACGCTTGAGATGCTGAAGCGCCACAAGTGGCAGCGCAGCTCGATTTTCCCGCATGGCGGCAACCAGATGACGCTGCACATCGTCGGCGGCTTTGGCCTCGGCGGCTGCGAGGCCTACCCGGATGTGTTCGGCGTGTTCGCCGGTTTTGCCGACGAGGCGAAGGTGGAAAACGGCTGGCTCAAGCTGCCGGATCGGCCCGGCATCGGCTTCGAGGCGCAGAACGCGCTGTATGCGGTGATGAAAGAACTGGTTTCGGCGTAGCACAATGTTCGCGCGGCACGAACCGGCAGCGATGAATCGAGCGTCATGACCCCGCTGCTTTCTGTTTTCATGCCGACGTACAACGGTGCTGCATTCGTGCGCGAGGCGCTCGAATCGGTGATCGACAACGGTTTTCCTGATTTCGAAATCGTCGTCGTCGACGATGCATCGACCGACGACACGGTGGCCGTGGTCGAGTCGCTCGGCCATCCGGCCTTACGCATCGTTAAACAACCGAAAAATCTCGGCGTCGGTATTACGCGCCAGCGCGCCATCAGCCTGCTGCGCGGCCGCCACGTTGCATTGCTCGACCAGGACGACATTGCCGTGGCCGGGCGCTTCGAGCGGCAGGTGGCGCGGCTGGAAGCAGCCGGCGGTCCGGACATCATCGGCGGTGCCATCGAACGTTTCGGTGAGGATAAACGGCTGGGCACCGTGAGCTATCCGCAGAGCGATGCCGCCATCAAATCGATGCTGCTCTTCACCTCGCCCATCATCAATCCGGCGGCCTGCATGAAGCTCGCGCTGTTTCGCCAGCGCCGCATCGACTACAGGCCGGAGACCGGCCCCGGTGCCGACTACGCGCTGTGGGTCGATGGCATGCGCGCTGGCCTGCGCTTTGAAAACCTGCCGCAGGTCGTGACGCGTTACCGCCGGCATACCAAATCGTATACGGCCAGCGCTTACGGCAGCGTCGCCGGCCACATGCACGACATCCGCGCGCAGGTCATCGCGCATTATTTTCCGGCGATGGCGGTTGAGGCGCGCGCGGCGCTTGCCAATGCCTTGTCCGGACGCATTGCCAGCCGGCAGGGCTGGGCGGTGAGTGCGTCGGCATTGGCGCACGCGGCCAAACTGGCGCCGGCCGTGCCGGGCATCGATGTGGCCGACATGCTTGAAAGGCTGGCTGTGCAGCTGCTCAATTTCATCGTGCGCGGTCTCGAAGTCCGCGCCACTGATTTTGCAATGCTTGAAGCGTTGACCGAGCGGGACGACCATTTCGAACAATGGCGCGCACTGAACGGCGGCGCGCTCGATCAGCGCATCATGGCGTTGTTCGGCTGATACGGGCATTGACGGGGAAGGTATGAAGACTCTGAATATTTTTGCGGCATCCGCGGGCGGCACTTTGCTGTGCATCTGTTCTGCGCATGCAGTTGCGCAGACTTATCCATCCAAACCCATCCGCGTCATCATCGGTTTCACTGCCGGCAGCAACAGCGATTCACTGGCGCGGCCGCTGGCGCGCAAACTCTCCGAGGCCATCGGGCAGCAGGTCATCATCGACAACCGGCCCGGCGCCTCGGGTAATATTGCGATGGAGCTTGTCGCGCGCGCGGCACCCGACGGCTACACTATCTTCAGCGGCCCCGGCTCTTCGATCACGACCAATCCGCACATGCAGGAAAAGATGGCGATCGACGTCATGCGCGATCTGGTGCCGGTGGCGCCGATGGGCCAGTTCTCAACGGTGCTGGTGGTGCATCCGTCGATGCCGGTGAAAACAGTGGCCGATCTCGTAGCGCTGGCGAAGCAGAAGCCGGGTGTGATCAGCTACGGTTCACCGGGCCACGGCACCGGCTTTCATCTCGGCACCGAGTTGTTTCGCGTGCGTGCCGGCATCCGCATCACCCACGTGCCTTATGCCTCGAACAGCCCGATGCTCGCCGACATGATCGGCGGCCGCATCGATATGATGATCTTCTCCATCATCGTCATGGCGCCGCATGTGAAGGCCGGCAAGCTGCGCGCGCTCGCCACTACCGGCAAGACGCGTTCCGAGGTCATGCCCGATCTGCCGACGGTGGCCGAGGCGGGCGTGCGCGATTACGAATACACGGGTTTTCACGGCCTTTTCGCGCCCGCCGCCACACCGCGCGAGGTTGTCGAGAAACTCAACGCCATGATCGTCAAGGTGCTGGCGACGTCGGAGATGCGCGATTACTACGCCACGCAGAACGTCGAGGTGCTGTTGATGAATCCGGTGGAGTTTGCGGCCAAGGTGCGGCGCGATCACGATACCTGGGGCAAGTTGATTCGCGACGAAGGGCTGAAGAGCGCGAACTGAGACTCCGGCCGGCGCCGGAATTTGTCTGCGTTATTCCTTATCAACTGCGCCGCGCAATCCTGTCCGTTGCGCCGCGCGTGCAACCAGTCCGTCGGCTTTCGCTTCTTCGACGAATGCGTTGACGAAAGCCATCGCCTGTTCGCGGCCTTTCGGAATCGCGATCGACAAATGCTCAAGACCCCAGCGACCGTCGATAACGCGCGAACCGGGCAATTTTCCGGACATCTCGTAGAGATTGGCCTTGTTGGTCGTATACGCGTCGATGCGGTGCTGCGACAGCATTTCGATTGCCGTGTCGAGCGTCGCAGCGGGCACCACCGTTGCATTCTTCAATGCGTGCGCCAGTTCGCGGTTGGTGGTGCCGCCTTCGGTCACGCCGATGCGGATGCCGGGCCGGTCGATATCGGTGATCGTGGTGACCGGGGAGCCGGGCAGAACCAGATAGCCGAGTTCGATCAGCAGCACCGGTGGCGTCCACCCGAATTCCTGCTTGCGGGCGGGAGATGCGTTGGCGAACGCCATGTCCACTCGGCCGGCTTTCAGAGCTTCGAGAACTTCTGCAATGCGCTGGAATTCGACCTGCTCGTACGGCACGCCCAGACGCGCGGCCAGAGACTGGCCGAGTTCGATCGTGATACCGCGGGCCTCGCCGGACACCGGGTCGCGGATCATCGAGAAGGGGCTGCCGGGGTAAACACCGACGCGCAGCTTGCCGGAGGGAGCGAGGGTTTGGCGTATTTCAGGTGACGGCGTCGTTTGCATGTTTGTGCAGGATGTCAGCAGCGATGCAGTAATTGCAATTAATGAGCAGCGGAATAGATGCAGTGCGATTTTCATACCGGGTGGCCAGGTATTTAATTGCGCCTGCGCCTTACCTGATCAAGTCATCGTACGTTCTTCGCCACCCACCCGCCAAGAAACGCCGCCACCTCCAGATTGTTTTTCTCCAGCATCATCATGTGCCCGTTGCCGCGGATGCCGACTTCGGGCAGGCGCACGAATTGATGCTTGACGCCGGCCTGCGCGAGGAACTTCGAGGTGCAGTGGTCATAGGGCACGTGGTACGATGATTCGCTGGTGACGATGAGTATGGGCACTTTTTTCAGATTGACGAGTTGCCGCGCCGGCGCTTCCTGCTGCCAGCAGCGCACGAGGCCTTCGCTGTCGGACTTGTCCTGCCGCGCCATGACGAGGTCTTTCGGTTCGGTGGCGGGTGGATCGAAGGTAAGCGGCATGCGTGTCACGCCCCAGGCGCGGCCGACGGGGCCGTCCTTGAACCATTCGGGTGCGCCGATCATGACGGCTTCGTAGAACGACGGACCGCTCGGTTCAATGGCGAGTACTGCTTTGACGAGTTCCGGCCGCAGATCAGCGATACCCCAGCCGAAGGGGCCGGATTGCGAGTGCGTGAGCAGAATCGACGGGCCGATCTTGTCGAGCAGCGCCGCACCGGCATTGCGGTTCAGATCTTCGAGCATGGTCAGATTGTTCATGTCTTCGACCTGCGAAGCGAAGAACTGGTCGAAGACGGCGTCGCCGGCGACACCCTTGCCCGGCCATTGCGTGTGCAGTTTGGCCTGCGGATACATGTTGGCTAGTTCGGGTGCGGTGAAACGCTCGGACATCGCCGCCGCGTTCGGGCGGCGTGTCGGGCCGTAGGCCTCGGTGAAATAGCCGGAACGCGCGCGGCCCGGTTGATCGACCACGTAAACGGCATAACCCTGGCGCAGAAAATATTCGGCCCAGCCCGGACGACCATCGGGAGTACCGAGGAAGTTGGTGCCGGTCTGGCCGCCGCCGTGGACCATGATGACTGGATATTTTTTCGTGCGCGCCTGCGGGATCTGGTACTGCACAAACATCTGGCCGACCATGATCTGGCCGTCTTTGGATGTGGCGTATTGGCCGTTGACGTAGAAGTAACCCTGCTTCGCGATGGACACCGGGCCGCTGAATTTGACCGGTTTGGGTTTGGCGATCGGCGGTTTTGCCGCTGGTTTTGCTTTGGCAGCCTCGGCGCCATATGCGGCGGGCATGGCGAAGGCAAACATGATCGAGGCCAGCAAGGACAGCGATAACGTGTTGGAACGGCGCATTGGTTTCTCCCCGTAAACGCGCGTGGCGGCTGCGCGCGAATTTCTATATGATGAAGCAGTGGCTGAATTCTAGCGCGAATCAAACACAATAGCCGCGCAATAGCAGTGTTTTACACAGGGGAGGAAACATGAAATTACGCCGCGCATCCGCGCGCGCCGCCGTGCTTTCGGGCACGGCTGCCGCTGTCGACAAAGAACCCGGGTACGACCGCCGGAAATTTCTGCAGAACAGCCTTGGTGCCGCCGGTGCCTTGGCGGCGGCGGTGGCGGTACCGGCACGTGCCGCTGATCCGGTCGGCAAAGATTTCCCGGCGTGGTCCACCACGCCGGGTACGCCGATGCGCGCCTACGGCCAGCCGTCGAAGCATGAAGACAAAGTGCTGCGCACGCTGACACCGAGCTACGGCGCGACCTCGCCGGGCACCGGCACCTCGCGCACGCCGCTGCAAACGCTCAACGGCGCGATTACGCCGAGCGGTCTGCACTTCGAGCGCCATCACAACGGCGTGCCGGAGATCGATCCGGCACAGCACAAGCTGCTGATCCACGGCATGGTGAAAAAGCCGCTCGTCTTCACAGTGGCAAACCTGCTGCGTTATCCGATGGTGTCGCGCACCTGTTTTGTCGAATGCGCGGGCAACAGTTCGGCCAACACGCTGCCAAAACCGCCGCAGGCCAATTGTGCCGTGATCCACGGCTTGCTTTCGGGCAGCGAGTGGACCGGCGTTTCGCTCTCGCTGCTGCTGGATGAGGCGGGCGTTGAAGCCGGCGCGAAATGGTTTCTCGCCGAGGGTGCCGACTCCGCGGCGATGAGCCGCAGCGTGCTGCTCGACAAGGCCTATGACGACGCGATCATCGCGCTCTATCAAAATGGCGAGCGTATCCGTCCCGAGCAGGGTTACCCGATGCGACTTTTAGTGCCGGGTTATCAAGGCAACATGAACGTCAAATGGCTGCGCCGGCTCGAAGTTTCCGCCACGCCCATGCACACCAAGGACGAAACCTCGAAATACAGTTTGCTGCTGCGCGACGGTACGGCGCGCCAGTTCGATTTCGAACTCGGTGTGAAATCGCTGATCACACAGCCTTCGGGCGGCATGAACATGCCGGGTGCGGGGCTGCATGAAATTTCCGGCCTCGCGTGGTCGGGTGCGGGCCGTATTGTCAAAGCCGAAGTCTCGACCGACGGCGGCGCGAGCTGGCGCGAGGCGGTATTGCAGGGCCCGGTGCTGCCGAAGGCGCTGACGCGGTTCCGTCTGCCGTGGGAGTGGAGCGGCGCGCCGGCGCTGCTGCAAAGCCGCGCCACCGACGAAAAGGGCAATGTGCAGATGACGCGCGCGGCGTGGAACGCGATCTATTCGCCGTCCAACCGATACCACAACAACATGATCCAGACCTGGGCGGTCGATGCCAAAGGGAGCGTCAGCAATGTTTACCTCTAAACGTCTGGCGGTTTCCGCTGTTGCAGTGATGACACTCGGTGCCTGTGCGATGCAGGGCACGCTGCAGCAATCGTCGGTGCCGGGCCCTGCGCTCGGCCGCGCCGCCACGGCGGAAGAAGTCAAAGCCTGGAGCATCAGCATTCCGCCCAGTGGTGCCGGCCTGCCGGTGGGCAGCGGCAGCGTGCAACAGGGCATGGCGGTATATGCGGCGAAATGCGTGGCCTGTCATGGCGAAAAGGGTGCCGGCAAACCGGCCGACGTACTGGCCGGCGGCAGCGGCACACTGGCCGCGGCCGATGCCGTGCGCACCGTCGGCAGCTACTGGCCGTATGCGACCACGCTGTTCGATTACGTGCGCCGCGCCATGCCGGTGAATGCGCCGATGTCGCTGACCAATGAAGAAGTCTACGCGGTGACGGCCTATATGTTGAATATCAACGGCATTGTGCCGGCGGACGCGGTGATGAATGCACAAGCGCTGCCACAGGTGAAGATGCCGAACCGCGGCGGGTTTGTGGATTATTCGCGGAAGTAAAAGTAGGGCAGGACGCAGGGTGCGCACCGCGCACCCTGCAAAGCTTCTGCGTTACTGAGCGGAGATCTTCGCTTCCGCTTTATTGCGCGGAGATCTTCGCTTCCTTAACCACGCGCGCGAACTTGGCGATTTCCGACTTAAGGTAATCGCCGAACTGTTCCGGCGTGCCGCCGACCGCATCGGCGCCGAACGAGGCGTTCTTTTCCATCACGTCCGGCAGTTTCAGAATTGCGTTGAGTTCGCTGTTGAGCCGCGCGATGATTTCTTTCGGCGTGCCGGCGGGTGCCGCGACCGCCGACCACGATGAATTGTCGTAGCCTTTGACGCCCGACTCGTCGATCGTCGGGAGTTCCGGCAACGCGGCCATGTGCTTCAAGCTGGTCACCGCCAGCGCGCGTGTCTGCCCCGATTTGATATAAGGCACGGTCGAGATCGCGTTGTTGAACAGCACCTGGATCTGTCCGGCAATCAGATCGGTGAGTGACGGCGCTGAACTCTTGTAGGGGATGTGCACCATTTCGGTTTTGGTCATCAGGCCGAACAGCGCGCCCGAAATGTGGCCGAAGCCGCCCACACCCGAAGAGCCGTAATCGAGTTTGCCGGGCTTGGCGCGCGCCAGTGCGACGAGTTCTTTCACCGATTTGGCCGGCACCGAGGGATGCACGACCAGCACGCCGGGTGAACCCGAGACCTGCATGACGGGCGCAAAATCGCGCACTGGATCGTAGGGCATCGATTTGTAGAGACTGGGGTTGACCGCCCAGGTGCCGACGGTGGCGATGACGATCGTATAACCGTCGGGCGGCGACTTCGCGGCGAGTTCCATGCCGATGTTGCCGTTGGCGCCGCCGCGGTTGTCGATGATGAACTGTTGCCCCAGTCGCTGGCCGAGTTTTTCGCCGAGCATGCGGCCCTGGATATCGGTGGGGCCGCCGGCAACGAAAGGCACGATGAAGCGCACGGGCTTAGAGGGATAGTTTTGTGCAAACGCGTGTGACGGGGTGATGGTGGCGGCCGCGCATGCGGCTGCAACTGCAAATCGATTGAGGCTGATCATTGCTGCCTCCTCTGAAGTTGTGGCGGGGTGGTAAAGCGACGCAGTGTACTGCGAGCAGTTGTTTCAGTCTTGCCACTGCGGAATAGGGGCTGGTGAAAACGCTGCGGCCGCGCCATCCGTGGAATCAATCGCCGACCGGCAGATCGATGCCGATGTTATTCTTTAAAGCGGCGTCGAGCACGAACTTGCTGGTATACAAATCCTGTACCGCCATGCCGTGCGATTCGTAGAGCGTGATGTCGTCCTTGCTGCGGCGGCCCGGCACGCGGCCGGTGATGATTTCACCCAGTTCCGGCAGCGAATCCCAGTCGATCAGTCCCGATTCGGCGAGCGGCAGCAGATCGCCGCATTCGTTGCGCGCGGTGTTGCGCGAATCAACGGCGATGCGCGTCGAGCGCCGCACGGCGGCCTCGTCGAGTTCGCGCCGTGCCAGCGAATTGGAACCGGCAGCGTTGATGTGTTGTCCCGGCGACAACCACGCACCGAGCAGCACCGGTGTGGCCGCCTTGGTGATGACGTTGATGATGTCGGCGCCGCGCACCGCCTCGGCCGGATCGGTGATGACTTTCATCGCCACGCCGAGTTTTTTTGCGAGCGCATCGCAGAATGTTTTCGAACGCTCGGGGTTGCGGCTCCACACGCGCACTTCACTGATCTTGCGCACGGCGCAGACGGCTTCGAGCTGGCCGATCGCCTGTTTGCCCGCGCCCAGCGTGGCGACGATGGCGGCGTCTTCGCGCGCCATGTGGCGCGTTGCCACGCCGCTGGCCGCCCCGGTGCGCACCATGCCGAGATGGCTGGCTTCGATCATGGCGGTGGGTTTTCCCGATTCGGTGTCGAACAGATGCACGTAAAAACGCGTGCCCTTGCCGGTGGCCGAGAAGTAGGCCTTGTAGCCGATTACATTGAGGTCGGCGGCGGTCGCCTCCATCATGTGCAGCGTGCCCGCCGGCATGCGCGCACGCACGCGCGGCACGTCGGTGGCGCGGCCTTCGGCGCGCGCCTTCAGTGATTGTTCGACGAGTTCGACGGCATCGGCCATCGGCAGCAGTTGTTCGACATCTTTTTCTTTGAGGTACCGTATCATTTTTTGTTCTTCATCGCCTCGGCGCGGATGGCCGACAGTGTGGCGCGCGGCGACACCGAATCCGGATCGATGCGCAATTCAAGCAACGCTGCGGTGCCGGCGTTCCACGCGCGCTCGAAGGCCGCTTCGAAGTCTTCAGTCCTGGTGACGACTTCGCCGTGCGCGCCGTAGGCGCGCGCGAGTGCCGCGAAATCCGGGTTGTGCAACTCGGTGCCGCTGACGCGCCCGGGATAGTAGCGTTCCTGATGCATGCGGATAGTGCCGAACATGCCGTTGTTGATGACGATGAAAATGGTTTTCGCGCCGTACTGCATGGCGGTCGCCAGTTCCTGGCCGTTCATCATGAAGTCGCCATCGCCGGCGAAGGCGATGACGGGGCGATCGGGATGCACGAGCTTGGCCGCGACACCGGCCGGCACGCCGTAACCCATGGCGCCGCTGGTCGGTCCGAGTTGGGTGCGAAAGCCCGTGTATTGATAAAAGCGGTGCGCCCACAGCGTGAAGTTGCCCGCGCCGTTGGTGAGGATGGAGCCTTCGGGCAGACGTTTTTTCAGGAAGGCGATGACTTCGCTCATGTTGAGCGTGCCCGGCGTTTTCACTGGCAGCTGCCACGCGTCGAATTCGGCGCGCGCAGCTTTGGTTTGATCGGCCCACACCGGTTTGACGGGGGCCAGCGCGCGTACTGCGGCGGCGAATTCCGGCATGCCGGAATTAATCAGAATGTCGGCCTGATAAACGCGGCCGAGTTCCTCGGCGCCGGCATGCACGTGCACGAATTTCATTTTCGGCCGCGGGATGTCGATCAGCGTGTAGTTGATCGTAGTCCATTCGCCGAGGCGCAGACCGACTGCCAGCAGCAGATCGCACTCGCGGATGCGTTTTTCGATCGCCGGGTTCATGCCGACGGCGATGTCGCCGAGATAATTCGGGCTGCGGTTGTCGAGCAGGTCCTGGCAGCGGTAGGCGCAGGCGGTCGGCAGATGGTTGGTTTCGATGAAGGCGCGCATGTCTTCGCAGGCCTTGGCGTTCCAACCGCCGCCGCCGAGCATGACGAAGGGGCGTTTGGCCGCGGCGAGCATATCGCGCAACTTGTTCATGTCGGCCGCACCCGGATGCGCGGCGACGCGTTGATAATGCGCAGCATCAGGTACGATGGCCGTAGTGGTCTGCATGTCTTCGGGCAGCGCCAGCACGACGGGGCCCGGACGGCCGGATACTGCAAGATGGAAGGCGTGGCTGATCATCTCGGGCACGCGCTCGGGGCGGTCGATCTGTGCCACCCATTTCGCCATCTGCCCGAACATGCGGCGGTAATCGATTTCCTGAAACGCTTCGCGCTCGGTGACTTCGTTGTCGACCTGACCGATGAACAGAATCAGCGGGGTCGAATCCTGAAACGCGGTGTGGATGCCGATCGATGCGTTGGTGGCGCCGGGGCCGCGCGTGACGAAGCAGATGCCGGGCCGGCCGGTGAGTTTGCCGTAGGCGTCGGCCATGTTGGCGGCACCGCCTTCCTGGCGGCAGATCACAAACTTGATGTCGTCACGCGATTCGTAAAAAGCATCGAGCACCGACAGATAACTTTCGCCGGGCACGCCGAAGGCCATGTCGACGCCGTGTACTTTGAGTGCATCGACGAGCAGTTGGCCGCCGGTGCGGGTGAGGGTCGAGTCGGAAGGTTTCATGAGGTCATCCGCGAGGTTGTTGTATGTTGTGGAGATGTCGCGACTGGCGCGATAACAGCGCATATTGTAGCCGCTTGCCGCCTCTCCGGCGCCGGTGCGCGCCGCGCTCGCGTTATACTCGCGGCATGCCAGCCAGGAGGTGCTACGCGTGAACGAACTATGCAAATTGTCGGCCACCGCCGTGGTCGCTCTGCTGAAGCAGGGCAAGGTTTCGCCGCTGGAACTGATCGATGCGGCTGCAATGCGCATCGCCGAAACCGAACCTGCGTTGAACGCGCTACCGACGCTGTGCCTCGACCGCGCGCGCGATCACGCGAAGCGCCTGATGCAGAACCCGCCGAAAGCACCGCCGGCGCATTTTCTGCACGGCCTGCCGATTGCAGTCAAGGACAACACCGACGTCAAGGGCGTGCGCTGCACCTCGGGCTCGCGCATTTACGCCGACCGCATCGCCACTGAATCCGACATCATCGTCGAGCGCCTCGAAGAACACGGCGCGCTGGTCGTCGCCAAATCGAATCTGCCGGAATTTGCGGCGGGCGGCAATACCTTCAACGAAGTGTTCGGCGTGACGCGCAATCCCTGGGACACGCGTTTGACGCCGAGCGGCTCATCGGGCGGCGCCGCGGCGGCACTGGCGAGCGGGCAGGTGTGGCTTGCTACGGGCGGCGATTTCGGAGGCAGCATCCGCACGCCGTCGAGTTATTGCTCGACGGTGGGTTTAAGGCCGACGCCGGGCATGGTGCCGCGCGCGCAGAAACAGCCTTATTCAGCACTGTCGGTCGAGGGGCCGATGGCGCGCAATGTCGCCGACTGCGCGTTGATGTTCGAGTGCGAAGCCGGTGCGCACAAACTCGATCCGATGTCGCGCCCGCTGGAATCCGGCAGCTATATTGCTGCCGCAGCGCATCCGCAGAAACCAAAACGCGTCGCTTACAGCGTCGATCTCGGCGTGACGCCGGTGGTGCATCGCGACACCCGCGCGGTGGTCGAGGCGGCGGCCAAAAAAATCGCCGGCGACGGCGTGATCGTCGAGGAAGTGCATCCTGATTTGTCGGATGCGGTACGAAACTTCATGGTGCTGCGTGGTGCGATTTATATCGCGCGTGTTGCTCCGCTGCTGGAGAAATACCGCCATCTGCTCAAACCCGAGGTCATCGGCAACACCGAATTCGGTCTAAGTCTGAAATTGTCCGATGTCGTTGCTGCAGAAATCGCACAGGGCGAGATCGTGCGCCGCATGGCGAAATTTTTCGAGACCTACGATCTGCTGATCGCGCCGGCGGTAATGTGTCCGCCATTTCCAGTGGAGACGCGTTATATCGCCGAATTGGACGGCGTGAAGCTCGACGGCTACATGGGCTGGTTGTCGCTGACCTGCGCGCTGTCGATTACTTCCTGCCCGATTCTTGCCTTGCCCGGTGGCTTTACGCCGGATGGCCTGCCGGTGGGCTTGCAGGTGGCGGGACCGTTGCGCTCGGAGGAAAAACTGTTTTCGCACGGCGTGTATCTGGAACAATTGCTTGGTTACGCGGAACGTCTGCCGATTGAGCCGGTCATACGGAAATAGAACGGGGATCATCATGGCCAGCAACGCTTATAAACCGCCGAAGTCGGATCTGGAGTTGATCCTGCACGCGCTGGAGTTCGCCGCGCGCAAGCACCGCGACCAGCGGCGCAAGGACGTGCATGCTTCGCCCTATATCAATCACCCGATCGCGCTGGCGAACATCCTCGTCAACGAGGCGGACATTCACGATCCGGAAGTGATCTGCGCGGCGCTCCTGCACGACACCATCGAAGACACTGAAACGACGGCAGAAGAACTCGAAGCCGAATTCGGCGTGGTGGTGCGCGACATCGTGCTTGAGGTCACCGATGACAAGCTGCTGCCGAAGGTGGATCGCAAGCGTCTGCAGATCGAACACGCCGCGCATGCAAGTCCGAAGGCGAAACTCGTTAAGCTAGCCGACAAGATCAGCAATTTGCGCGATATCGCGGCGAGTCCGCCAGCGTCATGGAGTCTCGCGCGGCAGCAGGAATACTTCGAGTGGGCGAAAGCGGTGATTGCGGGCGTGCGCGGCGCCAACGCAAAACTGGAGGCGGCGTTCGACGACGCTTATTCGCGTAAACCGCGCAGCTAACAATCGGTACGTAGGGTGCGCATCGCGCACCGACCTGCGGTGGGTTTGCGTGCGCGATGCGCACCCTACCCGAAAGTCACGCAATCCTCGCGGCTAGAACAATTTCCAGCGCCGCGTCGCGCGTTGCACGCGCGCCACCATCTGCGCGAGTTCGACGTCGTTTAACAGGCGCACCGAATTTTTCGCCGCGAACTCGCGCGCATTGGCGTTGAATTCACCGGCCGATATGTAGATACAATCCTGCGCGTCAGCGGCTTTTTTGGCGTCGAACAATTCGCGCAGCGGCCCCGCGCCCGTCTGCGCGACTTTCCAGCGTTTGCAGCTCACCAGCGCCAGCCGCCCGTCCTTGCGCGCTTCGTAATCCACCGCCCCGGCTTTGCTGGCACTGACCGCATAACCATCGCGGGCCAGTGCTTCGGCGATGACAGCGGAAAAGTTCTCCCACGACATGTCGCGTAGCTTGCCGAGAATTTCGGCGACGTTGGCAGCCCCCGGCGTGCGCAGTTGTTTCCATGCCGCGTAGGCGGCGATGCCGAGGAAGGGGAATGTGGCGAACAGCGCGGCGATCGGTGGCAGGAACATTTGCACGGCGCCGAACAGCGGCGCAGCCGCAAGGATGCTCATCCACCACGGGGCGCGCACAAGAATTGAAAATAATGTCTGTTTTGCCATACTAGAATACGATGATGAACTCAATAAACTCATTTTGCAGCGGGCACCGGATTATATGAGCGCGACGAAAACACCGCCATTAAAAGGTATCAAGGTCATTGAGCTGGGCACGCTGATCGCGGCGCCGTTTTGCAGCCGCATTCTCGCGGAATTCGGCGCCGAGGTGATCAAGATCGAGTCACCCGACGGCGGTGACCAGCTGCGGCAGTGGCGCAAGATGTACGAGGGTACCTCGCTGTGGTGGTACGTGCAGGCGCGCAACAAGAAATCGGTGACGGTGAATTTGCGTTCGCCCGAGGGGCAGGAAATCGTGCGCAAGCTGTGCGCTGATGCGGATATCGTTGTCGAGAACTTCCGCCCCGGCGCACTGGAAAAATGGAACCTCGGTTACGAGGCACTGGCAAAGATCAATCCGCGGCTGATCATGGTGCGGCTTTCGGGTTACGGCCAGAGCGGGCCCGATCGCGACAAGCCCGGTTTCGGCGTCATCGGCGAATCGATGGGCGGCATGCGTTACGTCACCGGTTACGCCGACCGTCCGCCGGTGCGGCTGGGCATTTCGATCGGCGATTCGATCGCCGCGCTCTACGGCGTGATCGGCGCGATGATGGCACTGCAGCACCGCCATACGAGCGGGCGCGGCCAGGTGGTCGACGTGGCACTCTACGAGGCGGTGTTCAGCATGATGGAAAGCCTGCTGCCGGAATTCGACGTGCTGGGTTTTGTGCGCGAGCGCGCGGGCAACGCATTGCCCGGCATCGTGCCGTCGAACACTTATCCGACGCGCGACGGCAAGTTCGTCATCATCGGCGCCAACAACGATGCGATTTTCAAGCGCTTGATGAAGGCAATGGGCCGTGCCGACCTCGCCGACGATGCGCTGCTCGCCACCAACGCCGGCCGCGTGCCGCGTACCGCAGAGATTGACGGCGCCATCGGGGCGTGGACGGCAGCGCACGATCTTGACGGAGTGCTGGCCGCGCTCGAGGCCGTCGATGTGCCGGCAGCAAAAGTCTATGATGTTGCGGACATCGTCAAGGACGCGCAGTATCTGGCGCGCGGCATGATCGAGCAGCACACGTTGCCGGACGGCAAACCGGTCAAGCTGCCGGGCATCGTGCCCAGGTTGTCGGAGACGCCGGGCGGCACTGAATGGATCGGCCCGAAGCTGGGCGAGCACAACGATGAAGTACTGGCGGCGTTGGGTTACGATGCACAAGCGCAGGCGGCGCTCAGGGAACGAGGCGCCATCTAGCAAGTCGGCCCATCGCAGATGCATAATCAAAGCGGCATAAAGGAGCATCGATATGCTCGATCTCACCGGATACGGACGTCTCGCCGAACTCACCAAGCTCATCGACCGCATGACCAAGGAGGCGTCCAAGGAAGCGATGGTTGCCGTCGCGCGCCTGCTGGCGATCCAGGTCGGGCAATACCAGAAAAAATTCGGCC
>JANXSE010000321.1 GCA_025356695.1 Betaproteobacteria bacterium
CGCGTCGCCACCGAGGCGCTGTTCCTGTTTGCGCGCCATGCCTTCGAGGATCTCGGTTATCGCCGTTTCGAGTGGAAATGCAATTCGCTGAACGAACCTTCGAAGCGTGCCGCACTGCGCTTCGGATTCGGATACGAGGGCACGTTTCGCCAGCACATGATGATCAAGGGCGAGAGCCGTGACACCGCCTGGTTCGCCATGATCGACAGCGACTGGCCGGCGATCCGCGCGGTGTTTGAGCGCTGGCTGGCGCCGGGGAATTTCGATGACCGCGGCCGGCAAAGAATGCGGCTTGAGGAAATGCGGCAAGGTAAATAGGGGCAACCGCTGTGGCAATACGCGCGCGCATGAGAGGCTGACAATGGCGAAAGCAACCGCAATCAACTGGCTGAAAGAACCGGAAGAGCACGACTATCCGGCGGCACTATCGTATTTGAATCTGCTCTACGACGAAGCGGCTGCAGCCGCCATCGTCAATAAACTGAAACGCGCGCCGATGTCGTCGTTCAAGTCGAAGGACATTTTTCGCGCCTCCGGTTTGACCCTGCTCGGCGTCAGCAACAGCCACGTTGACAAGGACCAGAAAAAAATAACCTCCGGCACGCCGATTTCGCCGCTTTTGCTGGCGCGCGATGCGGTGCACGGCAGAGTGCTTATCGCCGATGGCTATCATCGTTTATGTGCTGTCTACCGGTTCGATGAAGATGCTGTGATTCCGTGCAAAATCGTCTAGTGCCTGAGATCGACAAACGGGGCCTCACATGAAACCCCGCATTACGGTAATCACGCTCGGTGTCGAGGACCTCGAACGCTCATTGCAGTTTTATCGCGACGGCCTCGGCTTTGTCACCGAAGGCATTATTGGCAGGGAGTTCGAATACGGTGCAGTGGTGTTCATCAATCTGCAGTCCGGACTCAAGCTCGCGCTGTGGCCGCGCGCGAGCCTAGCGCACGACACCGGTTTGCCGCAAGCTGCCGTCAGCGCAACCGAATTGTCGATCGGTCACAACGTCGGTTCAAAAGCGGAAGTCGATGCGGTCATGACACAGGCGGGGCAGGCCGGTGCGGTTATGGTCAAGCCGGCGCAGGATACTTTCTGGGGCGGTTACGCCGGTTATTTTCAGGATCCCGATCATCATCTGTGGGAAGTGGTGTGGAATCCGCAATGGGAAGGTGAAGACAGAATATGAAAAGCAGCAGGCTTGAAGCATTCAGCGATGGCGTCATCGCCATCATCATCACTATCATGGTGCTGGAATTAAAGGTGCCGCATGGCGACGGCATGGAGGCGTTGGCGCCGCTGTATGCGGTGTTTTTGAGTTACATACTGAGTTTTGTTTACGTCGGCATTTACTGGAACAACCATCATCACATGCTGCATCTGTGCAAAAGTGTTACCGGCGCGATTCTGTGGGCCAACCTGCATCTATTGTTCTGGCTGTCGCTGATCCCGTTTGCGACCGGCTGGATGGGCGAAAACCATTTCGCCTCAGCACCGGCGGCAGTCTATGGTGCGGTAATGCTGATGGCAGCCATCGCCTACTGGATATTGCAGCAAGCGATCATCGCCTCGCAGGGCGCTGATTCCCTCCTGAAAAAAGCCGTCGGCGCCGACCGCAAAGGCAAGTTGTCGCCGCTCTTCTATGTCATTGCGATCCCCGCCGCATTCTGGTCGCAATGGCTGGCGGTCGGCATTTATGTATTCGTTGCGCTGATGTGGCTGGTGCCGGACAAGCGGATTGAGCGGGTGCTGGGGCGGGATGAGACCTGAGCGGCGGTAATTTTCGCTGCTCGAATAACATAAATTTATATTGCACAATAGCTGTATGGTCTTGATTCCTGCCTGAATGATTTCTATGAAGGCGGATATGACGGAATGCAAAGCGGCTTTTAAGCTAACTACTTCACGTTATACGGATTTATGACTCACCCCAGCATCTTGGTTGTTCTTTCAATCATTAGCTTCCTAATTCTGGAGAGAGTTCGTCCTGGGCGGGAACTCCCCGAAGCGAAAGGTTGGTATCCACGCAAGAGATGTTCTTGTTCCCTGATTTACCCGTTCGGTACCTTGGCTATGATCACAATATCGGTAAGTGAATGATGTCCAACCAGACGCTCCAGCCGACGGTCCTGCCTTCGCACCGCTCCGGCAGGCCCGTGGCCGGGCTTGGGCGTTAACCGTGAACCCTTATTACGCCACCGGTTTTCTCAGCGCATTGATATTCTGGGTCTGGCCGGCATTTCTTTTCCGGCAACTTGATGCGCCCTGGGCCACGGTGTTGTTGTTTTCCGCTGCGATTTTTCTGGGCTTGGGAAAACTGGCGACCGAGTTTCATCTGAGCTTTATTGCGCCGAGAAATCCGCCGCGCGGCAGCAATTCGAGTATCGGTATTGCCTGTTTCGCTATCGCTGCGGTAGCCGCATTGACGCGGTTTGCCTACGATGCGTTTACACGAACCTGAAGGTGTCATCGCTGAATAAAAACGAAACGCGCTTAGCCGGTGCACTTAAAACAGTCGCCTTGATCGAGGCCGCCAAGGGTGTGCTGGTTCTGCTGGTCGGTTTCGGTCTGCTATCGCTGATTCATCACGACGTCCAGCATTTTGCCGAGCATCTGGTGCGGCGCGCGCATTTGAATCCGGCTGCACACTATCCGCATATTTTTCTGGCGCTGGCCGACAAATTGACCGATGCACATCTGTTGCTGCTGGCCGCCGGTGCTGGCGGTTATTCGCTGCTAAGACTGGTCGAGGCGTACGGGCTCTGGCATGCGCGGCGCTGGGCCGAATGGCTAGCCGCTTTGAGCGGCAGCTTTTACATACCGTTCGAGATTTACGAACTGCATAAGCACGTCAGCTGGCTGACGGTCGGCAGTTTGACGCTCAACATTGCAGTGGTGGCGTTCATGCTCTATTGCGTGTTGCGCAAAAAGAGCAGGGCGGCGTTTGCGTAGACGCCTGCCGGTTCGGCGTACCAGGGAAGATCTGAATAACCCCTCCGTTCGTGCTGAGCCTGTCGAGCCATGAACGGAGCGCGGAATAGAATCAATGTGCTGGAACGTTCACCCTTCGACAGGCTCAGGGCGAACGGTAGTTGTTCAGAGCTTGCCCTAGGCAATGATCTTGATCTGCTTGCTCGGGTCCTGACGCTCGGTGGCGTTGAGACGCAGGTTTTTTGCCTGGGTCAGGTCTATGGCTTCGACCTGCAGCAGTTCAAGCACTTCGTCGCTGCACGATTCAAACCAGTAATAAAAGCCGCGCGGGATGTGGATGCCTTCGTGTTTGCCGAATTCGCCCAGCACCTTGTCGTCGGCGCCGTAGAAGCGCACGCGGCCGCTTAATACGAACCAGAAGCCGTTCTGCGCGTTGTGCGCGTGCAGATTGTTTTCGCCGCCTTCTTTCAACACCTGCACCGACGAGTAGAGCAGATCGGTGCGGCACAGGCGCACGATGGTCTTGGGTTTTTCGGTGACCGGTGTCGTATACTTGAACAGTGTTGGTTCTTCGGTGCGGTTGCCGGCTGCGGTTGCGGGTTCGGTGTTCAACGGCTGCATGAGGTTGCTCCTCGCGTTGGTGAGTTCCGGTGGCGGCTGCAAACTATTGCAGATCGCGCTGCTGCTGAAATTATAGTCCCGGTTGATGGTCGTTTGTATATTCCATGCTTGTGTATTCATGGTCAATCTGAAAATTTTTCGTGGCGGTGCCACTGTGCTTGCGCTGGCCGGCTTGCTCGTGTGCGGCGCGGTGATTGCGCAGGACTTTCCGGTGCGCACCATACGCATCGTCACTTCGGAGCCCGGCAGCGGCACCGATTTTGTCGCGCGCATGATATCCGCCGGCATGGGCGCCAATGTCGACAAACCGGTGGTGGTTGAAAACCGCGGCGGCGGCATACTCGCGGTCGATGCGGTGCTGAAGGCGCCGCCGGACGGCTATACACTGCTGCTCTACGGCACGTCACTATGGCTCGCGCCGTTCATGCGTGACAACGCGTCGTATGATCCGGTCGCCGATTTTGCACCGGTGACGCTGGCGGCACTGTCGCCGAATCTGCTGGTCGTGCATCCGTCGCTCGCAGTGGATAACGTGCGCGAGCTGATCGCGCTATTAAAAGCGAAGCCGGGGCAATACAACTATGCCTCGGGTTCAACCGGTTCGCCGACGCATCTGGCCGCCGAATTGTTCAAAACCAAGTCGGGCGCTGAGTTGCAGCGTATTCCGTTCAAAGGCACAGGCCCTGCAATCAACGCGCTGCTCGGCGGGCAGGTGCATGTGATGTTTGTGTCGTCAAGTTCAGTGATGCCGCATGTGAAATCCGGCAAATTGAAAGCGCTGGGGGTTTCGACCACGCAGGCAACTCCGCTCGCGCCGGGCATGCCGACGGTGGCGGCGACCGGCCTGCCGGGTTTTGAGGCTTCGTCGTTCTTCGGTGTATTTGTGCCGGGCCGCACACCGCCGTCGCTGGTGGCAAGACTCAATGCCGAGATACTGCGCGTGCTGAGCCGCGCCGATGCGCGCGAGCGGCTGTTCAACGCGGGGCTTGAATATGTCGGCAACACGCCGGTGGAATTTGCCGCCATCATAAAATCGGAAATGACCAAGTGGGGAAAATTAATTAAGAGTGCAGGTATCCGCGAGGAATAGCTCGCTTGCATTAAAACTACCCTTGCTTCTCCACTCCGTCATTCCCGCGAAGGCGGGAATCCAGAAGGAAGAACCCGAGTCCCCGCCTTCATGGGGACGACGAATTGTTGTTGAGTGGTTTGGGTGTGCCGAATGAAGGAGGAGTTTATATGCGACCATTTGAAGGCATCAAGGTAATCGATCTCACGCACGTGCTGGCGGGGCCGTTCGCGGCTTATCAGCTCGCGGTGCTCGGCGCTGATGTAATCAAGGTGGAAAACCCGGAAGATTGCGATCAGAGCCGCAACACCGGCGGCAATAAAGAACTCAATCGCCGCGACATGGGCACCAGTTATCTCGCGCAAGGCTCGAACAAACGCGCGATCACCTTGAATCTGAAAACCGAAAAAGGCCGCAATATACTCAAGCAACTGGTCGCCGGCGCCGATGTGATGGTCGAGAACTACCGCGCCGGCGCCTTTGACGCGCTGGGTCTCGGTTACAAGGACATGCAAAAAATAAATCCGACGCTGATCTATTGTTCGATGACGGCGTTCGGGCAGGATGGCCCGCGCCGCACGCACACCGCCTATGATCATGCGATACAGGCAACCTCGGGCATCATGGCGATGACCGGCACGGAAGGTGGGCCATCGATCAAATGCGGCGCGCCGATTATCGACTACAGCACCGGCACGATGGCGGCGTTCGCGATTGCCAGTGCGTTGTTCCAGCGCACACGCACCGGTAAGGGGCAGCATATCGATTGCGCGATGGCGGATGTGGCAATGATGCTGGAAGCCTCGCATATCGCCGGTTATATGAATACCGGCAAGGCGCCCAAGCCGCACGGCAACAAACACGCGTATGCGAGCAGTTATTTCTACGACACCAAGGACGGCCAGATCATGCTGGCAGCGAGCAATCACCGCCAGAACAAGCGTTTGTTCGAGACGGTTGGTTGTCCGGAGCGCGGCGATGCGGATAACGAAACGCGCGCAAAGAATTTCGAGCAAGACGAAGCGGCATTGCGTCAGATCATGCTGGAAAAATCCGCACAGGAATGGGAGGATCACCTGCAGGCGCATCATGTGCCGGCGCTGAAAATGCGTACGCTGCCCGAGGCGGTGGCTGATCCGCAGGTGCAGACGCGAAAAATCCTGCACAAATTCGACAGCATGCCCGGTGTGGAAGGGGCGATGACGGTGCCGATGTGCGCATTCAAGCTGGAGCATGGCGACGCCAGTATTGAAACACCGCCGCCGCGGCTCGGCGAACACAATGCCGAAGTTCTAGGCACACTCGGTTACAGTGCCGGCGATGTCGCAGCCTTACGCAAGGAAGGAGTGATCTGACCATGAGTGCGATAAAACAAACTGCAATCGCGGGGCTGCTTGCATCGCTGGCGTTGTCTGCAGTGACAGCGGTGCATGCGCAGGCGTGGAAGCCGGAGCGTGCGGTTGAAATCATCATCGGCACCTCGCCCGGCGGACCGCAGGACCAGATGGGGCGTTTGCTGCTCAAAGCACTGCAGGACGGGCGCGGCTTCGAAGTACCGGTCACCGTAGTCAACAAACCGGGTGGCGGCGGTGCGGTAGGGCTCGCTTATATCAATACGCGGCAGGGCGACGCGCGCACGCTTATGGTGGTGGCGCCGACTCTACTCAGCAATCAAATTACCGGCCGCGCGCCCTTCGGTTATGCCGATTTCACGCCGGTTGCGGTGCTGGGTGTTGAATACGAAGCCGTGGTGGTGCGCACCGATTCGCCGCTGAAGACGGGGCGCGATGTAATCGAGCGCCTGAAGAAGGACCCGGCTTCGCTCAGCATTTCGATCGGCACCGCCCCCGGCAATGCGGCGCATATGGCTTTTGCGCACGCGATGAAGGTCGCCGGCGTCGATGTGAAAAAACTGAAAACGCTTTCCTTCAATTCGGCCGGCGACGGCACCATGGCGGTGATCGGCGGGCACATCGATATGGAATCTGCACCGGCGTCCAATGTGATGCCGATGCTGCAGGCTGGCAAGGTGCGGCTGCTGGCGATTTCAGCGCCGCAGCGCGGGCGCGGCGAACTGTCGAAAGTGCCGACGTGGAAAGAGCTTGGCGTTAACAGCGTGAACGAAGTGTGGCGTGGGCTGGCCGGACCGAAAGGCATGACATCGGCGCAGATCGCATTCTGGGACGATGTGCTCGGCAAAGCGACGAAAAACGAAGACTGGCGGCGCGAACTTGAGAGCAACCAGATCGAGAATGTTTATCGCAACAGCGTGGAGACCGCGAAATTCTGGAAAGCGGAATACGAAGAGATCAAGGGCATATTGACTGACATCGGTATGGCGAAATAGCTGTTGATTCTCTCCTTCCCCCCCTTGATGGGGAAGGTTGGGATGGGGGGTATGGGCGCCTCGATACCCCGCCTCAATTCTTCCCTTCAAGGGGAGGAGACATTTTGATTTAAGGATACTTAATTGAGTGAATCACATTCAGAAAATGGCGCAACCCGCGGCGTTGCCGAATTCGTCGCGAATCTCAAATACGAACAGATTCCAGATGAAGTAAAGCAACGCACCAAACGCCTGATACTGGATGCGTTCGGTTGCGGCTTGTTCGGTGCCGATCTGCAGTGGAGCAAAATCCTTCAGCAGCGCCTCGGCATACTGGATGCCACCCGTACCTGCGCGGTGTGGGGCACCAAAGACAAACTCTCGGCGCCGCATGCGGCACTGGTCAATGGCACCCAGGTGCAGGGCTTCGAACTCGACGACACGCATCTATTGGGCATACTGCATTGCGGTTCGGTGTTGCTGCCGCCGCTGGTGTCGATAGTAGAGGGGCGTCCCGGCATGAGCGGGCGTGAATTCCTGACTGCTGCGGTGGCCGGCTATGAAGTCGGCCCGCGCGTCGGTATCTGTATGGGCAACGAACATATCGCGCAGGGCTGGCATTCGGGCGCGACGGCCGGCGTGTTTGCGGCGGCGGCAAGTGCCGCACGCGGATTAAAACTGGATACGGATAAAACAGTGCACGCGCTGGGCATCGCCGGCACCCAGGCCAGCGGACTGATGGCGGCGCAGTTCGGGTCTATGGTGAAACGCATGCATTCGGGACGTGCTGCCCAGAGTGGGCTTTACGGCGCGCAGTTTGCAGATGCGGGCTTCACCGGCATCGTCAACGTGTTTGAAAGCGAATACGGCGGTTTCTGCACGACTTTCTCGCGTTCGACCGATCGTTTCAAACTCGCGGAGCTCACCGCCGGCTACGGCGAGGTATGGCAGGCGATGGGCGTGCGACTGAAATTTTATTCCTGCGTCGGCAGCAATCACACCACACTTGATCTGATCCGCGAGTTTCGCGCCGAACGGCCGTTCACTGCGGATGAAGTGGTGAAAGTAGTGATCTACGGACCGCAGGCGACAGTGGAACATTCGGGCTGGAAATACGTGCCGCAGGGATTTACCGCGGCGCAAATGAACCTGTCGTATTGCGTGGCGACCGAAATTCTCGAGGGCGATTGTTTCGTCGATCAGTTCACTGAGGAAAAACTCACTGATCCGGTGCGCATGGCGCTGGCCGACAAGGTCGAGGTGATACACGACCCGGCGATCACCGCCAAAGGCCCGAAGTTTCGGCAGATGGTGCGCGTTGAAGTGCATCTGACGGATGGCAGGAAATTTGAACGTACTCGCGAGGTCGGGCGTCATAAGACCAACTTCGGCAGCGACGAAGAAGTCGTGGGAAAATTCACCAAACTGGCGACGCGGGTGTTGCCGAAGGCGCAGGTCAATCAACTGTGCGATGCCGTGTTGAATATTGAAAAACTCGACGATGCTGCGAAACTGGCGAAGTTGCTGGCACGTAGTTAACTATTGCACTCCTTTCCCCTCAAGGGGGGCGCATCAAATAAAGGAATTGGAAATGAAGCGTCAGAATATTTTCGCGATGCTGCTTGTTGCCTTGTTGTCATTTGCAAACGCACAAGCACAGACCTATCCGACCAAAGCGATCCGTCTGCTGGTGCCGCAGGGGCCGGGCGGCGGCAACGACACCATCGCGCGCATGATCGGGCAGAAATTGACCGGCACGCTAAAACAGCAGATCGCAGTCGACAACCGGCCCGGCGCTGGTGGTTTGATTGCAGCCGATATTGCCGCGAAGGCGCCGGCTGACGGTTACACGCTGCTGCTTGGCAACGTCGCTACGCTGGCGATCATTCCCAATGCGCAGAAGAAAATTCCGTACGACCCGCTGAAGGATTTCGAGGCAATCACCTTGCTCGCCTCGGCGCCGCAGGTGGTGGCGGTGCACCCGTCGCTGCCGGTGAAATCGATGAAGGAGTTGATCGCGTTGGCCAAGGCGAAGCCAAGCCAGATCAATTACGCATCGAACGGCATTGGCAGCTCGAACCATCTGGCGACTGAACTCTTCGTCATGCTATCTGGGATCAAGCTGACGCACGTGCCCTATAAGGGGTTGTCGCCGGCGTTGACTGACGTGTTGAGCGGGCAGGTGCCGCTGATTTTCTCGAGCACGGTGGCGATGATGCCGCATGTGAAGGCCGGCCGCTTGCGCGCCATCGGCATCACCAGCGCAAAACGCAATCCGACGGTGCCGGAGATACCGACGGTCGCCGAAGCGACCGGCCTCAAGGACTATGAAGCCGGCTCCTGGTACGGTCTGGTCGCGCCGGCCGGCACGCCGCGCACCATCATCGATCTGCTGAACAGGGAGGCCGTTGTCGCGATGAAGGCGCCGGACATCATTGAACGGCTGACGTTCGAAGGCGTGATAGCGGTCGGCAATACGCCGGAGGAATTTGCCGCCTATATCAAAAAAGAACATGCGCGCATCGGCAAGGTGATACGCGCGTCTGATGTAAAGTTTGATTAGCTCTGATTCCAAGAGCGCCTTGTATGTCTCCCTCGCCCCGCGAAAGCGGGGAGAGGGCAGGGGTGAGGGGCATCAGCGAGCGTTTTACCCCTCACCCCAACCCTCTCCCGTCAAGGGTGAGAAGTGTAGTCGCGTCCGCGACTAATCTGCACGTATGTTTGCGTCCTTGATGACTTTCGCCCACTTCACCTGCTCGGTTTTGATGTAAGCCACAAACTGCGCTGGCGTATTGCCGGCCGCTTCAAAGCCTTCGGCGGCGAAGCGTTCGCGCGTGGCGGGCAGTTGCAGTACTTTCAAAATCTCGTTGTTGAGGCGGGTGACCAGTGCCTGCGGCGCGCGCGCCGGCAGCAGTATGCCGAACCACGGATTGACTTCATAACCGGGCACGCCGGATTCGGCGATGCTGGCCACATCGGGCAGCGCAGCAGTGCGCTTCGCGCTGGTGACGCCGATGGCGCGCAGGCGGTTGCTCTTGATATGCGCCATCACTGATGGGATACCGGTGAAAGTCAGCTGCACCTGCCCGCCGATCGTATCAGTGATTGCCGGCGTGCTGCCTTTATACGGCACGTGGGTGATGCGCACATCGGCCATGGTCTTGAATAACTCGGCGGCGAGATGCGGCGCGCTGCCGCTGCCGCCGGAACCGTAGTTGATTTCATTCGGTCTGGTTTTGGCCAGTGCAATCAGTTCGCGGATGTTGGCGGCCTTGAGCGACGGATGCACGACGACGACATAGGGGATGGTTACCAATAGCGTGACCGGTGTGAAATCCTTGTTCGGGTCGTAAGGTAGATTTTTCTGCAGACTCGGGCTCAGCGCAAGTGTGCCGATGCCGCCCATCAACAGCGTGTAACCATCGGGTGCAGCGCGTGCGCCGGTCTCGGTACCGACAATGCCGCCGGCGCCGGTGCGATTGTCGACGACCACACCCTGGCCGAGATTATCCGCCAGGCGCTGCGCCACCATGCGACCGGCAATGTCGATGCTGCCGCCGATCGGGTAGGGCATGATCAGACGAATCGCCTTGTTCGGATAATCCTGTGCCGCAGCGTTAAACGCCAACCCGATTGCTGTAGTGAGCAGGGCAAGATTGCGCACGGACGTCATTTGCCGATTCCGCTGTAATCGACTTTGATCCAGCGTTCTTCGGCCATGGATTTTTCGGTGGCATCCCATATGCAATGGATTTTCAGTTCGTCGCGGAAACTCGGCGCGCCGTCGCGGCCTTCACCGATCGCTTTGTGAAATGCCGTCCAGGTCTGTGCGACGAGAAAGGTCGCGCGGCCGCGGTCTATGTCTTTGACGGAGATGTGTTTGTCGTCGAGCGGAATTTCGGTAAAACGTCGCTCCAGGCGTTCGGGCGCGATCGGGTCTTTCATCATCTGCGCGAGATCGGCGTGTGCGCCGAACAGCCGCAGTTCGCCACGCGGCGGATCGCCCTGGCCGGTCTTTTTGTCCCAGTTCGACAGCTCGACCGTATCGAGCATCAACATGCCGTCGCTGCCGTAGAGTTCGAAGCGGCTGCCGGTGCCGAACCAGGCAGTGAACGACACCTGCATGGTGCCGATCACGCCGTCCGCAGTGCGCAGCAGATAATTCATGTTCTCGACCTGATTGCTGCGGATCGGTTCGCCGCCGTCGAGGTTGGCGCGTTCCGGCACCAGCACGGCAAGTTCGGCGCAGATTTTGTCGATGTCGCGGCCGAGTATCGAGGTCACGCGCTCGAGGCTGTGGCCGCTGCGATAACCCGGATGGCCGCCCATTGCCGCCTCGAACAGCCACTGGCGGTGCGACGGCCGCGGCGCGATGTAATTGCTGACGAAATAGGTGATGTTGAAAGTCAGCGGTTTGCCGATGTAGCCGGTGCGCACCATCTCCGCCATTTGCAGCGCCGCCGGTTCGTAATGGTATTCATGGCCGACGGCGGTGCGCACATTCTTTGCGCGCGCCAATTCGTACATCTCGCGCGCCTGCTGCGTGTTGATGCCGAGCGGATGTTCGCAATACACATGTTTGCCGGCATGGAGTGCTGCCATGACGACTTCGTGATGCACCGAAGGCCGCACGCTGACACAGACAATGTCGATTTCGGGACATTCAGCGAGCATGCGCCCGACGTTGTCGAAGGCATGCGGCACGCCGAATTTTTTCGCCGCGGCATTCGCCGTTTCCATGCGCGTCGTGCAGACGGCGACGAGTTCGAACAATTCGGGTAAAGCCTGCAATGCCGGCAGGTGGGCGCGCACCGCCCAGCGCTCGCGGCCGTCGGGACTGTTGCTGATGCCGGCGCCGACTACCGCGACCTTATAGCGCCTGCTCATGGCTTGCGCGCGTCGCAGCGCAGAATATCCATCACGGCGTGGATATCAGGAAGTGTTTCCAGTTTTTCCACGGCTTCGAGCACGCGATTGATCGCATTGTCATCGAGCACGCGCCGTGCGCAGGAATAGAATTTCTTCAACCGCTGTTCGCGCGTCAATGGCAGACCGACCCAGCCCGAAAGCCTGTCGATGCGTTTGGACATTTTGTGCCCGTCGGCGAGTTCTGCGCCGACAATGACATGCATATGATCGAAGTCGGCGGGTATGCTGTCGTCGAAGCGCAATTCCATCTTCGGCAGCAGCGCCACCACGTCGGCGGCGAAACGCCGCTCGTTGGTGAACGAGTCGACGCTGATTTCGCCGTCGAGCAAAGCTAGCGCGGTGGTGTACTGCACGCTGAATTTGCCGTCGAGCCCGGTTTCCGGTTGCGGTCGGTCTACATATTCGAAGCGCGGGAAGGTGATCACCACGTGCTTGATGTCCGTCGGATTAAATTTGTTTTCTTCCTTAAGTGCCAGTGCGGCGTCAATCGGCCGGTGCGTGAAGTAGTTGCTCGGATGTTTCTTGAAACCGACGCCGGGTTTGACCATGCGGAAGGGCGCGCCGAAATCTTTCACCAGCAATTCCGGTTCGGCATCGCCGTGCAGGAAGGTATCGAAAAAACCTTTCGGTCCGAATACATCGGCACTGGCAGTCCAGCCCATCTTTGCCAGCACACCGCATTCGAGGCCCATGCGCGCGGCGTGCCCCGAGTGTGACGACTTGGTCATCGAGCCGGTGTTGATCGACAGGCTGCCGGCGCGCGATCCGGCGAGTCCGAACGCCATTAACGCCTGCTGTTTATCGAGACCGAGCATTTTGGTCGCGGCGGCGGCGGCACCGAAGGTGCCGGTGGTGCCGGGCTTGTGAAAACCGGTGCCGGTCTTGAGACCGGTCGCGGCGAGTCGCACGCGGCCCTGTACTTCAAACGCGGCAACCAGCGCTTCGATCATTTTGCGGCCTGACAGTTTGTGATGCTCGGCAATCGCCATCACCACCGGCAGGGTCGGCGAGGTCGGATGATTGAGCGGATACCAGGTATTGTCGAAATCGAGGGCATGCGCCATCGTGCCGTTGGCATAGGCGGCATTGCTCATCGATGTTTTGAAGCCGCCGGTAATCACGCTGGCCTGCGGATTGCCGCCCATTTCACGCACATAGGCGGTCGATATGCGGCCGACACCCAGCGGTTCGGTCGAGCCGGCGAGTATTACCGCGATGCCGTCGAGCGTGACCTGGCGCGCCATGTCGATGGCTTCAGGCGGCAGGGTGTCGTAGTCGACGGCGAGCACGTGGTCGATGAATTGTTCGGTGATGGTAGTCATGGCGGGTTCTGAAAGTTCGTCTGTCGCGGTTGCGTCAGCACGGCGGCATTTTACGCGGAATCCGCGTTTGCGAACGCCAAGCGAAGCGGGGTAGCGCAGGCGACTCGCCTGCACCGGCTTCAATGCAGGCGAGTCGCCTGCGCTACGAGTGCATTGGCGCGGAGCGGGCGCATCTTTTAGCCGGCATGCGCTGTTACAATTCCGTCATGCCGACGCTCAACTGGATAGGAAAAGACGCAGTGGTGAATCATCACCGCGAAGTGCCGTTTCATTTGCTGAAAGATGTGCCCGAACTCGCCTGCGGCGACCCCGGCAGCGGCAATCTGATCGTGCAGGGTGACAACCTCGTCGCCTTGAAGGCGTTGCTGCCGTACTACGCCGGGCAGGTCAAGTGCATCTACATCGATCCGCCCTACAACACCGGCAACGAAGGCTGGGCCTATAACGATAACGTCAACAGCCCGCTGATGCGCGAATGGCTGGGCAAGGTCGTCGGCAAGGAGGGCGAGACGCTCGACCGCCACGACCGCTGGCTGTGCATGATGTATCCGCGGTTGGCGTTGCTGCGGCAGTTTTTGCGCGAAGACGGTGCGATTTTTATAAGCATCGATGATAACGAAGCGCAAGCATTGCGGTATGCAATGGATGAAATTTATGGAGCGAAGAACTTCCGTGCTTGTATTACTTGGCAGCGGAAATACAGCGTAAGTAACAATTTTAAGGGCATTGCGACGATTATTGATTACATACTCGTTTACTCTAAAAGCGAGATATTCCAAAACAACTTACTTCCAAGAACAGATGAATCCGTTGCTCGTTACGGGAACCCGGACAATGATGAGCGCGGGCCTTGGAAGGCGGTCGATTATCTTAACCAGGCATCGCCAGAGAAGCGTCCCAATCTTTGTTACGAGATCATCAATCCAAATACTGGCGACGTAATTAAAAATTCAAAGAAAGCTTGGAAATACGAACCGGATGTGCATGCTCGTCACGTTTTAGAAAAGAGATTGTGGTGGGGGGCGAAAGGCACGAATACCGTGCCTGCCTTAAAGCTATTTCTTTCTGAGGTTCGGCAAGGTATGACGCCACACAATTGGTGGTCACATGAAGATGCTGGACACACCGATGAAGCAAAAAAGGAAATTGATCAAATACTCGGATCAAATATTTTTGATACGCCGAAACCTTCCCGCTTAATCGAGCGGATTCTTCGAGTCGCGACGAGTCCAGGGGATTTGATTCTTGATTCATTTGCCGGAAGTGGTACTACTGGTCACGCCGTATTAAAGCTAAACAATGAAGATGGTGGCGAGCGCAATTTCATTTTGGTGGAATTGGAAGCAAGCATCGCATCCAATGTGACCGGCGAACGCATTCGTCGTGTTGCTCAAGGCTATTCGAATGCAAAAGGGCAAAACGTCGAAGGCCTCGGCAGCGGCTTCCGCTATTGCGAACTCGGCGAGCCGCTGTTCGACGAGCACGGCAAAATCCGCGAGTCGGTCACCTTCGGCGAACTCGCGCGCCACGTCTATTTCACCGAAACCGGTGAGCCGCTGCCGCGTGAGCGCGTGCCGAACACACCGTTCCTTGGCGTCTGTCGCGGCGTCGGCATTTATCTGCTCTATAACGGCATCCTCGGCGATAAAAGCGCGAACGGTGGCAACGTACTGACGCGCGCGGTGCTGGCGGAGCTGCCGCCGTTCGACGGCCAGAAAGTGATCTATTGCGCCGGCTGCCTGCTCGGCCGCGACCGCCTGCAGGCCGGGCGCATCGTGGTGCGGCAGACGCCGTACGAGATCAAGGTGTCGTGATGGACTTCAGCGAGATTCAGGAACTGGCGCGGCGCTTCAATCAGGAGGAAGCGGTGTGGCAACGTTTCGTCCGTGCGCGTCAACTTCGGCGCCGCTTGGGCACGGGTTATCCCTTGCCTGAAACAGTGCTTGATCAACTGGATTGGCGCGAGGCGGAGCGTGCATGCCGTCAGACGGATTGCATCGGGAGGCCGTTGCCTTGAAACCGGCCAAAACACTCGAATCATTGATTCTGACCATACGCGGGCACAAAGTTCTGGTGGACGCCGATCTGGCGGGCATTTATGGGGTCACGACCAAGCGGCTGAACGAGCAGGTCAAGCGCAACGCGGATCGTTTTCCGGCTGATTTTGTTTTTCAGTTGAGCGCGGCGGAGAAACAGAAGGTGGTCGCAAATTGCGACCACCTCGTCCGGCTCAAATTCGCCAAGGCGCTGCCATATGCGTTCACCGAACACGGCGCACTGATGGCGGCCATGGTGCTGAACAGTGCGGAGGCCGTGGCAATGAGCGTCTACGTCGTGCGTGCTTTTGTCCGCACCCGCGAGCAACTGGCGGCGAATGCGGCCATACTCAAGCGACTCGCCGAAATCGACAAAACGCTGCTGCAACACAATACGGCGTTGCGCGATATCTATCAAAAGCTGTTGCCGTTGCTGCAAGCGCCGGCAACGCCACCCGCACCACGCAAGCGCCGCATCGGCTTTATCGCGGACGACACATGATCGCGCTTAAATCCTATCAGGAGCGCGTAATCGATTCGCTGCGCGATTTTTTTGCGCAGACGGCGGACGAGAAGCAGCCTGCCGCCGCGTTTCAGGCGATTCAGTTAAAGAACGGTGTGCAGAGTCCGACGCGGTACCTGCCGGTGCAGGCCGACGGCTTCTCTTCGGAGATGCCGTACGTGTGCCTGCGCGTGCCGACCGGCGGCGGCAAGACGCTGCTGGCCTGCTACGCGGCGGGATTGGCCATCGACAAACTGCTGCGCGGTGAGCGTGCCGTCGTATTGTGGCTGGTGCCGAGCGTAACTATTCTCGATCAGACCGCCGATGCGTTGCGCGATGCGCGCCATCCGTATCGCCGCGCGCTCGAGCTGGCCTGCGGTGCGGTCGAGGTGGTGACGATCAACGAAGCGCTGCGGTTGTCGCGCGCGACAGTGGACGGGCAGACGGTGGTGATCGTGGCGACGATCCAGGCGTTTCGCGTTGAAGATACGACCGGGCGCAAGGTCTACGATCAGAACGGCGCGTTTTCCGAACACCTATTGAATCTGCCTCCCGGCCGTGCCGCCGACCTGCTGCCGGGGCCGGACGGCAAGCCGCTGCCGTCGCTCGTCAACATGCTGCGGCTGCGGCGGCCGGTGGTCATCGTCGACGAGGCGCATAACGCGCGCACCGAGCTTTCGTTCTCGACGCTGGCGGCGGTGCGGCCGTCGTGCATCATCGAATTTACCGCAACGCCGGCGCGCAGCGGCATTCCGTCGAACGTATTGCATCATGTGTCGGCGGCGGAATTGAAAGCGGCCGACATGGTCAAGCTGCCGCTGCGCGTGATTACACGGCACCCGAGTCAACGCGATCAACTGTTAGCCGATGCGATTTCACTGCGCGGTGATCTGGAAAAACTGGCGGCGACTGAAGCGCAGCAGACCGGCGAATATTTGCGCCCGATCATGCTATTGCAGGCTGAGCGCGTCGATGCCTGTGTGCCGCTGCGCGAGCGGCTGGTCAAGGAGTTTGGGCTGACGAAAGAGGAAGTCGTGATTTCGGTCGGCACGCTCGACGAGCTGAAAAACATCGACGACATTGCGTCGCCGAAATGCCCGGTGAAATTCATCATTACCGTGCAGAAACTGCGCGAGGGTTGGGATTGCCCGTTCGCCTACGTGTTGTGCAGCCTGCGCGAAACGCGCTCGGCGACGGCGATCGAGCAGATCGTCGGCCGTATTCTGCGTCTGCCCAATGCGCAGGCGAAGCAGCATGCCGATCTGAATTGCGCGTATGCGTTCTCGGTGTCGCCGTCGCTGCCCGAGGTATTGCAGGAATTGCGCGAGGCGCTCGAAAGCAACGGCTTCAGCGCCGCCGAGGCGAGCCGTATCATTATTCCGGTGCCGGCGGGTA
>JANXSE010000114.1 GCA_025356695.1 Betaproteobacteria bacterium
GCCGGATCAGCATGCCGCTGGCGACCATTTCATTGCACAAGCGATCGTATTCGGCTTGTGAACCGTCGCACCAGTAGATGCGATCCGGTTTGGTGAGTGCTGCAATATCGCTAACCCAGGCCTTGAGTTTTTCATGGCGCAAGTACGCCGGAGCGTCCTGCGTTTCCGGAATACGTACCGCTGTGGCCGCTTGTTTCATTGTTGCCCTTCTCCTAATCGCACGCCAATTCTTATTAAAGATCAGGCGCTTATAAAGTGCGCCGGCTCATGGCCGACAGAAAGGAACGAAATTTTACTCCTTTTCGGCGGGTGGTTACAGTTTCCCATTGCCCCCTCCCCAAGGAAATATAATTTCAATTTTTATTCAACCAGTTAGGGCGTCATGCCGGTCCGGCGACGATAAAACTGCAGCCAAACCATCGCTGCCCCGGTGGCCAGCAGAAACGGCACCGCCATCTGGTTCATCAGCACCCAGCCCTTCAAAGTAAAGAGCAAACCGGATGAAAGCGAGCTCGCCGCCATCGTGATGAAAATCAGCGTGTCGTTCACACCCTGCGCCTTGGCGCGCTCGGACGGCGTGTGGCATTCCGTCAACAAGGTGGTGCCACCGATGAACATGAAGTTCCAACCAACACCGAGCAGTACCAGCGCCAACCAGAAATGCGCGACCTCCGTGCCGCGCAAAGCGACTGCGACGCAACTCAAACTGATGAAGACACCGCACAACATGATGGGAATCGTGCCGAAGCGCTTGATCAACGTGCCGGTAAAAAATGACGGCGCATACATGCCGATCACATGCCACTGGATGACCAGCGCCGCGGCACTGAACGGGTGCTGGCAGGCCGCCATCGCCAATGGCGAGGCTGTCATCAACAGATTCATCGAGCCGTAGCCGATCACGGAGCTCAGTACTGCGACCACAAAAGCCGGTTGTCGGGCGATAACCGACAGTGGCCGCCCCTCGTCGCGAGGCTCCGCAACGCTCAGCGGCGGAATCTTGATACGTGAAAGCACCGCCATGCTCAGCATGGCAAAACAGGCTCAACGAGAAATAAGAGCCCGCGAATACCGCGTCGGCGATCAAATCCTTGGTGTATTTGCTGCTCTCCGGCCCCAACACGCCACCGATGATGCCACCGGCGAGAATCAGCGAGATCGCCTTGCTCTTGAATGACGGGCCCGCGCTGTCAGCCGCAGCAAAGCGATAGTATTGGCCGTTCGCGTTATAAATTCCGACCAGCATCGCGCCGGCGCAAAGCAACCAGAAACTGTGCAATAACATCGCCGCCGTGCAAATGAGCGCACCAATCACGCCAAATCCGGCCCCCAGCATGAAACCCGCGCGGCGCCCGTAACGCCGCATCAGCATCGATGCCGGCATCGTGGTGAGTGCGGCCCGACGATAAAGGCGGTAAACGGCAGTGTCGCCAAGGATTTGTCAGCGGCCAGCGAATCCCGCCAACCCGGTCGTCGTAATCAAAATCGAGTTATTGGTGATCAATAACCCCTGAGAAGCCGCCAGATAGGCGACGTTTTTCTTGTCCGATGACATGAATGACTCGCGCGTCCATGACCGCTGAAGCAGTCACTGACGGAAAAAACCACCTGTGAGGGAAACTACCGGCGCTGAAACTGCGTCTTGCCGAACAGGATGTCGCGCGATTTCTCATCGTGCGGCGCAGAGTTGTTCGCGTCCGACAGCACCTGCAGGGCGCGCTGCACGGCGGGCCGCGCATTGATGGTGTCGAACCAGCGCTGCGCGTTCGGAAATTTCGGCAAATCAATACCGCGCTTGTCGGCGTTGCGCAACCATGGAAACACCGCGATATCGGCCACCGAATAGTGATCGCCGCCAAGGAACCTGGCCTCGGCAAGGCGCCGGTCAAGCACGCCTGTCAGACGGTTCGCCTCGTTGGTGTAGCGGTCGATCGCATAATGGATTTTTTCAACCGAGTAGGCGCGAAAATGGTTGGCCTGTCCGAACATCGGGCCGACGCCGCCCATCTGCCACATCAGCCAGCACAGCGCGGAATAGCGTTCGCGTATGTCCTGCGGCAGAAATTTTCCCGTTTTGCCGGCGAGGTACAGCAGGATCGCGCCCGACTCGAACAATGAAATCGGTTTGCCGTCGGGCCCCTCGGAATCGACGATCGCCGGGATGCGGTTATTCGGCGATATCTTGAGGAATTCCGGCTTGAATTGATCGCCGACGCGGATATTGATCGGATGCACGCGGTATTTCAGCCCGCACTCCTCCAGCATGATATGAACTTTATGGCCGTTTGGTGTCGGCCAACTGTAAGCATCGATCATTTTTTTCCTCCGGACAGTGAAAATCGATACTACCAACAACGCCGTGCAGCGGCAAACCAACGCCGTTCTCGCTTCAAGTCTGCGTTCTTGCTAGGCTTGCCGCCCATGTCGATCACGCCCAGCGCTTTTGCTTTTTTGCCGCCCGGCACTCATCCCGATGCCCGTCGCCTGCTTGGGACACGCGGACTACGCGCGTTCGGCGATGGTTTTGTCAGTCTGCTATTGCCCTACTACCTCACGCTGCTCGGCTATCGCGCCTTCGAAATCGGCATCATCATCACCGCTACCCTACTCGGATCCGGTGCGTTGACGCTGGCAGTCGGTCTGCTCGCCCATCGTTACCGGCAGCATGTGATGCTCGCAGGGGCCGCCCTCTTGATGGCCTGCACCGGCGTTGCCTTCATGGCGACGAGCGGATTCTGGCCTTTGTTAATCGTCGCAGTGATCGGCACGGTCAATCCGTCCAGCGGCGACGCCAGTGTCTTCGGTCCGCTTGAGCAATCATTGCTGACGCGCACGGTCGATGCCGTGCACCGCACCTCATTGTTCGCCCGTTACAGCCTGGTGGGTTCGCTGGTCGGCGCACTTGGCGCGCAATCGGCGGCCGCACCTGAACTGCTGCAACAATGGCTGGCGGTCGAGCCTATTTTGGCTGTGCAGGCAATGTTCGCCCTCTACGGCCTGTTGGGCCTCGCCAGCTTCTATATATATCGCCAGTTAAAGCCGGCGGCCGACGCAGCGCCCGAACCCGCCGTTGCACCGCTGGGTCGCTCGCGCAAAATCGTCTATACCCTGGCTGCCTTGTTCAGTCTGGACTCCTTCGCCGGCGGACTCGCCATGCAGTCGTTGCTGGCCTTGTGGCTGCTCGATCGTTTCGACCTGTCGCTTGCCGCGGCCGCATCGATCTTTTTCTGGACCGGTGTTCTGAGCGCACTGTCTCAACTGGCCGCCGCACCGCTGGCGCGCCGCATCGGGCTCATCAACACCATGGTATTCACGCATTTGCCGGCCAACGTGTTCCTGATCCTCGTGCCGTTCATGCCGAACCTGACGCTAGCCCTGCTGTTCCTGATGCTGCGTTCAGCACTATCGCAAATGGACGTACCGGCACGCAGTTCCTACGTGATGGCGGTGGTCACACCCAGTGAGCGCGCTGCGGCGGCCAGTGTCACTGCGGTGCCGCGCAGCCTGGCCGCCGCGGCAAGTCCGGCCGTCGCCGGCTGGTTGCTGTCGGTATCGGCCTTTGGTTGGCCACTCGTTTTATGCGGGGGTATCAAGATCACCTACGACCTGCTGCTGCTTTACATGTTCCGGCATGTGCGCCCGCCGGAGGAAGATAGGCCGTGATTTTTACGGCTCAACCGGATCTGTTGGCGATGACCAGCGTGCGATGTCGCGTGCAATCCGCTCGGCAAATCCGGCGGCGCTACCTTTAAGCGCGAACAAACCGCGTGCCGCCAGCGTGCGCTGAAAACGTTCGTCCGCCGTAATTTGATTGAGCTCGTCGTTCAGCCGTGTGACGATTTGTAGCGGAGTATGTGCCGGCGAGAAAATTCCAAACCAGCCCTCAACAACAAAATCGGCAATCCCCGATTCAACCATAGTGGGCGTGGCCGCCACCGCCGGATGGCGACGCGCGGACGCAATGGCAATAACACGCAGCTTGCCTCCGCCAATAAAGGGCAACACCGCCGGCAACGGCACGAAACCAAAATCGACATTGCGCGCTGCAATCGCATTCAGCGCCTCTGTGCCGCCGTTGTAGTTGACGCGCACGAACCGGATGCCGGTCGCGCGGCGGAACGCCTCGCCGGTAAAATGCGAGGTAGTCGCATCCCCCAATGTGGAAAAATTCAGGACGCGCTTCGCCGTGTGCGCCCGTTCAACGAGTTGCTGCACAGTATGCACCGGCATTCCGGCTTCGCCGACCAGTGCCAGCGGCACCCCGGCAATTTGCGCCACTGGCAAAAACTCCCGCAGCACAAAGCCGGCCGCAGCGTGCTGCAAAAGCGGATATATCGTCAGCATCTGATTCCCGGCAAACAACAAGGTTCGACCGTCGGGCAAAGCCTGCGCAACCTGGTGCGCACCATCCAGACCCAAAGTGCCGGCCCGGCGCTCAATGCGAACCACCTGCTCCAGCCTCGCGCCGAGTTCTGCACCCGTTTCCTGCGCCAACGTATCGGTCAACACCGGTGCTGACAAGTTCTGCACCAGCTTGACCAGTTTGGTAATTCGCGGCGTGCCATCGATGTCCGGCGCGCCCGTCGGCGGAAACGGCACCACCAGCGTCAGCGGCCCTGCGGGAAAAGCATGCGATCCGGCGCATTGCAAAACCAGTGCCAACGTCCCCAGCCCGAGTCTACAATTACGCAATGTCATCGCCTGAAGTTTCTGAACGTTAATAGACATATAGTCGGGCTTGGCACCCGAAACTTTCAGTATTCGCACGCGACGGGCCTGAACCCACGGCCCAAGGAGAGGCAAATGAAATTACTTTGGATTGCAGTTTTGGCGGCAATGGCCTGCAGTACACCCGTCCGCGCGGCCGATGACCGTTCGCCCTACGACAAGAACCCGGCCTGCATGGACCGCAATGTCGACTCAACGCAGGCCGACTGTGTCATCAAGGACGATGGCAAACCGCGCCACAAATATCCGCCGCGGACTACGTCGGGCGGCACTGCAACGCCTGCGACACCATCGGCGCCCACAGTATCGAGAGAAGCCGCCCCCAGCTCTGGTCGCAAGGGCGGTTAGTTGCCTTCAGCCTGTGGCCGCCAGCGCAACCACACGCGCAGGCGACGGTAATCATCCGCCACCATACAATCGGGCAGGATGACCACGCTGCGGATCCGGCGCCCACCGGACGCCCGCAGGTTCACCACCGTTAAAAATGCCGTGACATAGGTACTGCCCAATACCTCGCAATCGCGCCAGCCATCCCGTCGTGTAAAAATCCCCGGCGTGCCGTCGATTGAAACCCGAAATCCCGTTACCGCATTGGCACCAACCCGCCAGGCCATGCGCAATTCATAGGCCAGACTGACGAGCAGAAAAACCAAAGCCGCCGATTTCCATAACAGCGACAAATCCACCACAAGCAGCACAGCGGCCACACTCACATGTCCGGCGAGCAAAATCGCCGCGAGATACCGCGACGGCCCGAGGACATATTCACCCGCCGGATTTAACGGCTCATCATGGAAGTCATTCATCGCCGACTAATATAACATTTGGCCTAGCGCGTTGATCCGGCGAATACCCGCTTAAAGGCATCCGATAAAATCGGCAATGCATTAAACAGCAGCCGTATGGCCGGAAAATAATATTTTAAAAAGCCGGTAGTATTTGGCAAGACAAGCTATTACAGGGAGCAACTTCAGGCATGAGCAGCAAACGCATCAAGGTCGCCGTCGTCGGCGCCGGATTCAGCAACAGCCCCGATGGACGCGAACGCTGGGCGGTTCGCACGCATGTGCCCGCACTTAAAGCGCTGCCGGAAATTTACGACCTCGCCGCCGTCTGCACCACGCGCATGGAAACGGCGACGGCCGCCGCACGCCACTTCGAGGTGCCGCACGCCTTCGACAGTGTCGAGCGTATGCTCAAAGAAATGCCCGATCTCGACGCCGTCTGCGTGAGTGTGCGGCCGACGCTGCACTATCAGGTCGTCACTGCGGCGCTGCGCGCCGGCAAACACGTTTACTGCGAACAGCCGCTCGGCCTCAACACCGGCGAAGCACAGGAAATGTACGAACTCGCGCGCAAAAACAACCTGCGCACCGTACTCGGCCACCAGAGCCATTACGAACCGGCCACACTGCAAATGGCCGAACTGGTGCGCGGCGGTTATATCGGCGAGCCGCTGGCGTTCAATCATGCCTATTTCGTCGCCAACCAGATCGTGCCGCGCCCGTCGCACCGCCAATGGGTGTTCGACGCCAAATCCGGCGGTCATCCTGGATTCCGCAGCGGCCACAGCCTCGACCGTATCAATCAGGTGATCGGCCGCGATGTCACCGAAATCTGCGCCGACATGGCGGTACAGGTGCCCGCACGCGCCAACGTCGATGGCGGCGATCCGATCCGCAGCACGCAGGTCGACAACACCAATTACCTGCTGCGCGTCGGCGACACCGTCATGGGCACCATGCAGACCTGCTTCACCGCCTGGTTCGGCACCGGCAACCGTTTTGAAATCTACGGCACCGAAGGCATGCTGATGCTGACGACCGATGCTTCGCCGGCCTGGGACAAAAAAACCGGCCTCGGCGACCCGAGCCGCGGAGAACTGAAACTCTACGGCGCACGCGCCAATCTGAAAGACATTCTGGAAAACCCGGTGCCGCCGGAACGTCTGCAGCGCCAGTTCAAGGAACTGGCGGTGGATGCGAAACATCATTACGTCGAAGGCATCGAACGCGGGCGCGCCACCTACCTCGTCGCACAGATGTGGTACGCCTTCGCCGAGGCCATCCGCAGCGGCACCGAATGCGCGCCGAGCTTTCGCGACAAGCTGAAAATCCACTACATCTGGGACGCGGCGGAACAATCGGTACGCGAGAAGCGCTGGATCAAAGTCGATTACAGTAAACTGGGCGCATGATTAAACCCTTCCGGAAATTGTCCGGCGTCGTGCAGGCCGCATTGCTGGCAGGCGTATGTGCCACCGCAGCTTTGACAACGACAGCGACGCACGGCGCCTATCCGGAACGCCCCATCCGCATCGTTGTGCCGGTGCCGCCCGGCGGCGGCAACGACATCGTCGCGCGCATGCTCGCACAACGCCTCTCCGATAAATGGGGCCAGCAGGTCATTGTCGATAACCGGCCGGGCGCCTCCACCGCCATCGGTGCAGAAATCGTCGCGCGCGCGAGTCCCGACGGCTATACGCTGATGTTTCACTCGGCGACTTTTGCCATCAATGCCGCCATGCAACGCAAACTGCCGTTCGACCCGATCAATGACTTCACACCAATCGGACTGGTGGCGCGTGTGCCGCAAATCCTCGTCGTCAATCCGGCATTCCCGGCAAAAACGCTGGCGGAATTTCTCGCGCAGGCCATGGCCCGTCCGGGACAAATCAATTTCGCCTCTGCCGGCGCCGGCTCGTCGCCCCACCTCGCCATGGAAGTGTTGATGGAGATGACAGGCGTCACGCTCAATCACGTCCCATATAAAGGCACAGCGCCCGGCCTCGCCGACGTGGTCGCCGGCCATGTGCAAACCACCTTCGATGCTATTCCACCCGCGCTCGGTTATGTGCGTGGCGGCCGCGTGCGCGCACTGGTGGTCGTCTCGCAAAAACGTTTTCCCGCCCTGCCCGAGGTGCCGACCATGGCCGAGGCCGGCCTGCCCGCCTACGACTTTGCGTCGTGGTTCGGCATGCTCGCACCCGCGCGCACTTCGCCAGCGATCATCGCCACACTGAATCGCGAAATCGTCGCCATCATCCAGTCGCCTGAAATTCGCGAACGCCTGACCGATCTGGGATTGGAACCGTTGGGCACGTCAGCCGAGGAAAACGGCCGTCACCTGCAGGCGGAAATCACGCGCTGGCGCGCATTCATTCAACGCCACGACATCCGGCCGCATTAAAACGACCGCAGAGCACTACTGCTTGGCGTTGTCCGGAGCGACCTTGACCAACGGCTCGGTGCGAACCGCTTCGCTGATGGTGACCCCGCCCTGACCCGGCGGCGGCGAATCCACGACCAAGGGCTTGTTTTGGTCAGCCTGCTTGCGCGCCACGACCGTTTCGTAATCGGCACGCACTTCGTTGATCTTGCGGTTCATCTGCCAGTAAACAACCCCGACGAAAGTCGTTGCCAGCAGCGCGAACACCACCGACTGTATGCCGAGTTTTTTTTGCTCCCGCTTGTCGTCCGGGAAAAACATCAGCTTCACGCCGGTGGCATCGGCGGCAAGCTTGGCGTCGTAACGCGCGCGTTTGGCCTGGTCCGACAGCATCTGGTAGCCATCGCGCACCAGTTGCGCCTCCATGTTCGCATCATCGGCGCCACGCTTGATGGCGTCGTTCAGCCGCGCCATGACCTGCGTATAGGCCACATCGATTGTCGCCTGGTCGGCGTCGTGCGCCACCCCCATCATTTCGTAAAACGAGCGCTTCATAACCGTCTCCGAATCTCGTGAGCGTTATTTGCCCAGCGTCTGTGCCGTCCGCGCCGCCTTCACGCGCTCCGCCAAACTCTGCGTCTTCAACGTCAGATCGTAATCGCCGCGGGCCACCGGGTTCTTGAGCACCCGATAGGCCTCATGCACCGCCTGATAAATGGCCAGCGCATCAACGCTGGCACCGTTGATAGGGTCTTTGGGATCGTACTTTTTTGCCAGCCGCAGGAAGGACTGCTCGATGGCACGGGCGCTCGCTTGAGGCGTCAAACCCAGTTGTTCGTAATGCGTTTTCATGCCTTTTCCCCCACAGTTAAGGCAATCGCACAGAACCTACACCGAGCATTAGAAATCAGGTTTAACTCATTGTCAAATCTATCATTTTGTTAGATTTAGCTTAAGGCAATGATTTACAGTAACAATTTAAATAGACATCAAGAATAATGCATGATAATTAATTGTTTTTAATAGGTATATTGTGTTCAACGCTCGCGCGCCGCCTCATGCGCAACCTTCTGAATCGGCGACAGCAGGTATTCCATGACCGAGCGTTGCCCCAAATGAATTTCTGCCGCGACCTGCATGCCCGGAGTCAATTTCATTCGACCGGCTTGCGATTCAAAAAAGTTGGTGTTCAGGGCAACCAGAGCGCGATAGGCAAGCCCCGGAGGCGGCGCCGTCTCCCCGCCCTTGCGCTCGTTTCCGGCCGCATCCGATCCGCGGTCGCTTGAATCGTGGATCACCAACCGCACCACGCCATCCAGCATGCCGTATTTTTGAAACGGATAGGCATCGAGCTTGACCTTGACCTTTTGATCGACCTCGACAAATCCTGAATCCGCGTTGTTAACCCAGACCTCGGCAAGCATGGGTTCGCTGTTGGGCACGATGGTCAGCATTACGGTGCCGGGCGCCACGACAGTGCCAGGCGTGTGCGTGGCCAGATCCTTGACGACGCCCGCATAAGGTGCCCGCAACTCCAGCAAGCCGTGCTTGTACGTATGCTTGGCGATGTCCTGATCGAGCTTGTTGTGCTGCGATTCCGCGTCAATGCGCTCGTTGTGCAACTGCTGCTGATAGTTCGACGCGATCTGCGCAATGCGCTTCTCTGATTGGCTGATCGTGGACTTGAGGCCTTCGACATTGTGCGATTGGGCCTGCAGTTCCTGCTCGGTCTCGATCCGGCTGCGCGTGCGATCGAGCGCCATCAGCTTGCCGGCAAAGCCTTCCTTGGCCAGTTGATTCCAGCCCTTCTCCTGCTCCTGAAAAATCGGCAGTGTCTGCTTGAGTTTTGACTCGACTTCCAGCGCACTCTTGAGATCGTGCTGTGCCTTGGCGAGCACCGCGCGTTCCGTATCGATCGCATCCTGATACGCAAGACGATGCGAACGATATTGCGCTTCAACCTGCGAGAACAACGCCGGATCATCCGACGACTTTCGCAGCAGCGGCGCCCCTTTGAGTTCCGCGTCGATTCTGCGCAGCTGCAATGCACGCAACTGAAAATCGTTGTCCAGCACTTTTCGATCCGACGTCGAAAGGCTGGCATCCATGCGCATCAGCACCTGCCCTTCGCTGACCTGATCACCTTCCTTGACCAGGATCTCCTTGATGACGCCGGAGTCGGATGGCTGCACGACCTTGAGAAAGGTTTCGGGCACCAGCTTTCCCTGCGCCACCGCGACAATATCGAGTTTGCCCACTAACGCCCAAATGAACAAAACGCCGAAAAGAACCAGCAGCGTATAAAGGACCACCCGCGGAAACGGCGACGGCGGCGCATGTTGGGCCTGCAAAATCGCTGGCGCAAACTCAAGCGCATCCGCTTCAATCCCGGCAACGCCTTGGCGGAAATTTGGCATGGCAATCAAAAATTCAGATGTTAGAAACTCAGTTCCGTTGCTTCCGCGCAAACGAAAGCCCGGGCATTAGTCGGATGAATCAATGCTTCGCCTCTCTCTTTTCTGCTTTTTCGCCCCGTTGCGCCTTCAGACCAGCAAGCGCTTGACCAAGTTGTTGATGCAAGGCCGCCATTGTGTCAAACCCCAACGCGACACGTACCGCCAACTTGCCGTTCAGGTTCTCCGGAATCTTTCCGCCCGTCTGGGCGAGCCTTGATAGCGCCGCCAAGGCGGCCGGTTCAAGAAACCCGAAATCCACAAACGCCATACCCGGCGCACCATTCAGGCGGGTGAAGTTCGCCAGCACGGGTTGATCGGAATTGTTTACCGGCGCGAGGCGAATATTGAGTCCAACGGATTTTTCCTGCTTTTCTTTTTTTTCGTTCTGCTCTGCCATTTCAATTGCTCCTGATTTCCATGTATCGACGTGTTTTTCCAGCCCACAGTATTGGAAGCCGCTTTTAGCTTAGTTTGACGACTCCCTCTTTTAATCCCGCCAGCGGATGCAATGATTGAGCGGCCGCACCGAACTGAGCATCCGCAAGTACACCAACAGCGGAATTGACTGTGATGCCTGCCAGCGTTCCGTTCGCGCCATATTGATAGGCCAGATCGCCACCAACCGCCTCGCTATCGCTGCCGCCAAGGTGCGCATCGAGCAACGAGTTCATGACGCTCCAGTGATCAATTTGCGGATCGGCAGCGCGCGCTTGATCAAAAGCGCTCACGATTTGCGAGAAATCAAACATTTCCACCTTGTTCGCCAGCAGCGGATCCGAACCATTCGGATCAAATCCGTTGATTGCTTCGGCAATCACTTGAAGATTGGTCACACTATGGTTCGCCGTATCTGCGTACCAATCTTTCAATGCAATGGAGTCCGTCCCGCCCGTTCCAAGCACAAGATCATTACCGGATTTCTGCAGCACCAGCCCCGCATAGCCAATCCCACCGCCCAAAGATAGGGTGTTGACTGAACCCGTACTCGCAGCGACTGAGTCTTGACCATCACTGGCGTTAAATGCGATGACATCGTGGCCGCCATTACCGGCCGCAATCAGGTCAGTGCCATCGCCACCGGCAAAGAAATCATTTCCGTCACCGCCAACAATCGCGTCGTCGCCGTCCCCCCCGAGAAAAAGATTGTTGCCCGCGCTATCCGTGAGTGCGTCGTCGCCGCCCAATCCCTCGAGTACATCATTACCTGTGCCGCGAATGATCGTGTCGTTTCCGGCAGTACCCGGCGTGTAAGTGGAATCGAAATTGAAAGGCTGCCATGCCCCCCACTCCATGCCATCATTCGCACGCACCCACAATTGATCGCTACCCGTCAGACTGCCCGCGTGGATCAGGGTGGCGGAAAGTTGATCAGCACGCACATCAATCGCCTGATTCGCTATCTGTGCAATACCGTTAATGGTGAAATACGCGCTGCCTGCACTGGAATTTCCGTCGTAAAACTCGTACGTCGAAACCGCGTCACCATCCACATCGGAAACACCAAACGCAATCGATGCATCTTCTGTTTGGTTGAGGGTAAGGCTCTGGTTGGACACCGTCGTTACCGGCGCTGCATTATTCAAATGCGCCCACGAGTTCATCGTCCAGTTCTTCCAGTCGCCCCAGACCATGCCGTCGTTCGCACGCACCCACACCGAGTCGCTGCCGCTGGCGGTGGCCCCCACAAACTGCGTGTTCACCAGGTCCGTGGCACTGACATCAATCGCCTGATTGACGCCCTGCTCAACGCCGTTGATCGTGAAGTGCCCATTGCCCGCCGTGCCGTCGTAGAACTGGTATTGCGTGATCACATCGCTGTCGGCATCCGACACGCTAAAGAGGCCGGCAACATCCACGCCCTGACGCAGCAGCACCGTCTGCGTCGATGCAGTCGGCGTCGCAACCGGTGCCGAATTCGGCACATGCAGCGCCGTGGCCATATTCCACGATTTCCAATCGCCCCACTGCATGCCATCATTGGCACGCACATATACCTGTTCACTGCCGCCGGTCGCCCCGCCCACATACTGTGTGTGCACGAGATCGGCTGCGCTCACATCAATCGCCTGATTGGCGCCCCGCGCCACACCATTTACCGTGAAATAACCGCCACCATTGCCGGCGTCATAGAACTG
>JANXSE010000129.1 GCA_025356695.1 Betaproteobacteria bacterium
CGGCCAGCGCATCGAGATGTGTTTGCGCGTCGCGCGCGGAATCAAAACCGAGTCCGCGCAGCAGGGCCAGTGCGGTTGCGTCGTGCAATTCGCGCCGGATGCCGAGGCCGTCCCAGTATTCGTGCGCGATACCCGCCGCAGCGGCGAGACGCGCCAGCGTTTCGTTCATGCGCGGTCCGGCGCCGAGGTCAAGACCAGCAGGCCGTGCGCCGGCACCGTCACGGCGGCGCCGGCCTGCGCGGTCGCAGCGAATTCGGTTTGCGCGGTGTCGAGTTCGATGACCCAGCCGGCCGCAAGCGCCGCCGGTAAAACGAATTCAAGATCCTGCGTGGCGGCGTTGAGCAGCACCAGCAGCGCATGTTCTTGCGCATTATCGCGCCCGAGCCTGAAACCGAAACAGCGGTTGGCGCCGTCATCCCATTGCGCCTGCGTCATTGCATTGCCGTCACGCGCGAGCCAGGCGATGTCGCGTTCGCCCAACCGCGTCGGCGAACCATCGAACCAGCTGATGCGCCGCAGCGCCGGATGCGCGCGGCGCAACGCCAGCAACCGCGCTGTGTATGCGCACGACTGCTGATCGACGGCGTCCCAGGCCAGCCAAGACAGCGCGTTGTCCTGACAATAGGCGTTGTTGTTGCCGCGCTGGCCGCGCGCGAATTCGTCGCCGGCCACCAGCATGGGCACACCCTGGGCGAGACACAGCGTCGCCAGCAGGCTGCGCCGGTAGCGCGCACGCAGCCCGACGATGGCGGCGTCCGCGCTCGCGCCTTCGACGCCGCAATTGATGCTGCGGTTGTTGTCGTTGCCGTCGGCGTTGTTCTGGCCGTTAACCTCATTGTGCTTGCGCGTATAGCTGACAAGATCCGCCAGCGTAAAGCCGTCATGCGCGGTGACAAAGTTGATGCTCGCCTGCGGCGCGCGGCCATTGTGCCGGAACAGCTCACTGGAACCGGCCAGCCTCGATGCGAATTCGCCGCAACTGACGCCGCCGCTCAACCAGTAGCCGCGCGCGCTGTCGCGAAAGCGGTCGTTCCACTCGCTGAAGCCGGCCGGAAAACCGCCAGTCACGCAGGTCGCAATGTCCCACGGTTCGGCAATCAGTTTGACGCCGGCGAGCACGGGATCCTGGCGCAAGGTATCGAGGAAGGCGCTGCCGGCATCGTAACCGCCGCCGTCGCGCGCCAGCGCGGTGGCGAGATCGAAACGGAAACCGTCGACATGCATTTCGCCGACCCACCAGCGCAAGGAATCCATCAGCAGTTGCAGCACGCGCGGATGCGCAGCGTTCAGCGTGTTGCCGCAACCGGTGACGTCGTCGTAGCGACGGCCGTCGCGCAGGCGGTAGTAACTCGCGTTGTCGATACCGCGAAAAGCCAGCGTCGGCCCGAGCTCGTCGGCCTCGGCAGTATGGTTGTAGACGACATCGAGTATGACCTCGATACCCGCCGCATGCAGCGCCTTGACCATGTCGCGGAATTCGCGCAATGGCTCATTGCTGCCGGCATAACGCGCTGCCGGCGCAAAAAAGCCGATCGAGTTATAGCCCCAGTAGTTGACGAGCCCGGCATGCACCAGCCGGTGTTCGTCGATAAATTCATGCACCGGCAGCAGTTCAACCGCGGTGACCCCGAGTTTTTTCAGATGGCTGATCGAAGCAGCATGCGCGAGCCCGGCATAGGTGCCGCGCAATTCCGCGGGCACCGCCGGATTCAATTTGCTGTAACCCCTGACGTGGACTTCGTAAATGACCGTGTCGGCCCACGGCGTGCGCGGCGCGCGGTCGCCATCCCACGCGTACGCGTTATCGACGACACGGCATTTGAGCATCGCCGCAGCATTATCGCGACGGTCGTACGACAGATCGGCATCGGCGTGACCGGCGCTGTAACCATAATGTTCATTGCACCAGCGGAAACTACCGGCGAACGCGCGGGCATAAGGATCCAGCAACAGCTTGTGCGGATTGAAGCGCTGGCCGCGCGCCGGCTCATACGGCCCGCTGACGCGATAGCCGTAAACCAGTCCGGGCCGCGCCTCTGCAAGATAACCATGCCAGACCTGGTCGGTGCAGGCGGGCAAAGCGAGGCGCGCCACTTCGTGCATGGCGTCTGCGTCGAAGACGCAAAGCTCGACGCGTTCCGCGTGCGCTGAAAACAACGCGAAGTTGATGCCGCTGCCGTCCCAGCTCGCGCCCAACGGAAAGTGACGGCCGTGCTGCAAATGCAGTGCGGCGGCGCTCACGCCGGCTGCCACTCAAACATGACGCAGGCCAGCGGCGGCAGGGCAATGTTCAACGAATATGCACGACCGTGGCAGGGCGCGGCAACGGCGTCGACGCCGCCGCTGTTGCCGAGGTCGGAGCCGCCGTACCAGGCCGAGTCGGTATTGATGATCTCGCGATAGTGGCCGGGTCGCGGCACGCCGATGCGGTACGCCAGACGCGGCTGCGGTGTTAAATTGCACACCACGACAACCAGCGCCGTATCGTCACGGCCGCGGCGCATGAACGAGATGACGCTTTGGTCGCGATCGGCAAAATCGATCCATTCGAAACCGCGCGGCTCGCAATCGCACTGATGCAGCGCCGGCAACCCGCAATAGACGCGATTAAGATCGCCGATCAGACGCTGCACACCGCGGTGTTGTTCATCCTTGAGCGCACCCCAGTCAAGCTGGCCGTCGTGGCTCCATTCGGCCTGTTGCGCAAATTCGCCACCCATGAACAGCAGCTTTTTCCCCGGATGCGCCCACATGAAGCCGTAGTACAGGCGCAGGTTGGCGAAACGCTGCCAGCGGTCGCCCGGCATTTTCGACAGCAGCGAACCTTTGCCATGCACCACTTCATCGTGCGATAGCGGCAGCACGAAATTTTCGTTGAAGGCGTAGATCAAACCGAAGGTCAGTGCATCCTGATGATGGCGGCGGTGCACCGGATCGCGCCGCATGTATTCGAGTGTGTCGTGCATCCAGCCCATATTCCACTTGTAGTGAAAACCGAGGCCGCCGTCGCCGACCGGTCGCGATACCTGCGGCCAGGCAGTCGATTCCTCGGCCATGACAACGGCATGCGGACAATTCGCCGCGATCAGCGCATTGGTTTCGCGAATGAACGCCACGGCGTCGAGGTTTTCACGCCCGCCGTACGCATTCGGTATCCACTCGCCGTCGCGACGGCTGTAATCGAGATACAGCATGGAGGCGACGGCATCAACGCGCAGACCGGCCACGGCATAGCGCTCGAGCCAGAACAGCGCGTTGGCGGCAAGAAAATTGCGCACCTCGTTGCGGCCGAAATTGTAGATCAGCGTATCCCAGTCCGGATGGCGGCCCTGGCGCGGATCGGCATGTTCGTAGAGGCTGCTGCCGTCGAATTGCGCCAGCGCGTGCGCATCGGCCGGAAAATGCCCGGGCACCCAGTCGAGTATCACGCCGATGCCGGCGGCGTGAAAGCGCCGCACCAGCTCGGCGAAATCAGCGGGCGAACCATGGCGTGCGGTCGGCGCATAAAGCGCGGTCGGCTGATAACCCCAGGAACCGTCGAACGGATGCTCCATCACCGGCATGAATTCAACGTGCGTGAAGCCGGTTTCCTGCACATAGGCGAGCAACTGGTCGGCGAGTTCTAGCCAACCCAGCATCTGGCCGTCGGCATGACGGCGCCACGATCCGGCGTGCACTTCGTAAATCGACACCGCTTGATCGGTCGCCGAGGACGGCAGCGCCGCCCGCGCCGATCGTGTTTTAGCCGCCGCATCGAAATCAACCCCGGGCGGCGTACTCAACAACGACGCGGTGGACGGACGCAGCTCGGCGGCAAATGCAAACGGGTCGGCTTTCAACGGCAACAGAACACCGTGGGTGTCGCGGATTTCGTACTTGTAACGGGC
>JANXSE010000144.1 GCA_025356695.1 Betaproteobacteria bacterium
AAGCGCGAGTTGGCCGTCGATGATGTTGGAGCGGCCGTGCGTGTCGCAGAGAAAACACTCGACGCGCGTCGCCACCCATTTCACGGGTCGGCCGGTCGCTTTGGTCGCCAGCATCAGCGCGCAGTACTCGGGATAAGCGACGGTACGCTGACCAAAGCCGCCGCCGATGTCCTGCGATTCAAAGACGAGTTTGTCCTCGGGCACGCCGGTCCACGCCGACATCTGCCGACGTAGCATGGTAGTGCCCTGGTTACAGACATTGAAGCGGTAAACGCCGGTGGTGGCGTCGAAGGCAACGAGACAGGCGCGCAGTTCGAGCGGGTTGGCGACCACGCGCGTGCTTTCAACCTTGAGACGCGTGATGTGCGCGGCTTGCGCGAAGGCGGCGGCGACCGCTTTCTCGTCGCCGGTTTCGCATTCGAGCGGCAGATTGCCGGGGATGCTGTCGTGCAACTGCGGCGCGCCGGGTGCAAGCGCGTCTTCGGCCAGCGGCACCGCCGGCAGGTCGAGGTATTCGACGACGACCAGTTCGGCAGCGTCCTGCGCGACGGCCGCGCTGTCGGCAACCACAATGACGACCGGCTCACCGACGAAGCGCACGCGGCCTGACGCCAGCGCCGGCCGCGGCGTCGGCAGCGTGTCTTTGCCGTTACGGCCTTTGAAAGTGAGGGCGTGCGGCGCGTTGACATGGCCGGCACGCACCGCGTCCTCGCCGGTCAGCACCAGTTGCACGCCCGGAAGCGCGCGCGCCGCCTCGACGTCGACTGCGACGAGTTCGGCATGCGCACGATCGGCGCGCACGAAATACGCGTAGAGCTGGCCGTCGGCATTCCAGTCGGCGGCATATTTGCCGTGTCCGGTGATGAGGCGGCGGTCTTCGACGCGGTTGACGTGATGGTGCGGCGACGCCTGTGTTTCCACGTGGGTACTCTCCGTTTCAGGAAGGCGCAATGTTAAACCGCGCACGCCTCAGGTGCCAGCCCCGTTGCGTGGTTCCTGCACATTCATTGCGGGTGCCGTCGCGCGGCAGTATGATTTCCACAAATCACAATACGAAAGCGGGGAGCGCACGATGAAAATTTCCGGACTGGACCACTACAACATCGCTACCGCCGATCTGGAAAAGGCGCGCAAATTTTATACGGAGGTGGTCGGTTTTCGCGACGGCGAGCGGCCGCCTTTCGGCAAGCCGGGCGCATGGATGTATCTCGGCGACCACGCGCTTTTGCACATCGGCACCGTGCGTGTGCCTAAAACCAAGGGCAAGTCGGATTCCTACGATCATGTCGCCTTTCGCGTCAGCGATATCGACGAAGTGCGCGCCCGTCTCAAGCAGCACAATATCTACAACGAGGAATTCGCGGTGCCGGCGCGCAGCATGCATCAGATTTTTTTTCGCGATCCGGACGGCAACGAGATCGAACTGTTGTTTTTCGGCGCCGATGCGGAGAAAGCCAAGGCCGAGGGTGCGCGCGTGGATTCGACGATCGGGCGCACGGTTTAGGTGGCGCAGGCGACTCGCCTGCGCTACAAAATCAAAGCGTCGGGCTCTTGAATTCGCCGCCTGATGCCACCAGCCCCCACTGCGTCATCTGCATGTCGATGCTGAAATGGATATGCGCCCCTGCGGCGCGCGCGTCGCGGAACACACGCTCGATCGGGCTTTTTTCGTAGATGCCGTTGGCGCCGGCCATTTCCTGCAGCACATCGATGGCTTCCATCGCCAGCTTCACCGCCATGGCGGTGTTGCGCTTGAAGCGCAGTTTTTCCTCGACGTTGAAGAGTCGTCCGGCGCGCGCGGCGCCCTCGGCTTCGATGCAGTCGTTGCGCAGGACCAGCCGTGCGGCATCGATCTTCGCGCCGGCGATGCCGATTCTCAACTGCACGGTCTGGAAGTCGCGCATCTTCTGGCCCTGCACGGTGCTGCGCGCCTTGATCCAGTCGACGGTCAGATCGAGCGCGCCCTGCGCGTTGCCGACGACGCAGCCGGCCAGGCCGTGGCCGCCGATGGCCGAGGTC
>JANXSE010000156.1 GCA_025356695.1 Betaproteobacteria bacterium
CGTGCCTGCCAGATCGTCGATGCTGGTCCGGCCGTCCTTCAAGCGCACGAAATTCGCGCGCAGGTTTTTGATTTCGACGGTGTCCACCACCACTTCTTTCGACAGCAACGGCAGAACTTTCAGCGAAACGCGCAGGTCATCGACGCCGGCAAACTCTTTGTCGTTACCGCGTTCGGACAACGAAGCCTTGCCCAGCGTCGCACCGATGTTGGGGAAAAACGAAAGCCGGATATCGCCATCGAGCTTGAGGGTGCGCTGGGTCTTGTCCTGGACGGCCTGCACGATCTGCGGCTTGTACTGGTTCGGATCGAAGGTTGCGGCAACGTAAGCCGCGATCGCGGCTACGATGGCAACAACACCGGTCAGCGACAGCAGGGAAATCTTGACTATTCGGTTCATGATTGGTCACCCGGTGAATGGTTGAGGTTCGAACCGCGGCTGTACCCGGCACTACCTGCGAAACACGCAAAACAAAAACGCGATGGCGATGTGGAGCGGGTGAAGGGAATCGAACCCTCGTATGCAGCTTGGGAAGCTGCCGTTCTGCCATTGAACTACACCCGCGATTGCGCAGGAGATTTTACGCTAGTCCACGACCACCCTCAAACTCGATCAGGGCGGGTCAGTTGCGTTTAATCAGGCTCAGTAAAAGATGTATATGGGTGGAGAGGGCGAACTTTTACTGAGAGATCGATCACGAAAAACATGCGAACGCTTCGCAGTTGACGCCCCTTTGTCCGATGCCGAACCCCTTTGATCGCTTTTGCTCGAACCGCCTAGGAACGAAGGAATATTTCTGACAGTTCCTGACCCAATTTGAATCCAGCATTAGTATCGCTCGGGTAATGAAGGCCGGCAATCTCGCGGTTCCGTCCCACCTGCACTGCTAACGTTTTTAGTTGCTTTGTTGCGTTAGGTGCAATCGTAGACATCAGATTCGCAATAACGATGGATTGAGTTGCATGCCCGGAAGGATAGGCCGAATACATGGGGACAGGAACAACCGGATGGATAGAAGGCAATACAACACTAGGTCGAGGTCTGTTGTAGCGGCGTTTCAGTTCGGTTACGACAGCTTCCGTATCTACGACAGCCTCGTTTATTCTTCGTGCTTGTTCTGGATACAACGATTCATCGAGTCCGGCGCGCCGCCAAAATAAGGGGATAGGATTGATGGCTTGCTCTTTAATTTGTGCAATCTGAGCGGAAGTTCTCTGTCTTTGCATAATGAGGAGCAACCGTGCTTCTGCCATGTCATCCGAGGGAGGTGGTTGCACCGTCAGGCTATCGACCTTAAAACTAAGAGGCAGTAGGAAGTAGTGAGTCGCGGATTGAGCGTCGTCGAGCGCATACGCTTTTGTGGAAAAGTAAACGGCGCTTAATAGAATGCCAGCACACGCTTCTCGCCGGTTGAGTCTATAACGTGATTTCATCTTGGCGGCCATAGTCTGAAGGCGAATCAAACCGCAACGTTGACGTCTGGGGTTGGTAGCGGCGCCGCCGTAGGTTCTGTATCGGGAACTGGCTATCAGTTTGGATTTGGTTACGATGCGGAAATATCCAACGGGTTTGATTTCCGCGCTTCCTATACAAGACTTCAGCAAGTGGCTGGGCAAAGCGGTAGCAATGCCAATCTATTCTCAATTGGTATTTTGAAAAGGTTCTGATTCAAAAAGTAAAAATAGAAAGCCCGCCAATTTTAGCGGGCTTTTTTATTGGTAAATGTTGCAATCTACTTCCCCGTAGAAAGAGAAACTCAAATGCTTATAAAGACTATTCGATTTATTTTCGCGGCGCCCTTATTGGCGCTAACGGTTGGCTGCGCGTCTATTACTGGCACTACGATCCAAAGTGTCTCAGTTCAAACGGTGGATAGCAACGTCAAAGAAGTTGTTGGTGGTGCGTGTGAGTTAACGAATAACAAAGGCAAATGGTTTGTTACTAGCCCCGGTTCTGCAACCATTACTAGATCCAATGACAATCTGCTTGTTCTCTGCAAGAAGGACAACATGGAGCCAGGCAGGGCTTCCGTCGTTTCTGCCACTAAGGGCTCAATGTTCGGAAACATTATCTTAGGCGGTGGAATTGGTGCGATTATCGATCACAACAATGGCGCTGCTTACGAGTATCCCGCTTTCTTTCAAGTTCAGATGGGCAGCAGTAAGAGCATCGATATGACCAAGCCTGAAGGGGAGCAAATAGTTATTAAACCGCTAGATGCGACAATTACGAGCACCACGCTGCCGCCCAAGACTCAATAAACTAACAACATTTGGGGCCGCAATCAGAAGTTTCTGGAAATCAATTGTTGTTAACGCTCACGCATTGACTACTGGCGACAATTCACTTCGCCCCCAATTGTTGCCGCGTCGGTGAGCGACCCTCAGTAAAAGTCTGCGCCCTCCACCCATATACATCTTTTACTGAGCCAGATTGAACCCAACTGCCCCGACCCGATCGAGTTTGAGGGTGCCCGTGGACTAGCGTAAAATCCCCTGCGCAATCGCGGGTGTAGTTCAATGGCAGAACGGCAGCTTCCCAAGCTGCATACGAGGGTTCGATTCCGACCGCCCGCTCAAACAAACGCCACAACCGCGAAATCCGTCCGTCCCTCAGTAATGCGACTTGAAATTGAGCCCGCCGCGCTTGGCGAGTTCTTCGAGGTCGATGAACGAGCGTTTGGTTTTTTTATCGACGGTGAACTGCATCTTGCGGTCGGCCTCGGTGGTGGCGCGTACCGCCAGCAGTTGCAGGCTTTCCTTGACCTCCCACTCGTGCGCACCGGCGATGCCGGCCGGCGCGTAGATCGAACTGCCGGGGCCGACCGGATATTCATTGCCATCGAGATCGCGCACCGTCGCGTGGCCCGCGATCACGAAGTAATAGGCTTCGATCGGATGCCAGTGCAGTTGTTCGTACGAGCCGGCGGTATAAGTCGCCAGTCCGATGCGGATGCGGTCGGTCGGCACCGCCGTGTGGCCGACGATGCGCTTGATGGTCTGCCCGTCGGTGACGCCCTCTTCGGCATGCAGCGTCGATTCATTGATCACTTTCAGCGTGGGTTTCACATCCATCGTGTTCTCCATTGCTTGACAGGGGTCAATCGCAAGCATAGCAGCAGGGTGCGTTGCCGCGGTATATTCGGGTTTGCCCCACAAAAACTAAAACCGCAGGCATGCAAAAACAACATCTCAACACGCTGGTACTCGCCAGCACGCAGGCGACGCTGCAAACCACCGGCGTGACCATGATCGCGGTCACCGGCCTCACCGGCTTCGCACTGTCCGACGACAAGGCGCTGGCCACTCTGCCGCTGACCTTTTACGTGCTCGGTTCGGCAATGACGACGATCCCGGCTTCATTTCTGATGAAGCGCGTCGGCCGCCGCATCGGCTTTCAAATCGGCACCGCGGTCGGCGTGCTGGGCTCAATCGCCTGCAGTTTTGCCGTCTACATGGCGCACTTCTGGATGCTCTGCGCCGGCATGATGGTGATGGGCGTTTACACCGCCTTCGGCAAGTACTACCGCTTCGCCGCCGCCGATGCGGCGAGCATCGACTTCCGCGCCAAGGCGATTTCATTGACGCTGGCGGGCGGCATCGTCGGCGGCGTGACCGGGCCGGAGATGGCCAAGCGCACGCACGATCTCTTCGCCGATTACCCGTACCTGGGTTCATACATGTCGCTCGGCTTCGTCTGCCTGCTCGCCATGCTGATCCTGACGCAGCTCGATATTCCGAAACTCTCGGAAAAAGAAATCCACGATCCCGGCCGGCCGCTCGCCAAAATCATGCGCCAGCCCGAGTTCGTCGTCGCCGTACTCGCCTCGATGCTCTCCTACGGCATCATGAACCTGATGATGACCTCGACGCCGCTGGCGATGCGCGCACACGACCACCCCTTCAACGACGCGGCGCTGGTACTCGAATGGCACGTCTTCGGCATGTACGGGCCGTCGTTCTTCACCGGCTCGCTGATCAACCGTTTCGGTGTGCTCAAGGTGATCCTCACCGGCATCGCGCTGATGTTCGTCTGCATTTTCACCGCGCTCTCGGGCACCGAGTTCATGCATTTCTCGGTGGCGCTGTTCGTACTCGGCGTCGGCTGGAATTTCATGTACGTCGGCGGCGCGGCGCTGCTGACCGAATGCTACACGCCCTCCGAGCGCGCGAAGACGCAGGCGGCCAACGATTTTCTCGTCTTTCTCACCATGGCGGTGTCGTCGCTGTCGTCGGGCATGCTGCTGAACAAAGCCGGCTGGCACGCGGTGAACATGGGTTCGGCACCGTTTCTGCTGCTCTCGACCGTCGCCACCTTGTGGCTGGTTTTGAAGCGGCGGAAGGCGGCGCAGTTGCAACACTGAAGACGCCATGAGTTTGATCGCGGCCATAGAGTCCCGTCATACCCGCGAAAGCGGGTATCCAGTTTTTTTGCAACTGAAGGCGCTTCTCCTGGGCTCCCGCTTTCGCGGAAGCGACGGATATTTTTCCCGGCGCTTCGCCTTCGTAGGGTGCGCACCGCGCACCGTCCACCGCCGTACCGCGTGCGCGGTGCGCACCCTACAAATGTCCATCGCGTACGCATTAGGCATCTGCCTTGCCAACGCGCAAACCTTCCCGACCAAACCCGTGCGCTTCGTCTCCACCGCGGTGGCCGGCGCCACCGATACCGTCGGCCGCCTGATTGCCAACGGCCTCACCGACAAACTGCATCAGCAGGTCATCGTTGACAGCCGCGGCGGCGCCAACGGCATCATCGGCAGCGAGATCGTCGCGCGGGCCACCCCTGACGGCCACACCGTGCTGATCTCGACCGCGTCGTTCGCCATCAATCCAAGCATCTATCGCAAGCTGCCGTACTCACCCGACGATTTCGCGCCGGTGACGCTGATCGTCACCTCCGGCGGTTTGTTCCTGATTACCAATCCGTCGGTGCCGGCGCGCAGCGTGCGCGAACTGATCGACCTTGCGAAGTCGAAGCCGGGCGAAATCTCCTATGGCTCGGCCGGTGTGGGCAACATCACGCACATGGCCGGCGAACTCTTCAACATCATGACCGGCACGAAATTCAACCACGTGCCTTACAAGGGCGCGGCGGCCTCGTTCACCGATGTGCTCGGCGGCCACGTCTCGTTCATGTATTCGGGCGCGATCCAGTGCGCGCCGTCGGTGAAATCCGGCAAGGTGCGCGCCCTCGGCTTCACCGGCCCGCTGCGCTCGAAAGTACTGCCCGAGGTCGCCACACTCGACGAACTCGGCCTCAAGGGCTATGAAGTCCAAAGCTGGTACGCGCTCTACGCGCCGGCAAAAACGCCGAAAGCCATCGTCAATAAGCTGCGCGACGCAGTCGTCGCCGTCATCCGCGAACCGCAGAACAGCGAGCAACTGGAAAACTGGGGCCTCACGCCGGTCGGCGGCACACCCGAACAGTTCGGCGAATTCCTGCAAAAGGAAATCGCCAAATATCAGCGCATCGTGCGCGAAGCGAATATCTCGCGCTCTTGATTCTGTCGCCTCGTAGCCCGGAAGGAGTGCAGCGTATTCCGGGCTACGGGTTCAAGGCATTGTATTTAGCGACACAGCTCTGGCAGATACAGGCGACATTGCGCAAATTTTCCGGGACCCGCGCGAGCAATTCAGAACTGAAGGTCGTGTTCAGGCACCAGCACGGCTGATCAGAGTTTCCGCCTTGCGCCGAGGCGCAGGCGTTCGACTGGCCGCACAACGGGCAGGTCGCCGCGATTGCAGATGCGCCGGCGATTGTGGATTTCATTCGGATAGTTTGCACGCCGCCACAATCACTTCGCCGGCTGCAACACATCCTCCAGCCAGTCCCACATGTAGGCAGTACCGATGCTCAGATTGTCGATCTGGCAGTGGTGATAACCGCCCTCTTCGCGCGTGAATACCTTCATGTGTTTGTTGGCCGAACCGCAGGCGGCGATCATGTGCTCGGCGTGATCGGTCGGCGCCTGCGCGTCGCCTTCGCCGTGCACCAGCAGATAGGGGCAGCGCATTTTCTGGATCACGCCATCGAGTTTGAAGCCTTCGAGTTTCTGGAACGCTTCTTCCTTGGTCTGCACGCCAAACACCCACAGCAGATGCTGCCAGGGCACCGACAGCGACAAGGCCTCGCCGCGCTCGATGCGCGCCAGGCGCTGCTGCCACTTGGTGTGGTAATCCCACTCGGGGCCCCATGAGATGCAGCAGGCGAAGCGTTGATCCATCGACGCGGCGCGTGGCGCGTAATAGCCGCCGAGCGACAGCGCCATGATGCCGATGCGTTTCGGATCGAATTCGGGACGCGCCGCGAGATAGTCGTACGCAGCACCGGCGTGGCGCTCGGTCTGATAATGCAGCGGCAGATTGCGGAAGCGGATCGCCTCGCCATTGCCCGGGCCGTCGAG
>JANXSE010000212.1 GCA_025356695.1 Betaproteobacteria bacterium
GTGGAAGGAGGCAACAGAGCACGTAGCGGACGCGCGCTGATTTGCTTGCCTCCGTCGGCAGCGTGAATCTTCTGCTGCTGAATTCGGCGCTGCCGATAGTCCTCGATAGATGCTGAACGCTTGCATGGCGAGAAAAACGTAACCAGCGATAGGTACCGATAGATCCTGAAGGTCGCTGGTTTGGAGTCGTCGATAGATTTCGATACATGCCGATAGGTGCTGAATGCTATTTTTGGGTATCAGATGCAAATGACGGTAGATTTGACGGTAGAAATGCTAGGTACAGAAAAAAGTTCTATACGTGACAACGGGTTATTGTTGCCGTTGATCATTGAGTGGGAATGAGCAAGTCGCCGGCCGTCACCATTTACGGCATCAAGAATTGCGACACCATGAAGAAGGCGCGCGCGTGGCTGGATGCGCACGGCGTTGATTATGCATTTCACGATTACAAAACGACCGGGATTGATCGCGCCAGCCTGCAACGCTGGTGTACAGCGCTGGGCTGGGAAGTTCTGCTGAATCGCGCAGGCACCACATTTCGAAAACTCTCCGAGTGCGACAAGCAGGTCGCCGGGGTCGATGCGGCGATTACATTGATGCTCGCACAGCCGTCGATGATCAAGCGGCCGGTACTGGAGTCCGCAGGCGGTCTGCTGGTTGGATTCAAGCCGGACCTCTACGAAGGCACGTTTCAGAAGCCAGCAGCAAAGCGCCGTTGACGCGGTATGCTGATTGCGGCGATAGTTCCGCCTGTCTGAAGCGCGGCAAATACCATGGGTGATGAAGATTTTATGCGTGAAGCACTCGCGCTGGCGGCGCAGGCCGGGGCGCGCGGCGAGGTTCCCGTCGGCGCGCTGGTGGTGCGCGACGGCGTGGTGATCGGCCGTGGCGGTAACCAGCCGATCGGCGCACACGATCCGACCGCGCACGCCGAGGTCATGGCGCTGCGCGACGCTGCGAAGAATGCGGGAAATTATCGCCTCACCGGCTCGACTCTCTACGTGACGCTGGAGCCCTGTGCGATGTGTGCAGGCGCGATCATGCACGCGCGCGTCGAACGCGTGGTGTTCGGCGCCAAAGATCCGAAAACCGGTGCCTGTGGCAGCGTGGTTGATTTGTTTTCGACTGCGCTCAATCATCACGCCACAGTGACGGGCGGCGTCCTCGCCGAAGAGTGCGGAGGGCGCCTGAGCGCGTTTTTCAGCGAACGTCGCCGGGCAGCGGGCTGATGGCGCGCATCGAGATAAAACTGGCCACGCAGTCGGCAGAATTGTTTGACGATGCCGGTAAGCTGATCAACCGCTATACGATATCAAGCGCACTCAACGGTGCGGGTGAACGTAACGGTAGTTTCTGCACACCGCGCGGCCGGCACGTTATCCGCGCCAAGATAGGCGCCGGTCAGCCGCTCAACACCGTTTTCGTCCGGCGCCGGCCGACCGGTGAAATCTATAATTTTGATCTTGCGGCGCAATATCCGGGGCGGGATTGGATTCTAACCCGCATTCTTTGGTTGTCAGGCTGTGAACCCGGTTTTAACCGCTTGGGCGACGTCGATACCATGCGCCGCTATATTTATATCCACGGCACGCCCGACACGGTGGCGCTGGGTACGCCCGGCTCTATTGGCTGTATACGTATGAATAACAATGATTTGATTGAATTATTTGAGAAAGTTGAAGCAGGCGATCGGGTTTTTATTCAGGAATGACTTGGAGTGTGGTCAAGTAATCAGGCGACCTTAATTAGAGTGGATTGAGAACAGGAAATAGGGGATTAAATCCCCTATTTTTTTATGTTGCTAATCCATTGTGCGGTGCACTAAAATTACATTAATGGTGCGCTGCAGCGAAGCGCAAAAGTCTTAATTTTCAACGCGAGGCGATGGCATGAGACTCAAAGACAAGGTGGCGATTATTACCGGAGCGGCACGCGGTATCGGTCAGGCGACCGCAGTCAAATTTGCCAGCGAAGGCGCCCGCGTCGTCGTCTGCGATCTCAAGCCGGAGTGGCTTGAAGAGTCCGTCGCCCTGTGCAAAAAGGCCGGTGGTGATGCGATCGGTTGTGCCGCCGATGTCCGCGACATGAAAACCCTGGAGGCCATGGTTGCCGCGACACTGGCCAAGTGGGGGCGCATCGATTGTCTGGTCAACAACGCTGGCATCGTTGCCGACGCTCAGCTGAAGAACATGACCGAAGAGCAGTTCGACAACGTCATTGATATCAACCTCAAGGGGGTCTACAACTGCACCAAGGCGGTCGTGAACACGATGCTGGCGCAGCAATCCGGTGTGATCCTCAACGCGTCGTCAATCGTCGGCCTCTATGGCAATTTCGGTCAGACGAATTATGCCGCGAGCAAATTTGCTGTTATCGGCATGATGAAAACCTGGGCGCGCGAACTGGGGCGCAAAGGCATACGTTCCAACGCAGTCTGCCCCGGCTTCATCTCCACCAGCATCCTCACCACCATACCGGACAAGGTGCTGAAGGCGCTTGAAGACAAGGTACCGATGGGGCGTTTGGGCAAACCGGAAGAGGTGGCCAACACCTTTGCCTGGCTCGCCTCGGACGAAGCCAGCTATATCAGCGGCGCTGTCATCGAAGTCAGCGGCGGCCTGGTCATTTAGGCGAGCTGCTGCGGCTATTTCGCCGCGAGGTGCGCTTTCAATTTTTCCGCATCGGGCGCATGCACGATGCCGCGCTCGGTAATAAGCGCGCTGATCAGTTCGGCCGGCGTCACATCGAACACCGGATTGCGCACGGCAACACCGGCCGGCGCCCAGCGGATATTGCCGTAACCCGTGACCTCGGTTTCGCTGCGTTCCTCGATCGGAATTTCTTTGCCGCCGGCAATGTTCGCATCGATGGTTGAAATCGGTGCGGCGACATAAAACGGAATGCGATGGCGGTTGGCCACCACAGCGACGCCATAGGTGCCGATCTTGTTGGCGACATCGCCATTTGCAGCGACACGATCGGCGCCAACGATTACCGCATCGATTTCGCCACGGCTCATCAAAAATGCGGCGGCATTATCAGCAATCAGCGTGACCGGGATGCCGTCCTGCATCAGTTCCCACGCGGTGAGCCGCGCACCTTGCAGGAATGGCCGCGTTTCGTCGGCGAATACGCTGATCGATTTTCCGGCTTCGACGGCGGAACGAATCACGCCGAGCGCCGTGCCGTGCCCCGCGGTGGCCAGTGCGCCGGCATTACAATGCGTCAACACGCGCGCGCCATCGGGCAGCAACGCGGCACCAAAACTTCCCATGCTGCGATTGGCAGCGATGTCCGCAGTGTGAATATCCCTGGCTGCCGCAATCAGGTGTTCAGCGATTCGTGATTGCGGTTCCGACGTAACACTGTTCCAGCGCTCGCGCATGCGCTCAAGCGCCCAGAACAGATTGACGGCGGTGGGGCGGCTGGCGGCGAGACTTGTGAATGCCGCTTCCATGCCGGATTTGAAATCGTTTGTTGCCGCAGCGCGCAGGCGATCGGCTTCCAGTGCAATACCATAAGCGGCGGCGCAGCCGATGGCCGGCGCGCCGCGCACCACCATGTCGCGGATGCCGTCGGCAGTTTCTGCGGCCGACGTATACGCAAGGTATTTAACAATCGAGGGCAGGGCGCGTTGGTCAAGCATTTCCAGCAGATCGTCGCGCCAGCGTAATGTTTCAAATCCTGATTTGACCATGCCCATCAGATCACCCGCTCATTGCCGCCGTCCACCGGCAGTTGTGCACCGGTAGTCTTGGAAAACAGCGGTCCCAGCATTTCCGCAGCCAGTTCGGCAACGTCACGGCTGGTCACTTCGGTTTTCAGAATATTGCGTTTTTTGTATTGCTCAACGGTAAGCCCGTAATGCTT
>JANXSE010000225.1 GCA_025356695.1 Betaproteobacteria bacterium
CTTGGCCGAACGGCCGAGCGGCGAATAGACCGACTCGGTAATGGCGGTCGATACACCCGCGAGACGCCGCATGATGGAACGCTCACGCACGATTTCGGCATAGCGGCGGATATTGGCCGCGCTCGGCGTATTTATTGCCAGAGAGCCGATGTAAGCGCGGCCACCGACCTCTTCAAGCTTGCCACTGCGCTCCAGGCTTTCGGTGACCGTCAGCGCGTCCGCCGGCTTGTTGTCGTCAATGAGCGCGGCAATATGGCGGTAGATCTGCCGGTGATCGGCGCGATAGAAGTCCTCGTCCCTCAGCACATCGCCGATCTTTTCCCAGGCCTCGTTGTCGAGCAGCAGCCCGCCCAGGACCGACTGCTCGGCCTCAAGCGAATGCGGTGGCAACTTCAGCGCATCAAGCTGGGGATCACGGTTGAGCGGGGTAACGGCCTGGGCCATTGGGTTTGCCGATCATAAGAGTCAGGGGGTTAGACGCGAAGGAAATTCGCCGCCTTCTGGCGGCACGTGAAAACGTCACCGCACGCTGCAATTTACCAAAAAAAAGGGCTGTCGCCAGCCCTTTTTTAACCGCCTGATTTCGGTCGGGAAACGACGCTTAGGCCGATTCGCCCAGCACCGAAACCTTGATCGAAACCACTACGTCGGAGTGCAACGCCACGCTCAGCGTCTGGTCACCGATTTGTTTGATCGGGCCAAGCGGCATACGAATCGCCGCACGCGGCACATCGAAGCCCTGCGCTTTGAGTGACTCGGCGATATCGATATTGGTGACCGAACCGAACAACTTGCCGTCGACACCCGCCTTTTGCGAGATCTGGATCATCAGGCCTTCGAGCTTTGCGGCGCGTTCCTGCGCCTGTTGCAATGCCTCGGTCTGGGCTTTTTCAAGCTCGGCGCGGCGCTTTTCAAAGTCGGCCAGATTAGCCTGCGTCGCGCGCTTGGCCTTACCCTGCGGAATCAGGTAATTGCGCGCAAAACCGTCTTTGACTTTGACGACATCGCCGAGCTGGCCCAGGTTCGCCAGCTTTTCCATCAATATGATTTGCATTCGTATCCCCTTAGTGCAGGTCGGTGAACGGCAGCAGCGCAAGGAAACGCGCGCGTCGAATCGCAGTGCTCAGCTGGCGCTGATAATGCGCCTTCGTGCCGGTGATGCGTGCCGGCATGATCTTGCCATTCTCGTTGATGAAATCTTTCAGCACGCCGATGTCCTTGTAGTCGATCTGTTTGACCTTCTCGACCGTGAAACGGCAGAACTTCTTGCGGCGAAACAGGTTCTTCGAGCCGCGTTTCTTGTCCTTGTCGTTCTTGCCCTTGCCCTTGCCTCTTGAAAATGCCATCGTAATCTCCTTGAGTCCTGATTCTAGTCAGCGCCGTTGCTGATCGGTTCAATGCTGGTCGCCCGCAACATCAACTTCGTATTTCCCACCGTGTTGCGCGCCAGAAATCCGCTTACCTGCAACGGCTGATTTATCTTAACTTTTTCAATCCGGACCGCCATCTCGCCGATTGCCACCGCATCCACATCGCACTGCACCTTGCGTTTCGTTCCTGCTTCGCTTTGCACAGAACCGTGTGCAATCACAAAGTCGACGACAGGAATTCCAGCCGGTGTGTAACGAAGTGCGCTGCGCTTGAGCAACCGACCGCCAATGACGGCCTCATTGCGCATGTAATTACGTGCGCGCCGCTTCCACCGCCGGCGCTGCCGCCGCCGCAGGCGCTGCTTTCGCGGCCGCATCCGGAGCACCGGTCAGCGAACGCGATTTTTCTTCCTTCATCATCGGCGAGGGCGCGGTTGCCGCTTCCGTCATTTTCACGGTCAGGTGGCGCAATACGGCGTCGTTGAATTTGAATGAATGTTCAAGTTCTTCGAGCACGTCGGTGCCGCACTCGATATTCATCAGCACGTAGTGGGCTTTGTGCATCTTCTGGATCGGGAAGGCCATCTGGCGACGGCCCCAATCTTCGAGGCGATGGATCTTGCCGCCTTTGGCCGTTACCATCGAGCGGTAGCGCTCGACCATCCCAGGGACCTGTTCACTCTGGTCGGGATGTACGATGAACACGATTTCATAATGTCGCATGCAAAATCTCCTTGTGGACTTGTGGGGCCTCCCGTTATGCGATGACGGTGAGGCAAGGAAAACGCAGCCCAAGGGCCACGAACGAGGCGCGGATTCTACAGAAAAGTCAGGAGGATAGCAACGACGCGCAGGGGCGGCGCCTAGAACTGGATCGCCACCGTGGCGTTGACCATCTGGTCGTTTTTGGCCTGATTGCCGGCCGAATCAATCACATTGGCCCAATCAAGGCGCATCGTCAGGTGCTTGCCGTAGCCCATCCTGGCACCGAAACCAATACTGGCGCCACCGGCCCCTTTCGAGAGATCGCCCGGCTGGATGCTGTTGCGGCCGGTAGCCCCCATGTCGTAGAAAGCCAGCAAGCGCAGTTTCACGTCTTTCAACTCGAATTTCGTGCCAATGTCCGGCGTATATACCTCAACCTGCGCCGAATAACCCTTGTCGTTGGCAATTTCACGGATATTGAAGCCGCGCACCGAATCGGGTCCGCCGTAGCCGAACTGCTCCCCTGCAACCAGCGCGTCGTCGGTGTATTGCCCCGTTACGACGGCGCGGAACTGCCATTCCTGCGCGAATACGCGGGTGTAGTTCACGCCGATCCGCAAGATGCGGTAGTCAGCCGTCGAATCCGCGCGCGACGCCTTGAAATCACTGTCGGCGCCATCGTTGCCACCATGGAACAGATTGCGCGAATAGCTCGCGTTGAAGCCTATTTCGGAATTCGACATCCGCCAAAGGCCGTTGTAGGTCACGCTCACTGGATGAATGGTGATATCGGGCACCAGCCCGGTACCGACACCAACGAGGGTGACGTTGTTTTTGAACGCGCGGTAATCAAGCCCTGCGGAGATGCGATGCTCGTATTCGCCAATCTTCGGCAAATGCCAGTTATAACGCGCGCCGAGGATGGTACCGCTGCCGCTGACGTTGAACAGCCCCTGCAGGGTGCCCGAACTCACGTCCGAGTAGCCGCCGAAAACGTCGATCGAGCTATTCAACGCATACAGCGGGATGCGGTAACCGGCACCGAAAATGGAGACCTTGTTCGGGTTCTCCGGCGAGGTCACGTATTGAAAGCTGCCAACGTGATCGCGATTGAAAAGATTCGAATGCTGCACCGCGAAGCCCGTGCGAAAACGCCCCGTATCGACGCTGCCGGTGTTATCCGCGGTAAAAACAAACTTGTAAGGACGTTCATCAACGATCTTGATCGCGGCATCGACTTCACGATCACTCGCGCCCGCCTTCAGCAACAAGGTGGTCTGTTTGCTTTGATTTTCCGTCAGCAACTGGAGATTCTGCGCAATGGTGATCGAGTTTGGCGTCACGCCGGACTGCAACACAGGCAGACTGCGACGGATGTTGCCCTCGTCGTAAAACTGGTTGCCCTCGACACTGATTTTGCCGATGCGCGGTTCGATCACGCGGAATTTGACCACGCCACGCGTAATGTCCTGTTCGGGCAGCAACACCTGGACCACGCCAAAACCGCGATCGCGATAAACGCCTTCGAGAATTTCCAGCGCGCGCTGAATGTCGCTGAAGTCCTTATCTTTGCCGGCAAATCCCGACACGGCGGCTTCTACCTCCGCCGGCTTGAGCAGCGTATTGCCTTCAACATCAAACCGTTCGATTGAAAACTTGGGGGCCGGCGCGGCCGCTACGGGCTCGGCAGCAAGCAATGGCATCGCGACAGGCAACACGCCCGCCGCAACAACCGCCTGCAATACCACATGCCAAAGTGTTGTTTTTGTACGCGCCATTGCGCGGTGTCCGCCGACTGGTCAAGTAATGTCAGAGACATATACTCATATTCTAATGAATTTACAACGTTTTCTGCATTTTGAATCCCCTCGCCTGCGCGCATGTAGAATGCCCGTGACGCTGGAAATTTACGTCAATTCCAGCAATCGCCGCAACCAGCCGGTCAAGTCGGCCTGATTTTCTGAAAAATCAGGTGATTTTTTGCCGTTGGCGTGCAGTTTCGGACAAGCAAACCCCGGCCGCCACCGAAACGTTGAGACTCTCGACCTTACCTGCCATCGGGATCCGCACCAGTTCGTCGCAGTGCTCGCGGGTCAGACGGCGCATGCCCTCCCCCTCCGCGCCCAAAACCCATGCCAGCGGCCCCTCCAGACGCGCGCCATAGAGCGACACCTCGGCATGTTCGTCCGTGCCGACGATCCAGACACCCGCATCCTTCAACTCGCGCAAAGTACGGGCA
>JANXSE010000295.1 GCA_025356695.1 Betaproteobacteria bacterium
TCAGGTGGGTACGAGCGATGTAAAGAGTAAATTGCTTTTTCTGCGGAAGCTTGATCTGCATCAGGTTCGCGCCTGATTGTCGGGGCGCGTTTTACTACCGGCGTGGACGAGTTATTGCGGGAAATACCGTGCAAGGACAAGCGTTAACCGGAATGGCGTGGGATTCTACCTTAAATGGCGGCGGCGGGCGAAACCCGCCGACTTAGCGCCGCCCGCGCCCCTTCTTGCGGCTGGCAAGGTACCACTCCATGATCTGCTCACCGGTCCAGAACGCCACGCCGGGCTTCTTGCGCAGGGTTTCGAAGACCTGTTCGAAGTACTTGATCCGGTACGGAACCCCGGAAATATAGGGGTGAACCGCAATCGACATGAACTTGGCCGAATGCTTAGCTTCCGCGTACAAACGGTCGAAATGGTCCATACAGCGCGTATAAAACTCCTTCGCCGGCTGGCTGCGCACGATCATGATCGAAATATCGTTCAATTCGATGCTGTAGGGCAGCGACAGTAAAGGCCCCTTCTTCGTCTTGATCTCGACCGGTTCGTCGTCCAGCGGCCAGTCGCAGATGTAGCGGATGCCGGCCTCGGCAAGGTGCTCCGGCGTGTCCAGCGTCTGCGTAAAGCCCGGCCCCAACCAGCCGACCGGCTGTTTGCCGGTGTAGTTCTTGATGACCTTGACCGCCTTGCGGATGGTCGCGCGCTGGTTTGGTTCCAGATGGATCGGGCGCTGGTCGTAGGAGTGGCCCATGAATTCCCAGCCTGCATCGAGGCAGGCTTTCGCAATCCGCGGATAATCCTCGCAGACGCGCGCATTGACCGACAGCGACGGCGTGATTTTGAGGCGGTCGAGCACCGCCTTCATGCGCCAGAAGCCGACGCGGTTGCCGTATTCATGCCAGGCCCAGTGCGGCACGTCGGGCAGCTGCGTAATGCCGGTCGGCGGCGGCAGCGCCTGCCGCGGCATCGGGCGCCCGATGTCCCACACCTCCACGTTGACGATGGGCCAGACGATCATGCGGATGCCTTTCGGCAGCTTCAGCGGTTCGCGGTCGATGCTGGCGGAATAGGAGAGTCGTTCTGATGGGATCATGGCGCGCCGTAATTTGGATTTGGGTAAATGCCGATTTTACTGAATTTGCACTGATCGCACCGCCTGCTCTACCATGCGCGACATTCCCGGAGGATCAACATGCAAAAAATGCCGTTCGCGTTGTTGTTTGCCGTCGCCGCTGCAACAGCGAGCGCAGCCTATCCGGAAAAACCTATCCGCATCATCGTACCCTATGTCCCCGGCGGCAATATCGACATCACCGCGCGCACACTGGCGCCGGGCCTCGGCGAAGCGCTGGGACAGACCATCGTCGTCGAAAACCGCGGCGGCGCCGGCGGCACCATCGGCACGGAGATCGCAGCGAAAGCGCCGGCCGACGGCTACACCCTGCTGCTGGGTTCCAGTGGCACGCTGACCAACGCGCCTGCACTCTATCCGAAACTCGGTTACGACCCGCTGAAGGATTTTGCCACCACTTCGATGACCACCGTGGTGCCCATCGTCATCGAAACGCATCCGTCGGTACCAGTCAAAACCGTGCGCGAATTCATCGCGCTCGCGAAGTCACGACCCGATCGCATCACCATGGCCTCGGCCGGCAGCGGCAGCAGCAACCATCTGGCCGGCGCGCTGTTTCAGAAGGAGACACAAACGCGGCTCATACACGTGCCCTACAAAGGCAGCGGCGCGGCACTGGTCGATCTGATGGGCGGACAGGTCGATGTGTTCTTCGACCAGCTGTCGTCGTCGATCGGTTATCTGCAATCCGGAAAATTGCGCGCAATCGCGGTAACGACGCTGAAGCGTTCGCCGCATCTGCCGGAAGTGCCGAGCGCCAACGAATCCGGCGTACCCGGCTTCGACGCCAGCACGGTCACCGGCATTGCGCTGCCCGCGGCAACGCCGGCGGAAGTTGTAATGAAAGTACACACCGCGCTGATCAAGGTGTTGCGCGCCAAGTCAACGCGCGACAGCTTCGCGCGCTTTGGCGCGGAAACGCTGGAGAGCAGCCCCGAGGAATTTGCGAAATTTATTCGCGAGGATCTGGCAAAGTGGAGCAAGCTTGTGCGCGAGACCGGCATCAAGCTTGAATAATTAGTACAACCAGCTGCGCTCGCGTTTGTACGCCGCTTCAAACGCTTCGATGGCAGTTTGATACTGGCGCGTGCGGTCGACATCATCCAGGCCTTCGAGCAGGCATTTCTTGCGCACCGGATGAATCTCGAAGTGATGTACCGTACCGGCGACATCCGTGACCGTCTGTGCCGCGAGATCGACCGCAATCGTCGCGCCGACACTATCCCTCAGCTGCCGGCGGATTTCATCGGCCGCAGCAGCAGGCAACACCACCGGCAGCAGGCCGTTCTTGCCGCAGTTGTTGGCAAAAATATCGCCGAAGCTCGGTGCGATGACACAGCGGATACCGAACTCATAGAGCGAATAGACGGCGCTTTCGCGCGATGAGCCGCAGCCAAAATTGCGGTCAGCAACGATGATGCCCGCATGGTTGTAAGGCTCGGCGTTAAGAATGAATTCCTTTTCGCTGCCGTCTGCGTTGAAGCGCAGGTCGTGAAACAGAACCTGCGCATACTTCGGACCGCGCGGCACCTTGTTGAAACGCGTCGGGCACAGCTGATTGGTATCGATGTTCGGCTGGTCGAACGGTGCCGCGATCGCCGTCAGCGTGGTGAATGGCTTCATACTATGCTTTCGCTGCGAGTTCGCGCACGTCGGTAAAACGCCCCTTGAGAGCCGCTGCCGCCGCCATCGCCGGACTCATCAGATGCGTGCGTCCGCCAGTACCCTGGCGGCCCTTGAAATTGCGGTTAGACGTTGAGGCGCAGCGTTCGCCCGGCTGCAACTGATCGCCGTTGAGGGCCGTGCACAGCGAGCAGCCCGGCTCGCGCCACTCGAAACCTGCAGCCGTGAAAATCTTGTCCAGGCCTTCTTTTTCCGCCTGATGCTGGATGCTGCGCGAGCCCGGCACCACCCACGCCGGCACCTGTGCCTTGCCGAGCTTCGCCACCGCAGCCGCGGCGCGCAGGTCTTCAATGCGCGCATTGGTGCAAGAGCCGATAAAGACGCGGTCGATTTTGATGTCGGACAAGGCCATGCCCGGCGCCAGCGCCATGTAGTCGATGGCCGAGGTGATTTCAGCGCGCTGCACTTCGTCCCTGGCATTACGCGGATCCGGAACAACGCCATTGATTGGCAGCGCCTGCTCTGGATTGGTGCCCCAGGTCACCATCGGCGCAATCACCCTGGCATCGAGTTCGACGGTCTTGTCGAACGTCGCACCGGCATCCGAGGGCAGCGTTTTCCAGAAGGCCAGCGCTTCATCGAGCGCCGCACCCTTTGGCGCATACGGACGGCCCGCCATGTAGGCAAAGGTCGTTTCGTCGGGCGCCATCATGCCGGCACGGCCGCCGGCTTCGATCGTCATGTTGCATACCGTCATGCGCGCTTCCATGCTCATCGCTCGAACCGTCGAACCCGCGTATTCAAGCACGTAACCGACGCCACCGCTGACGCCGATTTTGGCAATGATGGCGAGGATCAGATCCTTGGCCGAAACACCGAAGCCCAGTGCGCCTTCAATCTGAATGCGCTGCGTTTTCGGCGTGCGTTGCCACAGTGTTTGCGTTGCCATGACGTGCATGATTTCGGAGGCACCGACACCGAAGGCCAGCGTACCGAAGGCGCCGTGCGTGGACGTATGCGAATCGGCGCCGACCATGACGAGGCCAGGCTGCGTGATGCCCTGCTCCGGCGGCACGATATGCAGGATGCCCTGCTGCGGATGATCGATGCCGAAGTGCGTGATCCGGTGTTCTTTGGCGTTCGCTTCGAGCTGCAACACCATGTTGCGGATTTCCGGCACGGCAATGCCGTTCACACCCTTGCTGCGTCCGGTGGTCGGCACGTAATGATCATTGAAGGCGAATACCTGCTGCGGCCGGAACAAGGCGCGCTTCTGTTCGCGAATCGTGTCGAAGGCGTGCGACGAGCCTTCGTGAATCAGCGCGCGGTCGATATAAAGCAGTGATTCACCCTCTTCCGTCGCGACTACGTGGCGGTCCCATATTTTTTCGAACATGGTCCGCGGCATTGCTTGCCCCGGCATTATCGGTGGCCACCGCTGCGCGGCTCGTTGACCACGGCGTTGACCAGCGTGCCGATCTTCTCGATCTCGCATTCGATGACGTCGCCGGCGTTGAGGTACCAGTCAGGGTTCGCCAATCCGCCGCCACCGGGCGAGCCGGTGGCAATGACGTCGCCGGGCATCAGCGTCATCTGCGACATGTAGGAGACCAGTTTCGGAATCGAGTGGATCATGTCGCGTGTGCTGCCGTCCTGCCGCAGTTCGCCATTGACGCGCGTCTGAATACGCAGATTCATCGGGTCTGTGATTTCAACCTTAGTCACCAGATACGGCCCCATCGGTGCGAAGGTATCGAAGGTCTTGCCGAGCAGCGGATGGCCGGCGTCACGTTCGATGTCGGCGATATCACGCGCGGTGACGTCATTCAAAATCGTGTAGCCGGCGATCACGTCGTAAGCGCGCTCTTCCGGCACGTGTTTGCATTTCTTGCCGATGACGATGGCAAGTTCCGTTTCACAATCCAGCCGCTTGGTAATCACCGGCTTGAGAATGTCCCGTCCCGGCCCAACGATGCACGACGGCACCTTGATGAAACCCGTCGGCACTTTGCCGCCCTGCCGCCCCGGATTCTTGTTATAGCCGGGATAATTACGCGCCACCGCAATGATCTTGCTGCCGCGCACCGGCGCATAGAGTCTGCAGTCGGCGAGCGGAACGAACAGGTCTTCGCTATTCAGGCCTGCCGCGTCCGGTTCCGCCTTCACCAGATCGCTCAACCAGCCGTAAGCTTCCGACAGCGCTTCCCAGGCCGGCGCGCCGACATGCAAAAACTGCGCGACATAAGGCGGCAGAAAAATGCTGGCAAGCTCGCGCCCCTTCGGATTGCCGATTTCCTCGATTAGATAACGCGCGTAACCGGCGCGCAGATCGGCCACCATGTTATCGCCGACCAGCACACCGAGACGCGCCTGTGCGGCTTTTTGCCCTTTGCGGCTGTAACGCAGCAGTTTCATGCCAATTCCCCCCGGCCCTTTCAGGCCTTTTATGCCTTGAGTCTGTCGATGATCGCGCGCGTCATGCCGCGGGTGCCCGCAGTGCCGCCGAGGTCGCGCGTGACTTGTTTGCCTTCACGTAATACGTCTGCCAGCGCGGCATCGATGCGGTCGGCCGCGTTGGCCTCGCCGATGTAACGCAGCATCATTACCACCGACAGAATGACCGCCATCGGATTGGCCATGTCTTTGCCCGCAATGTCCGGTGCGCTGCCGTGAACCGCTTCAAACATCGCACAGTCAGTGCCGATGTTGGCGCCGGGTGCGACGCCCAAGCCGCCGACCAGACCAGCGGCCAGATCAGAAATGATGTCGCCGTACAGATTCGGCAGCACCAGACAATCGAAGGTTTCCGGCTTGATCACCAGCTCCATGCTCAGCGCGTCGATCACCCGCGCATCGAATTCAAACGCCGGATATTCCTTCGCAACCTTTTCCGCCGACCTCAGGAAAAGGCCGTCGGTCAGCTTGAGCACGTTGGATTTGTGCGCGGCGGTAAGTTTTTTGCGGCCGGTACGCTGCATATAGTCGAAGGCAAAGCGTGTGACCCGCTCGCTGGCGCCGCGCGTGATGATCTTGATCGCCTCGGCGGTGTCGGCATCGATCATGCGCTCGCGGCCGATATACAGGTCTTCGCTGTTTTCGCGAAAGATCATGATATCGACGTTTTCAAAACGCGATTTTATGCCCGGATAGTTGCGCGCCGGCCGCACGTTGACGAAGAGCTTCAGTTCTTTGCGCAGCGCAATCGCCACACTCGGATAAATGCGGTCACCGACCTGCACCGGATAAGCGTCGCCGAACGGTGTCTGCGTCGGCCCCTTGACGGCGATCTTGTTGCGCGCGATCGATTCAAACACCGCCGGCGGCAGCGGATTGCCGCCCGCGTTGCCGGTGCGCATGCCGGCCTCGACCACTTCCCACTCAATGGCAACGCCGCTTGCATCAACGATATCGCGCGCGGATTGGGTGGCTTCCGGGCCAATGCCATCGCCCGGTATGAGTGTGACGCGGTGCATGCGGGTTCTGCCTTGTCTAGTCTTCGTCGTCAGCCGCTTTCATCGCCTTGAGTTTCGGCATGATGATAGGCAGAGCAATTGAAATGAGCGACAACGCGATCAAGGTCACCGAAATTCCGCTCTTCACAAAAATAGACGGGTCGGCACCAGAGATCGTCATCGCCTGGCGGAAGGACTGCTCCATGATGCCGCCCAGCACCAGCGACAGCACCAGAGGCGCGACCGGGATATCGACCTTGTCGAACACATAACCGACGATGCCGAAGAACAGGATCATGTAGAGATCGAGCATGCTGCCGTTGATGGCGTAGGTGCCGATCACCGAAATCGCCACGATCAGCGGATACAAAATCGCGCTCGGAATATAGAGCAGGCGCACGAACAGGCCAACCAGCGGCAGGTTCAGGATCAGCAGCATTACATTGCCGATGTACATACTGTCGACCAGTCCCCACACCAGATCGGGGCGCTTTTCGAACAACAGCGGACCGGGCTGGATGCCATACATGATGAAAGCACCCATCAACACCGCAGTGGCTCCGCCACCGGGCACACCGAGCGTCAGCAGCGGCACCAGCGCGCCGGCGGTGTCGGAATTGTTCGCCGACTCCGGCCCCGCCACGCCCTCGATCGCACCCTTGCCGAATTCTTCCGGATGTTTCGACAGGCGCTTCTCGGTCGTATACGACATGATTGAAGCGATGGTGCCGCCGGCGCCCGGCAACACGCCGATGACAAAGCCGATGATACCGCCGCGCCAGATCGGCCCGATCGAGCGCTGCCACTCTTCCTTGGTCAGCCAGAGCTTGCCGGAAATCTTGATCATCGGCGGCGCGGTGCCTTTGTGAACCTGTTCGAGTCCGCGCAACACTTCCGCCACGGCGAACAGGCCGACCACGACCACGATGAAGCCGACGCCATCCTGAAATTCCGGAATGCCCATGGTGTAGCGGGGCTGCCCGCTCTGCAGATCGATACCGATGGTCGCGATCATCAGACCGAGGGTAGTCGATAACATGCCCTTGGCCGGCGACTTGCCGGTCAGCGACGACACCGCGGTCATCGCGAACAGCATCAGGCAGAAATATTCGGCGGGGCCGAACTTCAGCGCCATCGACGCCAGCGGCAGCGCGAACAAGGTCAATGCAACAACGCCGATGGTGCCCGCAATGAACGAACCAATGGCCGACACCGCGAGTGCCGCCCCGGCCCGGCCCTTCTGCGCCATTGCATAGCCGTCGAGCGAAGTCATCACCGAGGCCGCTTCGCCAGGCGTTCTGATCAGGATCGCGGTTGTGGATCCGCCGTATTTGGTGCCGTAATAAATGCCGCACATCATGATCAGCGCGGAAGTCGGATTCATCCCGTAAGTAACCGGAATCAACAACGCGATACCGGCCGACGGTCCGATGCCGGGCAACACACCGATGATGGTGCCGATGAAAACACCGACGAAGGTGTACCAGAGGTTGATCGGCTGCATGCAGACCGAAAAGCCGTTGAGGATATGGTTGAGTGTTTCCATGTGATCCTCTTAAAACGGCAACACACCCTGCGCGAGCGTTACCCCGAGCAGTTGCGTAAACATGTAATAACTGCCGGCGGAAAACAGCACCGAGGTCAGCACGTTCATCTTCCAATGGCCGCGGTGAAACCACATCGTCATGCCCAGCAGGTAGAGGCTGGTTGAAATGATAAAGCCCAGCGTCGTGAACACCGCAAAATAGGCCGATGTCCACACCACAACGCTGCCCAGCAAGGGCCAATGCGGTGGATCTTCCTTTTCGGCCGCCGGATCGACCGGTGGCGGCGGCGCCTTGCGTGCGCGCAGAATTTCAAACAACAACACGCCGGCGGTGATCAGCAGCCCGATGCCGAGCAGGCGCGGAAACGCCTTGGGACCGAGCGGGTCGCCGATCTCCAGCGAGGGAATTTGCGACGTGGCGTAAAAATAAACTGCCGCCAGCACCAGTGTTGCAACGAATATGATTTTATCGGTGAGCAACTGCAACCTCCTCCGGTTGAAGCAAACAATTCCCGGCAATTCCGGGAGCCGGCATCTTACCACCGAAGGCGACGCAGTTCGCCGCCACCGCCGCTACATCTGCGTCTGGTATTCGAGCGGATTGATGCGCGCCTCGATCAGCGTGAAGCGCTTGCTGTTTAGCGCGACGCGCGCGGCTTTCTTGAGTTCCACCACGTTGTTCACGACGAAGCCGTTGCCACCGTACGCCTCGGCCACCATCACATAATCAGGGCTGCCCATCGCTACGCCGGTTTCCGGCAGCTTCATGCGCTCCTGCTTCAACTTGATCAGCGACAGCGTGTCGTCGCGGAACACGACGAGCGTCAGCGCG
>JANXSE010000352.1 GCA_025356695.1 Betaproteobacteria bacterium
TTTCATAACCTGCCCGGCCTGCACCAGCGAGGGTGGATAGCTCTCGCCCTTGGTGAAGGCCGGCCGCGTCTCGGTATCGAACCCGATCACCCGTTCGGCACGAATACCGGCAAGCGCCCGCTCCAGATGTTGCGGCGTCTCGATCAGGCAGATTTCGCCCTCGTAACGGCGCACCGGTAGGTTGAGCATGTCCTCGCGAGATATCTCGCGGCCGATCTCGCGCAACAGTTCGTGGTTGGGTGTCGAATTCATGAGGTGCCGAGAATAACTTAAATGCGCGCAAATAAGCGAAATCGCAACACGGTTTGCGACCAAGCCACCGGCTCGTTATAATGGCCCTCCGGCATCGCCCCTCGCGTGCCATCCCCTACAGTCACAGGAGGCCTTTTATGAGCGCCACTTTATTTCATCATTCGTTTGCGGTAAACGACCTCGACCGCGCAAGAAAATTCTACGGCGAAATGCTGCAATGCCCGGAAGGCCGCAAGATGCCGGGTCGCGTCGACTACAATTTTTTCGGCCACCATCTCGTCGCCCACCTGGCGCCGGATGAAGTGGTCGGCAATCAGGGCAAAAAAATCGGCGGATCGCTGGCCACGCCCCTGCAACATTTTGGCGTAGTCATGACACTGGACGATTTCAAGAAAACCTCGGCGCGGCTCGAGCAATTCGGCGCGACCTGGATCAACAAACCGACTCTCACCCAGCCCGGCACCGCGCGCGAGCAGATGCTGATGACCGTCAGTGACGATTGCGGCAACGCGATCGAGTTCAAGGGGCTGCGTGATATCGCCAACGTTTACGCGGTGCCGGACCGCGAAAAAGCGCCCGCCTGATTTTCACGCCGTTGTGGTGCAGGCGACCCGCCTGCAATTGTTGACGATCGCAGGCGAGTCGCCTGCGCCACCAATACCGCGCCGTCTTCGCGTGTGCAAGGTGGCCGGTTTTAATCCATCGCTTTTCCTATCAGATTGCAGATGTTGCTTATGAAGCCATTGTTTATTGCTGCCACCCTCGCCCTCGTTGCTGCGGACGGCATCTGCGCGGAGAATTATCCAACCAAGCCGGTGCGCATCGTCACTGCCGAACCCGGCGGCGGCGTCGATTTCACCGCGCGCATCGTCGGCAAAGGACTCGGTGCACGCTTCGGCCAGACTTTCCTCACTGAAAACCGCGGCGGCGCGGCGACAATTCCGGCGCAGAATGTTTCGACCGCAGTGGCCGACGGCTACACCCTGCTTATTCACAACAACACGGTCTGGACCGCACCGCTGTTCGAAAAACTGCCCAACTACATGGCCGACCTCACGCCCGTAGTGTTGGCAACGCGCTCGCCGAATCTGCTGGTGGTGAATCCGAATGTACAGGCGCGTTCGGTCAAAGAGTTGATCGCGCTCGCCAAGGCCAAGCCGGGCGAACTCAATTACGCTTCGGGTCCGGTCGGCGCGGCGAACTATCTGTCCGCCGAGTTGTTCAACACCATGGCCGGCGTGCAACTCGTGCGCGTCGGCTATAAGGGTGGTGCACCGGCGATGAGTGATCTGATCGCCGGTCAGGTGCAGGTCATGTTCGCCACGGTCGGTTCGATCATTCAGCACGTGAAGTCGGGCCGGCTGGTTGCGCTGGCGGTGACCGGCGCCGAACCCACGCCGCTGGCCCCTGGTGTACCGACGATCGCGGCCTCCGGTGTGCCGGGCTATGAACTCAATGCGATCTACGGCATGTTCGCGCCGGCGAAAACGCCGCCGGCCATCATCGCCGCACTGAACCAGGCGACGCGCGAACTGCTCGCGCAGCCCGACGTCAAAGAAAAATTGTTCAGCGCCGGCATGGAACCGGGCGGCGGTACGCCGCAGGAATTCGGCGCGGCAGTCAAAGCGGATCTTTCGCGCATACAGAAGATCGTCAAGAAGCCCTGATTCGAACATTCGCGGGCAATCGAATTGTCTGCGAGTGCCACTGCGCCCCCCACCCCAGCCCTCCCCCGCGCATTGCATGCGCAAGAGGGAGCAAATGAACACCATTCCTTCCCCCGCATGCGGGGGAAGGCCAGGATGGGGGCAACAGACTTGGCGATGGCACGTGTTGTTGTTCGTCTAACCGGCTCGCCAGTTTCAATTCCCTCTAAAATAGCGCCCTCACGCCTTTCATTCACTTCAGCAAGGTATTCATCATGTATCCAAACACCCTGCTCCACATCGATGGCAAATGGTGCGCCGCCGCTGCCGGCCGCACGCTGCCGGTGGTCAACCCCGCCAACCATCAGGAGATCGGCACCGTCGCCTATGCCGGGAAGGCCGATCTCGACCGCGCGCTCGAAGCCGCGGAAAAAGGATTTAAGGCATGGCGCAAGGTGTCGGCTTTCGAACGCTGCAAGATCATGCGCAAGGCGGCGGATATTTTCCGCGAGCGTGCCGATACGGTCGCCAAATACATGACCGCCGAGCAGGGCAAGCCGGTCGTCGAAGCGCGCATGGAAGCCATGGCCGGCGCCGATCTGATCGACTGGTTCGCCGAAGAAGGCAAGCGCGCCTACGGACGTGTGATCCCGGCGCGCGCCGAAGGCGTTTATCAACTGGTGGTCAAAGAACCGGTCGGACCGGTGGCTGCATTCACGCCGTGGAATTTTCCGATCAACCAGGCGGTGGTGTATAGGAAATTTAAACCACCCATTTCACTATCCGCGACTATATCGCCGGCCCGGAGAGCGGTCAATCGCACAGTGTTTGGTGAAAATTTCACACTCTCGACAACCATTCGAACCTTGCATCGGCCCGAATCGCCTCACACCGACGCAGTTTGACCGCGTCGCGCGAGCACGGGCCGAGCGGGATCCTCAGCCCTGTTGCAGAGCCGCTCTTGTCTTGAGTATCAGGCCGCCT
>JANXSE010000360.1 GCA_025356695.1 Betaproteobacteria bacterium
TTTGTATCAGGAATTTGCGGCGGGTGATCATGCGGAGCCCCCTTGGTGAATTTATTATGTTTTGCGCCGGCCTGTCAGTGGCCGGCGTTGGGGACGATTGTAGCCCAGCGTCTGCAAAGTGCGACGCAGCGCGGTAAAACCCCGCCTGTTTCCGGCTTTGGTGTGCGATCCGTTGCGGTAGGCTGATGCGAACAAATCAACGGATGGAAACATGCAGAACGGTTTGCGTATTTGTTTGCGTTTTATCCTGCTGACAGTGCTGTTGCTGCAGGCGGCGGCTGCGACTGCCGGGTGGATCAAGGTCGGCGAAGTCGAAGAAGGCACCGCCATCGTCTATATCGATCCGGCATTGGTCAGACGCAACGGCGAGCGCGCGCAGCTGTGGGTGCTGCGCGATTTCAGCAGCATGCGTTCCGTCGGGCGCGATCATGCGCAGTCGGTGAAGGAGCAATGGGAAACCGACTGCAAGGACTATCAGGCGCGCATGCTTGAATTTTTCTGGATGTCGGAGAGGATGGGCGCGGGCAGTGTGGTGCTCACCAACCGTGACGGCGGCAACTGGCGGCGTGTGGTGCCGCGAACGGTGGTTGAAACACTCTGGAACGCCGCCTGCACGAACAAAAAGGCCGGCTGAAACCGCCAAGCCGGCGCGATGGCCGGAACGGCCCCGCGGGGCGCCCGCATCGACATGATATTCGTGGTGCCTCGGGTCGGACTCGAACCGACACGCCTTTCGGCACCGGATTTTGAGTCCGGCGCGTCTACCAATTCCACCACCGAGGCACGGCCGCGGATTCTACCATTTTCCCGGTTGGCGAGGTCCGGCGCCGCATGGCGCGAAACCGCGCCGGTATAATCGGCACGGTGAAACTTTCCGACTTTGATTACGCACTGCCGCCGCGGCTGATCGCACAATTTCCGCCTGCCGAGCGCGGCGCCAGCCGCCTCTTGCATCTCGACGGCAACAACGGTGCGCTTGCCGACCGCAGCTTTCGCGATCTGCCCTCATTGGTCGAGGCCGGCGACGTGCTGGTGATGAACGACACGCGTGTGATTAACGCGCGCCTGATCGGGCACAAGCAAAGCGGCGGGCAGATCGAGGTGCTGATCGAGCGCATTCTCGACAGCGACAGCGCGCGCGTGCTGGCGCAGGTGCGCGCCAGCAAGTCGCCGCGCGCCGGTATGCGGTTGTTGCTGAATGGCGGCGCCGCGGCCGAGGTGCTGGGGCGCGCCGGCGAATTTTACGAACTGCGTTTTCTCGACTGCCCGGACATCTTCGCGCTGATCGAACGTGCCGGTAGCGTGCCGCTGCCGCCCTACATCACGCATGAGGCCGGTGCCGCCGATGCTATGCGTTATCAAACCGTCTACGCAAAAACGCCGGGCGCGGTGGCCGCACCCACCGCCGGCCTGCATTTCGATGAGGCGATGCTGGCAGCGTTGCAGGCGCGCGGCGTCACGCTGGCGTGGCTGACGCTGCACGTCGGCGCCGGAACGTTTCAGCCGGTGCGTGTGGAAAACCTCGATGAACATGCGATGCACAGCGAATGGTATTCGCTGCCACAGGCGACGGTTGACGCAATCGCCGCGGCGAAGAAATCCGGCAGGCGCGTGATTGCCGTGGGCACTACGTCATTGCGCGCGCTCGAATCCGCTGCACAGGTGCAGCAAGGGGGCGAACTGCGCGCCGGCAGCGCGGAGACGCGATTGTTCATCCTGCCCGGTTTCGAGTTTCAAGCGGTCGACCGGTTGATCACGAATTTCCATCTGCCGCGTTCAACCTTGTTGATGCTGGTATCGGCTTTCGCCGGCATGGAAAATATTCAACAGGCCTACCGTCACGCTGTCGAGAATCAATATCGCTTTTTCAGCTATGGCGACGCCATGCTGATCGAGCGGCGCAGGTCTGCATCGGGAAAATAAGACATGGCCAAACAACAACCGCAAACGCGCGACCAGTACCGCCACTTCCTTGCCATCACCACGCGCTGGATGGACAACGACGTCTACCGCCACGTCAACAACGTGCATTACTATTCGTTCTTCGACACCGCGGTCAACGAATACATGCTGCGCGAGGGCGTGTTGAGCCTCGATGACGGCGCAATCTGTCTGGTGGTGGAAACCGGCTGCCAGTATTTTTCGCCAGTGGCGTTTCCGGACGTGATTCATTGCGGCCTGCGCGTCGCCCATCTCGGCGCAAGCAGTGTGCGTTTTGAAATCGGCATTTTTCGCAATGACGACGACAGCGCTGCCGCGCAGGGCCATTTCATTCATGTATGCTGCGACCGCGCCACGCAACGGCCGCTGGCGATGCCCGCCGGCATGCGCGCTGCACTGGAGAAACTGAAACTGTGATTGCCTTCGAACTCAAAGCCGGCGACGGCGCGGCGCGCCGCGGCACGCTGACGCTCGCGCACGGCACGGTGGAAACGCCGGCCTTCATGCCGGTGGGTACTTACGGCGCGGTGAAAGCGATGAGTCCGCCGGAGTTGGTCGAAATCGGCGCGCAGATCGTGCTCGGCAACACCTTCCATCTATGGTTGCGGCCTGGCCTCGAAGTGATTGCGAAACACGGCGGCCTGCACCGTTTCATGGGCTGGAACGGCCCCATCCTCACGGATTCCGGCGGCTTTCAGGTCTTCAGCCTCGGCGACATGCGCAAGATCAGCGAAGAGGGCGTGAAGTTCCGGTCGCCGATCAACGGCGACGCCTGTTTCCTCACGCCCGAAGAATCGATGCGCATCCAGCGCGTGTTGAACAGCGACATCGTCATGGTGTTCGACGAATGCACGCCGTACCCGGCCGATTTCGAAACGGCGCGCCTGTCGATGGAACTGAGTCTGCGCTGGGCGGCACGCTCGAAAGAGGCGCACGCCGGCAACCCGAACGCGCTGTTCGGCATCGTGCAGGGCGGTATGCACGAATCGCTGCGCGACCGTTCGCTGGCCGGCCTCGTCGATATCGGTTTCGACGGTTATGCCATCGGCGGTCTTTCCGTCGGCGAACCGAAGGAGGAGATGCGGCGCATCCTTGCCTACACCGCGCCGAAACTGCCGGCGGCCAGCCCGCGTTATCTGATGGGGGTGGGCACGCCGGAAGACCTCGTCGAGTCGGTGGCGGCGGGCATCGACATGTTCGATTGCGTAATGCCGACGCGCAACGCGCGCAACGGCTGGCTCTTCACGCGCCGCGGCTCGATCAAGATCCGCAACGCGCAGTACCGCGATGACCTGCGGCCGCTCGACGCGGATTGCGGCTGCTACACCTGCCGCAATTTCACCCGCGCCTATCTCTACCACCTGCAGAAGGTCAACGAGATCCTCGGCGCCCGCCTCAACACCTGGCACAACCTGCACTATTATCAGGAGCTGATGCAGGGCCTGCGCGCCGCCATCGAGGCCCGCCGGCTCGCTGATTTCATTAAAGAATTCCACAGCCTGCGCACCCCTGACGCGTGCTAGAATACGCGCCTTTCCGACAGGGGCGCGCACCATGCGCGGTCCGTCGCACGAGGAGATAAAAAGTGTTCATCAAAGAAGCGTGGGCCCAGGCGGGCGGGCCGCCCGGAAGCGATTTGTGGTCGATGTTGCCGATCATTCTGATGTTCATCGTGTTGTACTTCCTGATGATCCGGCCGCAGATGAAGCGCGCCAAGGAACACAAGGCGATGATCGATGCGCTGCAGAAGGGCGATGAAGTGGTTGCCGCCGGCGGTGTGGTCGGCTCCGTCACCAAGATCAACGACAACTACGTCACCATGCGGATCGCCGAAGGCGTTGAAATCCGCGTGCAGCGTCCGTCCGTTCAACTGGTGTTGCCGAAGGGCACGCTGAAAACGATCGATTAAGGAGTCAGGCGCGGCGGGCGGGGCGTTGCAAAACGCCGTCTGCGCCCGCCAGGCCTTGCCCACATGAACCGCTACCCGCTCTGGAAATACCTGTTCGTCGCGTTTTTGATGGCGATCAGCATCACCTACACGCTGCCGAATTTTTTCGGTGAAGTGCCGGCGGTGCAGGTCTCACCGCTCAAAACCACCGCCAAGATCGATACCTCGGTCATGCAGGCGGTCGAGCAATCGCTGAAGGCCGCCGCGGTTTCCTACGACGGCATCTTCACTGATCCGAACAGCATCAAGGTGCGCTTTCGCGACACCGACACGCAGTTGAAGGGCAAGGACGTTCTCGACCGCGCGCTCAACCCGATCGCCGACAACCCGTCGTTCATCCTCGCGCTCAACCTGATTTCCGATTCGCCGTCGTGGTTCACGGCGATCAACGCCCTGCCGATGTATCTGGGCCTCGATCTGCGCGGCGGTATCCACTTCCTGCTGCAGGTCGACATGAAGGCGGCGAAAGACAAGCGCCTCGAAGGCCAGCTTGGTTTCATCCGCAACACGCTGCGCGACAAGAAGATCGCCTACACCGGTGTCGCGCGCGACGGCGACAACATCGTGCTGCGTTTCCGCGAAGCCGCGACGCGCGAAAAGGCGCAAAGCGAACTGGAAAAAGTCACCCCCGATCTGGCCCTGAAGGCGAGCGAGAATGCCGGCGAGTTCCGCCTCACCGCCAGTCTCACGCAGCAGTCGCTGATCGACACGCAGAAGGCGGCGCTCGAACAAAACATCACCACACTGCGCAACCGCGTCAACGAACTCGGCGTCGCCGAGCCGATTATCCAGCAGCAGGGCGCGGACCGCATCGTCGTGCAGTTGCCCGGCGTGCAGGACACCGCGCGCGCCAAGGACATTCTCGGCCGCACCGCCAGCCTCGAAATGCGCCTCGTCGAAGCGCATGCCGGCGACCCCGCCGCGCGCGACTACGATCCGGCCAAGATCGACGCCGCGATCAAGGGCAACGTGCCCTTCGGCACCGAACTGTTGTACGAGCGCCGCGGCACGCAGGCAGAACCGCTGCTGTTGTCGAAACAGGTCATCGTCACCGGCGAACGCCTGACCAAGGCCTCGCCGACCTTCGACCAGCGCAGTTCGCAGCCGGTGGTGGCAATCGAGCTCGACGGCCAGGGTGCGCGCATGATGCGCGACACCACGCGCGACGCGGTGAAGCGCCGCATGGCGGTGCTGCTGATCGAAAAGGGCAAGCCCGAAGTCATCACCGCACCGGTGATCCAGGACGTGCTGGGCGGCAGCTTCCAGATCACTGGCAGCAAGACGCCGCGCGAAGCCAACGACCTCGCACTGCTGCTGCGCGCCGGCGCACTGGCCGCACCAATGGACATTATCGAAGAACGTACCGTCGGCCCCAGTCTCGGCGCCGAGAACATCAAGATTGGTTTCCACTCGACGTGGATCGGTTTCGCCGCCATCACCGTGTTCATGATGGCCTACTACCTGATGTTCGGTGTGATCTCGATCGTGGCCCTCGCGATCAACGTGTTGTTCCTCGTCGCGCTGCTCTCAATGCTGCAGGCCACACTCACGCTGCCCGGCATGGCCGGTATCGCGCTGACGGTCGGCATGGCGATCGACGCCAACGTGCTGGTCGCCGAGCGCATCCGCGAGGAGCTGCGCAACGGCAACACGCCGCAGGCGGCGATCTTCGCTGGTTACGACCGCGCCTGGGGCACCATTCTCGATTCGAACGTCACGACGCTGATCGCCGGCATGATGCTGTTCCTGCTCGGCTCCGGCCCGGTCAAGGGCTTCGCCGTGGTGCTCTGCCTCGGCATCGGCACTTCGATTTTCAGCGCAGTGGTGGTGTCGCGCTGCATGGTCAACCTGCTTTACGGCAGCCGTCACCGTCTGCAAACGGTGTCGATCGGCCAGGTCTGGCGCGAAGGCGCGGAAAAAATTGAAAAGGAAGCGAAGTAAGCCGGCCCTGCCGCCCAACTTCGGATAAATCGCCATGGAATTTTTCAGAATAAAACGCGACATCCCGTTCATGCGCTACGCGCTGATCTTCAATGTGATCTCGTTGATCACCTTCCTGGTCGCCGTCGGCGCACTGCTCACCAAGGGGCTGAATTTCGGCGTCGACTTCACCGGCGGCACCGTGATGGAAGTACATTACCAGCAGGCGCCCGACGTCAACGGCATCCGCGAGAAGATGGGCAAGGTCGGTTTCGCCGACGCTGCGGTGCAGACTTTCGGCACCTCGCTCGACGTACTGATCCGCCTGCCGATCAAGCCCGGTGTTTCGAGCGCGCAGCTGTCGGAGAAGGTCATAAGCGAATTGCGCAAGGACACGCCGGACGTTGAAATGCGCCGCGTCGAGTTCGTCGGCCCGCAAGTTGGCGGCGAACTGGTGGAGTCCGGCGCGCTGGCGCTCTTGTTCGTGTCGCTCGGCATCGTCGCCTATCTGGCGATGCGCTTCGAGTGGAAGTTCGGCCTCGCCGCGATCATCGCCAACCTGCACGACGTCGTCATCATCCTCGGCTGCTTCTCGCTGTTCCAGTGGGAATTCTCGCTGACAGTGCTGGCCGCGGTGCTCGCCATTCTCGGCTACTCGGTCAACGAGTCGGTCGTGGTGTTCGACCGGATCCGCGAGAACTTCCGCAAGATGAGGAAGGCCAGCGTCACCACGGTGATCGACAACGCGATCACGCGTACCATGTCGCGCACCATCATCACCCACGGTTGCACCCAGCTGATGGTGACCTCGATGCTGTTCTTCGGCGGCGAGACGCTGCATTACTTCGCGCTCGCGCTGACCATCGGCATCTGCTTCGGTATTTATTCCTCGGTGCTGGTGGCGAGCCCGATCGTCATGTGGCTGCGCGTTTCGCGCGAAGACCTGGTCAAGCCCGAGAAGAAGGCCGAAAGCATCGGCGTTTCGCTGTAGAGCGGGCCCGCGCTTGGAACTCCTCGCGCAGTTCATCGACATCGTCCTGCATCTCGACCAGCACCTGAAGTGGCTGGTCGAGAACTACGGCGTCTGGGTTTATCTGATTCTGTTCGCCATTATCTTCTGCGAAACAGGGCTGGTGATCGCGCCCTTCCTGCCCGGCGATTCGCTGCTGTTCGTCGCCGGCACTATCGCCGCCACCGGCAGCATGGACGTACACAGCCTGTTTGCATTGCTGGCGCTGGCGTCATTCAGCGGCGACAACACCAATTACTGGATCGGCCGTTACCTCGGGCCGCGCGTCTTCAAACGCGAAAATTCTCGCCTGCTCAATCCGGCGCACCTCGAACGCACGCGGCTGTTCTACGAGAAGCACGGCCCGAAGATGATCATCTTTGCGCGCTTCCTGCCGATCATCCGCACTTTCGCGCCCTTCGTCGCGGGCATCGGCCGCATGCTGTATTCGAAGTTTCTGTTCTACGCTTTCGCCGGCTGCATTTTCTGGATCGGCTTCTTCGTCTACTGCGGCTTCTACTTCGGCAACATACCGTTCGTGAAGAAGAACCTGACGCTGTTCATACTCGGCATCATTTTCATCTCCATACTGCCCGGCATTACCGCATTCATACGGCAGAGATTCCGGCGCGCGTGACAAGCCGGCGGGCACTGGTGTTTAATAGCAAAACAAGAAAAACAACCGTCTGTTCACGCAGTACATCAGGAGGAAACCAGTCATGAAGAGATTCGCATTGGGCGCGGCACTTGTCGCCTGCTGTATCAATTTTGCGTTTTCGCAAACCGATCAGGAGCTGCGTGCCGACAGCAACGGCGGCACCACCGACAACGTGCTGACCTACGGCATGGGTTACCACCAGCAGCGTTTCAGTCCGTTGAAGCAGATCAACAAGAACACGGTGAAGCGCCTGGTGCCGGTGTGGTCGATGTCGCTCAACAACGATCTCGGCGAGCAGGGCATGCCGCTCGTTTACAACGGCGTGATGTACACCGGCAACGTCAAGCAGACGGTGGCCATCGACATCACCACCGGACGGCAGATCTGGGCCACGCCCATCGACTGGGACCCGGGCGCCGCGCGCATTGTCTGCTGCGGTCTCTCCAATCGCGGCGTCGCGCTCTATAACGGCAAGGTGTTCGTGACCTCGCTGGATACCTACATCAAGGCGCTCGACGCAAAAACCGGCAAGGAACTCTGGCGCACCAAGGTCGCCGAATGGAAGGAAGGCTACTCGATCACGGGCGCGCCGACGGTGGCCAACGGCGTGCTGATGACCGGCATGACGGGCGGAGAATACGGCGTGCGCGGTTTCGTCGCCGGCTACGATCCGGAAACCGGCAAGCAGCTCTGGCGGCGTTTCATGACGCCGGACCCGGGCGAGAAGGGCAGCGAGACCTGGCCGAACGACGATTCGTACAAACGCGGCGGCGGCGCACCGTGGATCACGGGCTCCTACGATCCCGAGCTCGATCTCATCTACTGGGGCACCAGCAACGGCGGGCCGTGGGCGGCGAAGTGGCGGCCCGGCGACAATCTGTGGGTGGCGTCGGTGGTCGCCATCCGGCCGAAGACCGGCGAGATCGTCTGGCACTATCAATGGACGCCGGCCGAAACCTACGACTTCGACGGCACCAACGAAAACCTGCTCGGCGACGTCACGGTCGGCGGCGTCAAGCGCAAGGCGCTGATGCACGCCGATCGCAACGGTTTTCTCTACGTGCTCGATCGCACCAACGGCAAGCTGATCGCCGGCAATGCCTATGTGAAAGTGAACTGGGCGCAGCCGCACATCGATCCGGCAGTCGGCCGCATCGAAGAAACCGATCTTGCCAAGCGTTTGCGTGCCGGCGAGAAGGTTGAAGTCCAGCCGCGCTGGACCGGCGGCAAAAACTGGTTCCCGATGGCCTTCAATCCGAAAACGCAGAAGCTTTACTTCCCGATGATGGAAGAGGCCTCGGTCTATCAGTTGAACAAGGACATGCCCGCCTACAAAGTCGGTGAGCGTTACATGGGCGTTGAAAACGCCACTGCGCCGCGCGACAAGACCGCACCGTGGGGCTATTACGCCGCGCTCGATCCGCTGACGGCGAAACCGCAGTGGAAAATCGCGCAGACCGAATTGCCGATGTGGTCGGGTTCGCTCGTCACCGCGGGCGGCCTGGTCTTCAGCGGCAAACTCACCGGCGAATTCATGGCGCTCGATGAAACAACCGGCAAGGTGTTGTGGCAGTTCCAGACGAGTTCGGGCATCACTTCGCAGCCGATCACCTTCACGCACAAAGGGCGCCAGTACATTACGGTGCTTTCGGGCTTGGGCGGCGGCACTTCCGGGCGCCGCGAAACGGCGGGCAAGGTGCAGGTCGGCGGTTCGGTGTGGACCTTCGCGCTGATGCCGTAACGACGGTCAGTGGCATTACATGGACCGCCGGCGCAAGCCGGCGGTTTTGTTTGGGCAGCCGAAAAATTCACGCGAACAGGAGAATGATATGGTCAGAATCGTTGCGGCCGCTGTGCTGGCGTTGATCGCAAGCGTGGCAGCAGCGCAGGACGAAGCGAAACGCGGCGCCGATCTCTACGCGCGCCACTGCGCCGCCTGCCACGGCGTGCGTATGCGCGATCCCGAAGGCGCCTACGATCTGCTGAAGTTTCCGCCTGATGCGCAGGAACGTTTTGTCAACGCGGTGACGCGCGGCAAAAGCAGCATGGCGCCATTCGGCGGTCTGCTCTCGCCGGAGGAAATTGCGGCGCTGTGGGCCTATGTCTTGAGCGGCGGCAAGTAAGCGCAATATCCCGGCAGCGCAGCCTCAGGCGCGGTAGTACATGCCCGACGGCGGTTTCGCAAATAGCGCGCCGGCTTCGGCGAGTTTTTCTTTTGGAATCGCCTGCGCTGCCTTCTGGTGCGATTCGATGCCGTCCCATTCCTCGATGATGGCGAGGCAGGCCGGGTTCTCGGTGCTGCGCAGCAGCTTGCAGGAGATGTTGCCCGGACAATTCAGAATCACCGAGATGACGGATTGCAGAAAAGCGTGGAGTTTTTCTTCGAGGCCGGATTTCGCTTCGAACTGGTTGATGCGCGTGATGGTCATGGGCGGCTCGCTTTCAATGCGGTCTGACTGGCATTATCCCGAAAATGATCCGGCCGGATCAAACACGCTTACAGCCATCTGCGCGTGGAGGCCTGGTAGCGTTCGAACGTCTCGCCGAATTTGGCAGCCAGCATTTTTTCTTCAGGCCCGATCTGGAAACGGTTCATGAACGCGATGAACGCCACAGGGCCGGCCAGCGAGAGCGGCGAGGCCAGATAAATCGCCCACGCTAGCAGGCACAGCAGCATGCCCGCATACATCGGATTGCGGCTGACGCGGTAGACGCCGGCGGTGACGAGTGCGGTCGTTTGTTCGGGATGCAGTGGATTAACGGTGGTTTTGGCGCGCCTGAATACAATCACGCCGGCGAGCGCGAAGGCGATGCCGATGAGGGCGACGGTGATGGCCAGGGCGAGGCGTACGTTTTCGGTGGCAGCGACTTTGGGCGGCAGCGAAGATAGTGGCCACATGGCCAATGCAATTGCGGCTGCTACCAAGGGTGGTGGAATTTTGTGTTCAAGGGAATGCATGTGGCAGTATTGCAGTCCGCGTCAATCGGCGCAATGCGCTGCGCTTATTGCGCCCTACGCGGGCTGGTGCGGTGAATTGTTAGGAGTTTCTATTCCTTTCATTTCCTAAAAATTCGAATATGTTCTTAACTTCCTTGTCACTGAATATTTTATCAAAATATTTTATGTATCCGTTCAGCTCGTTTAGAGATAAAACCTTTACATGCTTGAATTCTTCTTTAGGTTTTGCATTGGTCATAACGATAATATTTCTAATTGGGATTTTTTTTCCGCCCCAGTGGTGACGCTCAAGCCGGACATCGTTAAATTTTGAATCGCTGTTTAACAATACAAATAATGCATAGTTGGTTCTTAAAATTTGCTCGACTGGCGACCTCAGGTCTAGATTTTTTATCGATCGTTCACTCCAATTTTTGGTTTCAAGAAGAAATACCCCGGATGGGCAAACTAATAAATGGTCTATTTGAATGCTAAATATTCTGTCATTTTCTTTTTTGTTATATATCGGGGGATTAAAATTTGCAGAAAAATCATTGAACAAATAATAATCGTCTGAAAGTTGTCGAAGTGAATTTACAACCGAATTTTCCCCGATTGCCCCAGCAATTAATGTATATAGCCCTTCAACAAAGTCTTTTGTGGCGGTCAGTTCTTCATAGGACTGCTTGCAACGTTCCGAAATAATGTTTTTCTTATTCTTTAGGCAATCTTCTAATTCATTATTTATTCTAATCACTTCAGCTTCCGCAATACTTGTTTTCTTTTTAAGAATGCCCTCTAGATTTTTTCCTAAGTTAGATCTCTTGCAGGAGAGGTTTATGATTTTTGGAAAGTAGAATATTTTATTGAAGAAATTCTTATTACTTTTATCTTTAGCCTGTTTTATCTCGGCTTCTAGCGTTTGTAGCTTTAACTTCAATCCGTTTAAGACATCAGCTTTTAAATCATCATAGATCTGTTGGTGGGTAAAAAGATCGGACTGCATGCGTTGTATATCTGCATCCACCTCGCTTTCTATTCGGCTAGGTATTTTATTTTTTTCAGATTCATAGTTTTTAATAAAATTATTTAGCTCGCCGACAGAATTGAATCTTGTTACACCGTTCTTGCTCAAGATTCCCTTCAGTCTTTTTAGAGGCTCTATTTGTCCTTCAATAATTGTCATGATCGAACATGTTATTTAAATTAAACGGGCCATGCTCGATATACCTGTTTTGTTTGTCAGAACCCATTGGATCTGTCTTGCGCGACAAAGTCGCGATCAACTTTTCCCGGTTCTTCTGCATCCGTTCGAAGAACGGCATAAACGAACATCGCGCCAAAAATTGGTATGAACACAATTAGTGCGGACTGAATTAGTTTCTGCGAATTGCTGAAGGATTTGCTGCGGATTACGCGTAGCAGGACATAAGCCATGAACGCTAATCCGATCACGGCGCCGAATGTAAGCAGTAGATGTTCTGTGCTCATGGCGGCAGTCCCAATATATCTTCCGTAAAAATTATCTGCCCAAAAGCAACAAACACCAAGCGAATTTGGCGCGGCTGATATTGGTCGCCACATGGTAAGTTCCCTCCCCTTGAAGGGGAAGGAGAACGGCCGTGTGCCGTGTCGCGGTTTAGATCTTGCGCGCGAGCGCCGCGGCCTTGCCGATATACGTCGCCGGGGTCATTTTGAGCAGTCGCTTCTTTTCTGCGTCCGGAATCTTCAGCTCGCGGATGAAGACGGCGAGCGATGCGCGGTTGATGCCGGCCTTGCCGCGCGTGAGTTCCTTCAACTGCTCGTAGGCGCCTTTGACGGCGTAACGGCGCATGACGGTCTGGATCGGTTCGGCGAGCACTTCCCAGTTGGCGTTGAGGTCAGCGGCGAGTTTCGCTTGATTGGCTTCGAGTTTGCCGAGGCCTTTCAGACAGGAATCGTAGG
>JANXSE010000392.1 GCA_025356695.1 Betaproteobacteria bacterium
TTCCAGTTCTGGCTGAAGGCTTTCGAAATCGCGCTGTCGCCGCGCGCCAGTTCCGCCATCACCACGCACTGCGTCACCAGATCGGCACCGGGGCCGCCCCAGGCCTTTGGCACACCGAGCGTGCGAAAACCGAGCTGCGAACCTTTTTTGATGATGTTCCAGTCCCAGGTCGATGCCGCGTCGGCGATCTGGTCGCGCGCCAGCGAAATCGGGCGGATCTGTTCTTCGGCGAATTGGCGCGCCTTCATCTGCCATTCGCGTTGTTCTTTGTTCAAACCGAATTCCATGACTCTCCCCTTAATACATCACGGCCGGCAGCAGCACCGGCCACGGATCAACGTTCCAGTTTCTCCGCAAAAAACGCCAGCATCTCGTTCCACGCGCCGTGCGCGGCACGCGGGCGATAACGCTCGGCGCGCATGAAATTCAGAAAGCCGTGGCCGGTGTCCTGATACAGATGGAACTCGTGCCACTTGCCGAGCCGCGTCAGTTCGGCATCGATTTTCGCGACGTCGGCCGGCGACGGATTTTCATCCTCGACGCCAAACAGACCAAGCACCGGGCATTGAATGCCGGCCGAACGCTCGAGCGGGCTCGGGCCGTCGCCAAGCGGCTTTAAGACGCGGCCGCCGTAGAACACCGCTGCCGCCTTGAACGCCGGCACCGTGCAGGCGCCGAGGTAACTGACGCGCCCGCCCATGCAAAAACCGGCGATGCCGATCGCATCCGAGGCGCCCAGCGTCTTCACATGCGCGACCGCCGCATTGAGATCGGTGATGAGTTCCGTGTCGCGTAACAAACTCGAACGGCTGCGGTCGCCGACGTCGGCCGGCTGTCGGTAAAACAGGTCCGGCGCGCAGACGATATAACCTGCGCGGTACAGCCGGTGCACCACGTCCTGCACCCATTCGTTGACGCCGTCGATGTGGTGCGCGACGACGATCGCCGGCCGCGCGCCCGCGCCCGGCGGCAGGCCGACATAGGCGCGCGTGCTGCGCCCCTCCACTGCCATGGTTGCCCAGCGTATCGTCATGCGGCATTCTCCTTCGTGCGTTTCAATTTTTAATTAGCGGGCAAGGCCGGCCTGCCGCAGCGGGATCGCCTGCGCCACCGTCTGCAGTGGCGCAACAGCGACGAGCGGAATAGCAAACAATTTCAACGCGGATTCCCCGTGCATTTTTATTTTTCGACTGCGGGATTCTACTGCGATTAGGCGTGGTGAAAATTTGCACTGCAATGCCGGTGCGACCGTCGATGCGGTTAAAATCGCGGCAAGGAGAAACTCCATGAAAAACATTTCGCTGTACCTCGCATTGATTGCCTGTGCCGCCGTCGCGACGCCGGTATCGGCGCAAAAGTATCCGGAAAAAAGCATTCGTATGGTGGTGGCCTTCCCGACCGGCGCGCCGTACGTGATCGCGCTGATGGTCGCCGACAGGCTGCGCGACCCGCTTGGCCAGTCGATCACGCCCGACTTCAAACCCGGTGCCGGCGGCAATGTCGCCTCTGAAATTGTCGCCAAGGCGCCCAACGACGGCTACACGCTGCTGTTGACCAGCCCGACCATCGCCATCAGCCCGAGCCTGTATTCGAAACTCGGCTACGACACCTTCCGCGATTTCACACCGATCACACTGCTGGCGACGGTGCCCAACGTGATGGTGGTGCATCCTTCAGTGCCGGCCAAATCGCTGAAAGAACTGATCAGCCTGGCGAAGACCAATCCCGGCGCCCTCAATTTCGGCTCGGGCGGACTCGGCTCGGGCAGCCAGCTCGGCAGCGAAATGTTCAAGACGCTGTCGAAGATCAACATCGTGCACGTGCCCTACAAGGGCGCGGCAATCGCGATGAACGCCATGCTCTCCGGCGAAGTCGACATGGTGACCTCCACCGTGCCGGCGACCATTCCTCTCGTCAACGCCGGCCGCATCCGTGCACTGGCGGTGATGGCCACCGAACGCGTGGCAACGCTGCCGAAAGTGCCGACCACCGCCGAAGCGGGCATGCCCGAACTCGTCGTCACCACCTGGTACGGCGTCTTCGCGCCGGCCGGCATCAAACCCGAGATCGTCGCGCGCCTGCACGAGGAATTCGCCAGGATGATGAAGTCACCCGAGGTGAAATCGAAACTCGCGCAGGTCGAACTCGACGCCACCACCAGCGCGTCGCCCGCGGAATTCGCAAAATTCGTGCGCGCCGAGCACGACAAATGGGCGCGCGTGATCAAGGACGCGGGGATTCAGCCGCAGCAGCAGTAAAGAAAGCCTTATTGGTGACGTTGCAAAAACGCATTCACCGCATCGGTAAACGCCGCCGGATTATCCAGCGTGACGTGATGGTCGCTGCCGGCAACTTCGGCGAGTTCCACCTGCGGCGCCACGGTCTTCACCTCGGCATAGATCTCCGCTGTGATGCGCGCGCTGGTCGCCCCCTTCACTAATAAAGTGGGCACCTTGATTTTGGCAAAACAGGGGATGCCATCGACGCTGCCGCGCTGCGAATAGACGTTGCGATCAAATTTGTGGCGCCAGCGGCCATCCGCCGATTGGCGGCCGGCGTTGCGCGCGATGTGTTTGACGATGTCGGGCGGCGCCGACGAACCGGCCGGCATCAGTTTGTAACGCGCCGCCAGATCGTCGAGTGTTTCATAACTGCTCTGCCGCGCACCGCGTTCGCGCATCATTGAAGCCCGGTCCTCGCTCAAACGCAGCGTCGAATCGACGATGATGAGACGCGCCAGCCGCCCCGGAAACATCGCCGCGTAATTGAGCGACACCATACCGCCCATCGAATGCGCGACGAGCACGAAGTCGCGCAAATCGAGCTGCTCGGTCACCTCGTGCAGATCGCCGGCCAGGCGCTGCGTCGTATACACGGGCGGCTCCGACCACGCGCTGTCGCCATGGCCGCGCTGGTCGAGCGCGCGCACATGATGCTCGGTGGCAAAGCCGGCGGCGACGTAATCGAACCAGTGCGCATGCGCTGCACCACCGTGCACGCACAACATCGGCGTGCGCCCGGCCGTGCCGTAATCGAGGTAATGCAGCTTGAGGCCGTCGGCGGTGACGAAACCGCTGACGGCGTGCGCCGGTTGCAATGACGAAGTTGTGATGTTCATACCCGCCCGAATCTGTTGACCGCCGCGACGAAATTGCGCGGCGTCCCCGAATATAAGCGAGGCCGCGCCTGCTGTTCAAGCGCGCCGGCGCGGGATAGACTCGCGGCACCGAACCACACAATGGAAATGTCATGAGCGAGCAACCAAAACTTCTGATCGAAATCGTCTCCGACGTCGTCTGACCCTGGTGTTTCATCGGCAAGCGCCGCCTCGAAACCGCCCTGCGGATGTACGAGGAACGCGCCACCGATGGAGAAAAGCCGGCCGTGCGCTGGCTGCCGTTTCAGCTGAATCCCGATCTGCCGGAAACCGGCATCTCGCGCCAGGAATACATCGAACGCAAGTTCGGCCCTGGCGGCGGCCGCAAGTACGACCACGTCGCACAGGTCGGCAAATCGGTCGGCATCGATTTCGCGTTCGACAATATCAAGGTGCAACCGAATACCGTGCAGGCGCACCGGCTGATGCACTACGCCACCAACCACGGGCTTGAAGACGCAGTGGCCGAGAGCATCTTCGCCGGCTACTTCATCGAAGGCGCCAACCTCACCGACCTGAAAACGCTCGCTGACATCGGCGCACGCGGCGGACTCGAACGTGCGGCGCTCGAAACCTGGCTCGCCTCGGGTGAAGACCGCGACCTCGTAATCCAGAAAGACACCGAACTCCGCAAATCCGGCGTCAGCGGCGTGCCTTTCTTCATTTTCAACCGCAAGCTCGCGGTGTCGGGCGCGCACGAACCCGAGACGCTGTTGAAGGCGATGCTGGAGTCGCTCGAGACCTGAGAGCATCAACCTACCCCGGTCTTTCTCCCCCTGAGAGCCGCCGAGCAGCGCAGCGACGCGGGGGGAAGTCGGCGAGCACTGTCTGAGCCCTCGCAGTTTTATCGCGAGGGCGAGTTGCGCAGCCGCCCCGCGGCGCGAGCAGCGCAGGGCAGTCCGCAGGACCGGCGAACCGGGGGCCGCTTCTTTTGGTTACTTTTCTTGGCGGGACAAGAAAAGTAACTGGCTGCCGGGCCACACCCGGCGGTGTTGAAGCACCGCACTTACAAGAAGTGATGCAATAATCCCCCCATCCCTGCCTTCCCCCTCAAGGGGGGAAGGGGGAGGCGCAAAGTGCCGCCCGCGCGATAGCACTAGATCGCCGCGAGGCGCGGCAGCAAATCCGCACTTTCGGGGATCGTGCCCTGCGCATAAAGATGTGAATGGCGGATCACACCGTTCGCATCGAGCAGGAACACCGAACGTGCATCGATACCGCGCTCGTCGTTGAAGATGCCGTAGGCCTGGCCGACGGCGCCGTGCGGCCAGTAATCGGACAGCAGAGGAAACGGCAGACCGCCCAGTTGCTCTGCCCAGGTCTTGAGGCTGGGAATGGTGTCAGCGCTGATTTGCAGAATTTCGACATTGAGCGCTTTGAATTTTTCGTAGTTCTCACGGAACCCGAGGACTTGGTTCTTTCAGCCGCCGGTAAAGGCGAACGGTAGAAACGAGACCACGGTCTTGCGGCCGCGGAAGCTTGAAAGCTTCAACGGATCGCCGGCGTGTGCGGCGAGAGAAAACTCCGGCGCCTGGGTGCCGGCTTGCAGTTCTGCCATGCTGGTTCTCCTTGGTTAAAGACAGCGACACATCATCGCACATTCCGGTGAAATTTTTTGCATGTCGCTGCCCGCCATAACCATGAACAAATCATGGTCACGCCGCCACAGCGTACGCCGCGGCGTAAAATGGCCGCCGCAATCCACTCTTGAAAGCAAGCACCTTGAACGCATTGAACTCCGCTTTTGCCGAACTCGCCGTCGCCGGCAACCGTTATCGCTACGCCAGCCTGCGTGCCGCCGAAACGCAGGCCGCCCTCGCCGGACTCGCGCAACTGCCGTTTTCGCTGCGCATTCTTGCTGAAAATCTGTTGCGCCACGCCGATGCGCCCGGGGTGACCGCGGAGATGTTGCCCGCATTGGCGCGCGGCGAACGCGGCATTGAAATACCGTTCTGGCCCGCGCGCGTGCTGCTGCAGGACATGCTCGGTGTGCCGGTGATGGTTGACCTCGCCGCGCTGCGCGATGCAGTCGCCAAGGCCGGCGGCGATCCGCAGGCGGTGAATCCGCGCATTCCGGTCGATTTCGTCATCGACCATTCGCTGGTCTCCGACATCGCCGGCCGCGCCGATGCCGCAAAGCGCAACATTGAAATCGAATACGCACGCAATCGCGAGCGTTTTGCCTTTCTGGCCTGGTGCCAGGGCGCGTTTCGCAATCTGCGCGTGGTGCCGCCCGACAGCGGCATCGTGCACCAGATCAACGTCGAGCGCCTCGCGCGCGTGGTGTGGACGCGCGAAGAAGACGGCACAACACTCGCCTATCCCGACACACTGGTCTGCAACGACAGCCATACGCCGATGGTCAATGGCATCGGCGTGCTGGGCTGGGGTGTCGGCGGCATCGAAGCCGAAGCGGCGATGCTGGGGCGCGCGCTGACACTGCGCGTGCCCGAAGTGGTCGGCGTGCGTATCAGCGGCGCGCTCGCGGCCGGCACCACCGCGACCGATCTTGTGCTGACCATCACCGAGATGCTGCGCCGGCACGGCGTGGTCGGCAAGTTTGTCGAGTTCTACGGCAGAGGTCTCGACGCCCTGCCGGTCACGGAGCGCGCCACCATAGCCAACATGGCGCCCGAGTATGGCGCCACCTGCGTTTATTTTCCGGTCGATCAGGCCTGTCTCGATTTCCTCGCCTTCACCGGCCGCGATGCGGCGACCGTTGCATTGGCAAAAGCCTACGCACAGGCGCAGGGCCTCTGGCGCGACAGCGATACCGCCGCGCCGGTGTTCGACGCGACGCTCGAACTCGATCTGTCAACAGTTGCGCCCTGCCTCGCCGGCCCGCGCAAACCACAGGAACGCGTCGCGCTTGGCAATGTCGCCAGCGGTTTCGTCAACGACATGAAGACCCTTGCACGCGACGGCCGCGCTGCGCCCGACAAACGCGTCGCCGTCGGAGATCAAAGTTACACGCTGGGCGACGGCGATATCGTCATCGCCGCGATCACCAGCTGCACCAACACCTCGAACCCGGCCAACATGATCACCGCCGGCCTCGTCGCGCGCAACGCCGTCGCGCGCGGACTCGTCAGCAAACCCTGGATCAAGACCTCGTTCGCGCCGGGCTCGAAAGTCGTGCTCGATTATCTGCAGCGCGCCGGCCTTTACGCGCCGCTCGAACAGCTCGGCTTTCAGCTGGTCGGTTTCGGCTGCACCACCTGCAACGGCAACTCGGGGCCGCTCGCAACTGAAATTGAAAGCGCAATCAAGGCGCATGAACTCGTCTCCGTCGCCGTGCTCTCGGGCAACCGCAACTTCGAAGGCCGCGTGCATCCGTTCGCGCGCGCCGCTTATCTCGCTTCGCCGCCGCTGGTGATCGCCTATGCGATTGCCGGCAGCATCACGATCGATCTCGCCACACAGGCGCTCGGCCACGAAAAAAACGGCGAGCCTGTCTATCTGCGCGATCTGTGGCCTTCCACCGATGAAGTAGCGCGCGCGCTGGCCGGCAATCTCACGCCGGAGATGTATCGCGCCAGCTACGAGCATTTGTTTGAAGGTTCCCCTGAATGGCGCGCCTTGCGCGGCGCCGCAAGCGCGCTGTTCCCGTGGGATGAAAAAAGCACTTTCCTGCGCCGCCCGACGTATTTCGACAACCTGCCGGCCACACCCGCTGCGATCGGCGATTTCACCGGCCTGCGTCCGCTGGCGATATTGGGCGACATGATCAGCACCGACCATCTTGCTCCCGCCGGGCGCATTGCGCCCGACAGCCCGGCCGGTCGTTACCTGACAGAACACGCGACGCCGCCGCAGGAATTCCACAGCTACGGCATCCGCCGCGGCAATCACGAAGTGGCGATGCGCGCGACACTGGCCGCGCCGCGCCTCAAAAACGAAATGCTGTCCGGCAATGAGGGCGGCAATACGAAGCTGCAACCCGAGGGCACGCCGCTGGCGATTTTCGACGCCGCCGAGGCCTATCGCCGCCGTAGCGAAGGCTGCCTCATCATCGCCGGCCGCGAATACGGCGCCGGTTCGTCGCGCGACTGGGCGGCCAAGGGGCCGGCGCTGCTCGGCGTGCGTGCCGTCGTTGCCGAGAGTTACGAAAAAATCCACCGCTCGAATCTCGTCGGCATGGGCGTGCTGCCTCTAATGTTCAAAGCAACTGATCGCAAGCAATTGAAACTCGACGGCAGCGAAACCTTCGATGTGCTGGGTGTGGCGGACCTCGCGCCGCATGCGGAACTCAGCTTGCGCATTCACCGCGCCAATGGCGAAACCATCGAGACCACCGTCGAAGCCTGTATCGACACTGGCGAAGAAATCGCCGCATACCGCCACGGTGGCATACTGCAGCAGGTATATCGCGAGTTCGTCGAACAGATCTGACATAAAAATGGCCGACCAGTCCCCCACGCCAAAATCAAACTCCACCACCGCCCAATCGATGGTGCGCGAGGCAATCGCCCTGCGGCAACAAAACAGGATTGAGGACACCGATAGACTGCTCCGCATCGCGCTTGAAATCGACCCGGACAATTACGATGCGCTGCATATGCTCGGCGTCCTTGCAACTGAAACCGGCAACGGCATGCTTGCGATTGAAATGATTTCTGCGGCGATCCGGATCGACAATCGTCATGCGGTTTCCCATTACAATCTTGGCAATGCATTTCGCCTGCTGAAGCGGCATGAAGAGGCGGTCGCATGCTACGACCGTGCGATCTTATTAAAGCCGGACTACGCGCGCGCGTTCAACAATCGTGCCAATTCACTGTGGGATCTGAAGCGCGGGCCGGAAGCCGTCGCAAGTTATGAACAGGCGTTATCCTTCAGTCCGGCAACGGCGGATACCTGGCACAACCGCGGCAATGTACTGAACGAACTGGGCCAAAAACCGGAAGCCATTGCCTCCTATCAAAAAGCACTTGCCGCGGGCGGTGATGCCGCGCGTTTGAACTTTGAACTCGCAGCACTCGGTGCGGGCAGTGCGCCGGCTGCTGCGCCCGAGTTGTTCGTCGCTAATTTGTTCGATGGTTATGCGGAAAAATTCGACCAACACCTGGTTACGGAACTTAATTACCAGACACCTCAAGCCACCGTTGATACTGTTAGAAAAATCTTGGCGAGGTCTGATCTGGATATCCTTGATCTGGGCTGCGGAACCGGTTTGTGCGGACCACTATTGCGTCCGCTGACGAAAACGCTGACCGGAGTCGATCTTTCGCAAAACATGCTGAACAAGGCGAAGGAACGGAAACTATATGATGAACTCGTCTGCGGCGAGATCGCGAAATACCTGCAGACAAAAAACAATGCATTCGACCTGATTATCGCCACTGACGTATTCGTATACATCGGCGACCTCCATGCGGTATTTTCAGGAGCCGGAAGCGCATTGAGGCAGGAAGGTCTGTTCGCATTCTCGGTCGAACGCGAGGAGCACCACGAGTTCGTCTTGCGGCCATCGAAGCGCTACGCGCACAGCGAGTCTTATTTGCGACAACTGGCGGATAGATATGGATTGCATATCGAAAAAATAGAACCGCGATTTATCCGCAAAGACGGTGAAAACGATATCGACGGATTGATTGCAGTATTGCGCCGCAACTGATCTGCGATTTCGATTTACACTTGCAACGCCGATTTTTCGCATGAATTTTGTTCACTTTAAACTTAATTGGCTTAAGTCTGCCGGGGAGCCCAACATGCCGAATCGACTCGTTCTTGCTTCCGCAATTGCGCTGTTTACGCATATGTGCCCTGCCGCGGCGCAAAATCCGCCGCTGCAGACCTGCCAGCTCGGCGAACTGAAGCTCGAGAGCGGCGAAGTCATCCGTAACTTCCGCATGACCTACATCACGCACGGCACACTCAACGCGGCGAAGAGCAACGCCATATTTTCGATCCACGGCCTGCAGGGCAACCGCAGCAGCCAGAGCTACTGGGTCGGGCCCGGTCGCGCCTTCGACAGCAAAAAATATTTCATCGTGCAGCCCGACACGCTGGGTGTGGCCTCGCTGGACCCCGAGGCAACGACCTCGCCGACGCGCTCCGGCCTCAACATGGCCTTCCCGCGCTTCAACATCCGCGACATGGTCAACGCCGAGCATCGCATGCTGACCGAATGCCTCGGCATCCAACATCTGGTTGCCGTCGCCGGCAGTTCGATGGGCGGCATCGAAACCTTCCAGTGGGCGGTCAGTTATCCGACCTTCATGGATGCCGCCATTCCGGTAACACCGATGGCGCGCGCCAACCGCCAGGGCAATTTCATCTGGGAGAACGTGCGTCAGGTCGTGATGGTCGATCCCAAATGGCGCGACGGCAACTATCCGAACGACGATCCGCCGCGCGCCGGCATCGGCGTCGGCCTGCAGATCCAGAGCGTGGTCGGTTCGTCTGCCGCGGGTTACGAAGAAGAATTCGCCACGCGTGAACAGGTGCATGCGGCCTTCGCCGCCGATGCCAAGACAGTCGGCAACACCGTGCAGGCACGCGACTGGATCTACCGCAGCTGGGCGATCCAGAGCCACGACATCGCGCAGACGCCGGGCTTCAACGGCGATTTCGCGGCGGCGGCGCGTTCAATCAAGGCGCGCGTGCTGCTGTTTCCGAATTGCCACGACCAGCTGCACGCGGCACGCGAAGGCGGCGTGCTCGAAGCGGCAGCGCTTATTCCCGTGGCGAAACTCGTCGACATCGACGACATCGGCGGCCACCGCGGCTCGCGCAGCGCGAAGGCGCTTGCCCAGTTCGACACCGAAGTGCGCGATCTGTTGAAGCGCATCGAGGAAAAACGTCCCGGCTTCAGCGGGCCGCGCTTCCCGCGCAACTGGCTACGCACGGATTACTGCCGCGCGTAGGATACGAAAAGAAAAGACGGCGGCCCACCGCGGAAGCCGGTTGGTTTTGTAGCGCAGGCCATTGTCGAAAATGCGGCCTGCGCCACACCTCTAACCCGCGCGACGCCCCGCCGAGAGGTTCTTCGCAATGAAGGCCTTCGCCATCTCCTGCGCGCCGGTTGTCTGCGGGCAGGGCTTGGCCACCCATTCGTGCTCGGCGCCTTCGAAGACGTGAAAGTCGCAGACGCCTCCGGCCGCGCGCCACACGGCAACGAATTTCTCCTGCATCGACGGCAGCACGTTGTCGTCAAGCCCGCCCTGCATGATCAGCAGCGGGACGAGATTGACCTTCTCGCCGCGCTCGAGGATGCCGTGCGGATTACCTTCGTGAACTGATTCCCACGGTATAAAGAAATTCCTGTTGTTTTTGATCATGTGCTCGCGCTGCTTCGCCACCGCGTTCTCGTAACGTGCGAAGGTGTTGCTGATGGGCGAACGCGCGATCACGTAGGCGATCGAGACATCGTGCTGCGGCGCTTCGGGCAATGCGATCGCGTTGTAGCGTGCATCGTGCGGACGCAGCGCCAGCAGTTCGGCGACGTGCCCCCCGCTGGAACTGCCGTAGATGCCGAGAGTCGATGCATCACCGTTCCACTTTGACGCATTCGCCTTCAACCAGCGCACGCCGTAGCTGGCGTCCTGCACACAGGCCGGATACGGCGCTTCGGCCGCACGCGTCATGTCGATTGCCACCACCAGCACACCGCTGGCGGCGATAGCGCGGTCCATCGGCTCCTCGGCGAAACGATCCTTGTTATTCCACGCGCCGCCGTGCAGATCAAGCACCACCGGAAACGGCCCCGTGCCCTGCGGCTGGTAGATGCGCGCCATCAGTTGGCGGCCCTGCGCATTGCGGCGAAAATCGACTTCGCTGACTTTGATTTCGAACGTGGCCGCCGGATTGTATGAAACCTTCATTGCTGCTCCTCTGGAAATTTGCGCCGCCGACTTTACGCCTAAACACCGGCGCCGGCCAGAATGC
>JANXSE010000425.1 GCA_025356695.1 Betaproteobacteria bacterium
GCCGACGACCTTGTAGGAGAACGATTTGCCGTTCTCGAAGCCGCGCATCAATGCGTCGGTCAGACCGCGATCGATGCTGTCCTCGGTGCGTTTGAAATCAGCTTGAAATTTTTTATTTGCCGCATCCGACGCCTCGAGGCCAGCGCCCGTTTTCAGCAGCCCCTGCAGTTCCTTCAGCTTAGCGATTTCGGCATCGAGGCGCTGTATATAGGGCGAGTCTTCGCCGGCGCCGTCCGCCAACGCAGTCGCGCGGTCATATTCGATCGCCGCGATCGCGCGGTCCTGCTCCGCGGCGCGCAGCATATCGACCTGTGCTTTAGTCTTTCCGATTTCCTCATTGTGGATCCTGGTGCGCTCGATTTCAGCGTCGATGTTTTTCAAATAATCGAGCTGACGCGCAGTTGTTGCCTGCATTGCTGCCGCGTCGTAGGCCGCCTGTGCTGCCAGCAGCTGCGACCGTTCGATGATGTCGCGGTTATCACCGCGCTCGCGGATATTGTTCGCCTCCGCCGCCAGCCGCTGTGATTCGAGCTGCAGGCGCTCGCGCTCGAGCTTGGTCAAACCGGTAATCGATTGCAGGCGCGAGTTGGCGAGCTGCTTCTCTTCATTGATATTCAATTCGAATGCAGTGCGCTGGCGATCGGCCTCCTGCTTGGTGATGTTACCGAGCTTCGCCTGCGTCTCGATGTTGTCGAGAGTGCCCTTCGACTGAATTTCATAAAGGCTCAACGCGCCGGTAATCTGCGCTTCCGTCAGCTGGCGGTTTTCGGCGCCGATACCCCGTTGTATCGCCTCGATCTGATTATTGAGGTCGAAGATCGCGCGCGCCTTGTTGAGCTTCTGTTCGTCTGTCTGCGCGTCGAGCCTCCCGGCCAGCACGATCTTGTCGCGCAGGTCGGCAATTTTTTGATATTCCGACACGGTGTTGATCAGCGTCGCCGCTTGGTTCTGCGTCTGATTGGCGGCAGCGGCCGCGCTTTGTGACGCAACTTGCCCGTTCTGCGCGTCGAGCTGCGAGCGCAGATTATCGAGATTGCCAGTAGCGGCCGCCAGCTGCGCCGGCGAGGCGAAGCGGCGCGTCTTCAGCGCCTCGACCTGATAATAGGCGTCGGTGACTTTCTGCTCGAGCGTTTGCGGGCGGCCGATATCGAGCATCGCGTCCCATGCGTTCGATGCCGCCTTCTTCAGCGAATTCCACGCGCCCTCGAGCAGGCCGAGATTGTCAGCGTGTTTCGGGATCTGCGCGGCGAGCTTTTCCGCGAGTTCAAGCTGTGCTGCGTCGAGTTCGCCAATGCGCTGCAGGTGCGCGATGTGCTCGATTTCTGTCGGCGACAGAAAATGCATCTGCCGGTTCAGCTCGGCGGCACCTTTGGCCGGATCGTCGAAGAGCTTGACCAGCTCCGGCGCGATTTTCGACACGTCGCGGCCCGTCGCGCTCGCGTAATCATCGGCCAGCTTTGCCACGGCCGCGATCGACTGCGCGCCGATCTGGCCAGAAGCCACGAGCTGGGTCACGATCTGCTTGGAGGCGTTGACGGTCAATGTGCTCGCGTCGGACACCGCGCGGCCGAGGTCCAGCATGGTCGCGCTGGTCATGCCCACATAGTTGCTCGTGACTTGAAGCGCTTTGTTCATTTCCCGCGTTTCGGTAGCGCCTTGCGAGTAGGCTTTGCCCAGCGCGATCGCGGCGCCGGCGCCGAGGCCCACGGCCAACGTGAGCTTTGCAATTTGCCCCGCCGATAACTCGGCCGCCTGCGCCGCGTTGAGTAGATGACCGGGCACCCGACCGAAGTCGCCTTGCATCGCCTCACGGCCCGCGGCACCGAGCGATTGCCCTACGTTGCGTGCCTGTTCATTGAGCTTCGACGTTTCGGCGTTGAGCTTCGATGTCGAATCGCGCAGCTGGTCGAATTGCGCCGCGGCTTGCTGGCCGCCGGTGGCTTCGATCCGCACTCCAAAACGGAGATCGTCAGACATCCTGCTTCCTGTTCAGAATAGGCAACGCGGCAAGCTCCATGACCTGAAGCAGTTCGAACGTTGCATTCTTGCTCTTCACGCGCATGCGGCTCATCACAATCTCGACGCCGGCATAGTCAAAGCCCTCAAAGCCGCCCATCGCGCCGCGCCGCCATTGCGTCCTGCAGCGCAGGAACACGGCCGAGACGCGATCGTTCTCCCGCCACACGTCGAACGGCGCGGCCGCATCATCGCTCTCGTCGTCATCGATTGCGCCTGCGGAAAGCGGATCGTCTTTTTCGTCGGCATTATTTTCGCGCGGCCGCATTGCCTCTGCCGCCCAATGTCGGGCGGCATCGGCTAGTTTTTTCTTGCGGCCTCCTTGCCTTGCTGGATCATCAGATAGGCGTTCACGAAGCCGATGCGGACGTAGGACGTCTCCAGCAGCGCCGCAAGATTCTCGATCGAGAACGGCATCGACGAGCCGTCTTCGTTCTGGAATTGCCCGTCGTCCCAGCCGATAACAACCCGCTTCATCAGGTCGGCGTCGCTGCCGCCGGTGGCGTAGTTCGCGTCGAACAGAGACTGATCGATGTGCTCGAACCGCACGATTGTTTCCTGTTTTTTCACTTTGCCCCCGTCCTGCGGAACGGAAATCGTGACGGGCCAGTTCAACTCTTTCTTCGTGGTGATCTTGAACATGCGATTGCTCCTTAAAAAAACGCTGCACGGTCAGTGCAGCGGAAAGCGTCGCTTTGCTTTTTTTAATTTGTGCGAACGGGTTAGATAACGGTGATCGAGAATTCGTCGTTGCCGGCCGACGACGGCAACAGGTCCATGCCGAGCGTCAGCATCGCAATGCCGTCCTGGTCGGATTCCGAAGCGCTGGTCAACTGCGCCTGGCCGGCGGCGACGGTTACCTTGTTGCCCGCGGTAGTGCCGTGCGTCACGGAGAGCGCCTTGGTCGCGCCGGCCTGGATGATGGCGTAGAAGTCCTTCGTGCCGATCAGCGGCTTCTCCATCGAGATCGAGCCCTTCGACTGGCGATCCATGAACACCACATATTCGGCGCCGACCAGGTTGCGATATTTCATCTGGTTGCCGGCGCTGAGGCTCAATGAGGCAAACACGCCAGCGTAAGCGTCTAGTGTCATCGGCGTGGTGTTGGCGTTGTTCACCGGCAGCGGCTTCGTAAAGCCTGAAAGCGTCGGCGAGACAAGCGCCACGTCGGTCACGGCAACGAAGATCCCGAAGAACGAGAACGTGAACGCGGGCACCTTGCCTGCTTCCATCTTGATGCCGACGTCGCCCTTGCAGTAAACGGCTTTGTGCAGAATGCCGTCCTGGTAGAAGCAGAACGTCGCCGTTTTCTCGCCGCTGGTCACCGGCGCGTACACCTGGCTGACGCCGGGGCTGTTCGTCGCTGACAACGCGCATGCCTGCAGTGCCGCATCATATTTCGGGATGCTGCCCGCCGCACCAGCGCCGGCCATCTCGATTTCGAACTGAAACTGGCAGTACTTGCCGGCGATCATCTGGCCGTCGTTGCCGAAATACGGCAGCACCATCTGGCGGCCCTCGAGGTTCAGTTGCAACGGGTTGAATTGCCAGTTGCGCACGAGCAGCGCGTCGGTTGCGGCGGCCGGCGTGGCGTCGGTGCCGGCGGTGGTTTCCACCTTGGCGAGAATTACCTTGCGAAGTGTTTTCAAGGGCATGTTAAGAGTCCTTTATAAGGTGTCCGTGTGTACTGCTGATCTTCGGCGCCGCGCTTGCGCCTGCCGGTATCGACCAGCGCGTCTTTAGCCGGCGTCTGCTCGACCGGCTGCGGCTCGACCGGCACGCGCTTGCCGTCGCGGATCTCGTAGCTGCCGCCCACGCCGTGGAATTCGTCGTCGAACACGATGCTCATATCAAGCGCTCCTGAGATAAACGGCGGTGATGAACTCGTCCTGCCACCAGAGGTTCGGCGAGTCGAAGGTAATCAAGCGGCCGCCGCCGTATTGAAACGGGTCGTAGATCGCGCCGTCCGGCGTCCAGCCGAGCAGCGAGGTGATCAGGTCCGTGCGCAAGGCGCGCAACACGTTGCGCCCGGCCTCGCCGGTTGCGTCGGCCACGTTGCGCACACACAGCAGCACTGCGAAGCGCACGATGTCTTGCTGCGAGACGATCGTCTCGACGTTGTTCGGCCGCGGCGTCTCGCGCAGCGGAAACACGAACGCCGCCGGCACCAGCGCCTTCAAGTCGCCCTGTGCGCTCGCCAGATCGATCGAGCCGCCCACCTTCTTGAGCGATGTCACCGCAGTTGCGATGCGCGTCTGCACCAGCTCCGGGTCGAATAAAACAATGGGCACGATTAGTAGTCACTCAAGTTGCTCGCGCCGAACACGCGGTCGTTCGCTGTAACCGCGGCGGAGCCGGCGGGCTGATCTTCCACGCCGCTGGCGTCGAGGCCCATGCTGAGCGTGCCGGCGCCGATCGCGTTGACCTGCGTGACGGCGTCGTTGTAACGCTTGGTGACCTGCTCGGTGGCCTTGTCGTCGTAGAGGTAGTAGCGCGCGATGTCGCACGCAATGCGCTTCAGCACAACCGGGGTCGAGGGCAGCGGCAGATCGTAGCGGCCGGCGATCGCGCCGTTGATCTGCGCGTCTGCGTCAGTCAGCGCACGTGTGACGGCCGTGTCGTCGATCGATCCCTGGTTGGTCTTGTCAGTCAGTTCGAGCAGCTCTTGCTGCCCGAAGCGTTCGACCAAGTCCTGACGCGTTGCATAGGTCATTGCGCGCCGCGCTTATTTCTTGTCGTCTTTCGACTCTTTGGCGGCCGGCTCCGCGATCGCTTTCACTGCGAGCAGCGGCGCGGCGGCTTTGTCTTCGAGCGTGATCGACTCACCGACTGCATAGTCCTCACCGTCGTGCGTGATCGGGGAAGCGACTTCGTAGGTTTTCTTCGCCATGCTGGCTCCTTGTGTGGTTGATCGACCTATTGCTACTGCGGGTCGAGCGCTTTTCCAAATGCCCCCGCCGCAGCGGGGGCATCAAGCAAACCGCTCTCGCGCGGATTAAGCGACGGCGTTCTGGAAGAAGTAGCCCGCGTCGGTCGACGCAATCACTTCGAGAACCGATTCACCGGCGCGCACCGTGGTGCCACCGCGCAAGCCTTTGCGCGGCTCGGGGATCTCGCCGGCAATCTTGGTGCCAAACTGCGCGGTCCAGCCGAAGGTCGGCTGCTGCAATTGCGCCTGCAGGCCGTCGACGTGGATCAACGAAGCGTGTTTGCCCCACGCGCGAACGTAGGTCGGCGTCTGGCCTTTCTTCGCGGTGTTGTAAAACGCCGAGCCGACAACGATCTGGTTGATCTCCAGCAGCGCGGCGACTTGCTCACGCGCGGCGTAACCGCCGGTCTGCGCGCTCTTGCCGATCGCCTGCACGATCTTCGGGTGCTGGCGCAACTGCGTCCAGGTCTGCTGGCCGAGCACCAGCGTGTTCGGGCGCACCAGCGGAATATCGAGCGCCGCGGCGATCGCGTTCAGCGGGTTGCTGTTCACCTGGTCAGACCACTGACTCGTGCCCGACAGCGTTGCCTGGTTCGAGCCGGAATAACTTCCCGAGGCGAACACGAGGCCCGCCACGCGGATCTCGCGATCGAGCTGCACCAGGCCCGTCAACATCATCGTCGACAACGCCAGCGGCGAAGGCGGGCCGCCAGCCGCGGGTTTCGGCATCGCTTCCCAAGCGGCGACCTCGTCATTCGGCACGAGATCGTCAAGGCCCCAGTCAACGCACTCGGCGTTGAGTATCTGACCGCCGAAATCAACCATATTCGGTTCAGACTTGCGGCCGACCTTCGTGTCCGGAACTGAATACCCTTGCGCCGTCGTGTAAGTGGTGTACGCGAATTTCTTCGGCGTCGGCACGCGCGGCAGCACCTGGTCGGCAACCAATTGCACCGCCGGGTTCTGGAACGCGATCGCAATCGCGGTCAGTTCGGGGTTGACCGGAAAGGCCACCGTCGACAGGCCGATCAGAATCGGCAAGCCCGCCGTTGCTTCCGCGGGAAGTATTCCCGCGAAGCTCAAGGCGATCAAGGCCG
>JANXSE010000440.1 GCA_025356695.1 Betaproteobacteria bacterium
CACTTCGGCGCGCACACCGGGGCGGCGCAACAGTTTCTTGACGAGTTGATTATGTGTTCGCACGTTTGATCTCCTTCATTCTTGATTCGGCCGCCTCTCATGCGGCGCAATGCGCTACGCTTATTGCGCCCTACGGGGCTGGATTCAGCAATCTGCCGCTCCCGCAGCGGCGTCTTTTCCGATTTTTTGATAAAACTGTGCAACATGACTATGCGCCTGCCGACAAGCGTGCAGAAAAATACCCGCGCAATTCCTTCGGCGCCCTTGAGCCTGAGTTCGAACAAGCCCTCACCGAAAGCCTTGGTATGCGGCTCACCGAGATTCGGCCCGAGCACCACCATTCTTCGCGTCAGCACGACATAGCGTGCCGCGAGCGTATCCGGCAAACACAGAATCTCGTCCTGCACGGCCTCGCTGTAGTAAGTGATCGAGTAGTCCAAGCGCGAAATATAACAAATATGTTATTTACCGGCAATGCCTGTTTCAGCACATCCGGCACTACTGACATTCATGCGTGAGACGTTGGGCTTCCTGCGTCAGCCCAACCTACGAGACTGCACTTAACATCACAGGAATAGAGTAGATGCGTTTAAGAGGGCTTCTTAGAGAGGCCAGCGCGCTCTTTCAACTTTACCAGTGCCCCGTCCGGCACTGCTGAAAGGTTGTACATGAACCCTTGCCAACCCGCTCGCTTCGCCTCTGCCGAAAGCGGCTTTCTAGGTAGGAAGAGCGATTCGTCCTGAAAATCTGTAGGAAGGTAGTAAATCGCGTAACCATTCGGTGATCTCAGGACCAGGAAAAGAGGAAAATAGATCCCCGCATCCATTCGCTCTTTCTGAGGCCCCCATGCAGCGCCCAAAATTTGTGTTGGCAATGGGCGAAGGATCTTCACGGTAGAAGCCTTCACCTGCGCGAGATAACCACAAAAGTCGCAGATCAAATCTGCGCATTTGAAATTGGGCGGCAACCGTTTTAAGGTGGCCGCCCTCTTGCACTGCGGGCAGACGCATTCCTTAGCGACCAGTTGCTCTCCCCATGCTCCGAGTTCCTGCTTCAATGTCGCCATAGAACGCTCTAAAAATTATTTGTCGCAATGCGACAACAAACTTACGGCTTAAACCAATACCCGCTCTTCTCCTTGAATATCTCCTTCGGAATCATTCCATACACGCCCTGCACCAGATTCACCGCCTCGGCAACGCGAAAGTCGACGGCGATGCTGGCCAGCGCGTAGGCGGCGCCGGCATCGAGGCCCTTCTCCTGCATCAGAAATTCCACCGCCGCCTGCACCGCATTTTTCAGCGCGAGATTCAAATCCTTGTCGAGACCGGTGACGATGTAATGTGTGGCGTTTTCGGCGCGCGGTGACTTCATGTTCGCGCCCTTGCCTTTGTGCACGATGAACTGCAGCGTCGGCTTGAGTGATGTTTCGATCGCCGTGCCGTCGACTTCGCCATCTCCCTGCGCGGTGTGTGCATCACCGGTATAGAACAGCGCGCCGTTGTTATAGACCGGCAGGTAAAGCGTGGCGCCGCGCGTAAGCTGCTTGAGATCGAGATTGCCGCCGAAGGTGCCGGGCGGACGCGAACTCGTCATGTCCTTGCTTGGCGGCGGCGCCACCGCCATGATGCCCATGAAGGGCGCCAGCGGAATTTCAATGCCCGGCGCGAACAGCGCGACGTTGCGTTTGGCATCGAGATGGATCACGCGGTACATCGGCGCATCGAGCTGGCCCGGCAGCACGCCGGTGCCCTTGTTCGAAGCGTTGACGCCGTAGGGCACGCGCAGCTCGACGTTGATGACGCGCACTTCGAGCAGGTCGCCGGGTTCGGCGCCTTCGACGTAAATCGGCCCCGTCAGCACGTGAGTGCCGCCGCCTTCCGGGATTTTGATTTCTTTCTGCACCGCGATGGCGTCCGGCAGCACATCTTCGGGGCGCACACCGCCCTTGCCGAAGAAAGCCACTGCGCCCTCGGGGGTGCTCACCCCCTGGTGCGAAATGGTGTCGATGGCGACCGTCTGTCCCGACTGGATCTTCAGCACCGGCGTGCGGTCGGCCGGTATATGACCTCGCACTACGTTGGCCGGCACCGACGACAGCGGAATAACGGTTTGTGCAATTGCCGCACCTGCGAACAGGCAGCAGCCGATTACGGTGACAACGGTGATTCGACGCAGTTTCATTTGGACCCCCGGTAATTAATGTAGTGCCTCCGTCAAAGCAATTACTTTGCCATTCCCAATTCCGTCAGGATCGATTTCAGCTCGCTGTACT
>JANXSE010000442.1 GCA_025356695.1 Betaproteobacteria bacterium
TTATCGAGTTCGAGCATGCGGTCGGCACGCCCCTTGACGAAATTGCCCTGCAGTTTGTGCAATGCGGCCTGCAATTTGACGTCGGCAAGTTTAACGCCGGCGCGCGCTTTGAAATGCATGGAGGCGATTTGCATGCGACTATGCTACACGATGCGCTGCATGATCATGCCAGCCGGTAGCGCGTAACCGCGCCCTCGTTCCACGTAAGGCCGTTGCCGGGCCGCGCCGGCGTCACTGCATGGCCGTCAACAATTTGCAGCGGCTCTTCGACGATAGCATTCGCCCAGTCTACATATTCGAGCCAGTGCGCCGTCGGCGTCGCCGCCAGCAGATGCGCGCTGACTTCCGGAAACAAGTGCGACGACATCGGTATGCGCCGCGTATTCGCAATCGCCGCCGCCTGCCGCCAGCCGCTGACGCCGCCGATGCGTTCAAGATCGGGCATCACGTAATCACAGGCTTTGCGCTCCAGCGCTTCATGCATGGCGAACGGCAATGAAAAGTTTTCGCCGAGCTGAATAGGCGTTGTCAGTGCCTGCGCCAATCGCGCATTTCCGGCGTAATCATCGTGGCGGATCGGTTCTTCGATCCAGTAGACGGGATGTTCGTCGAGCGCGCGACCGCGCGCCAGCGCTTCTTCGACCGATAGCGCCTGGTTGTAATCGACCATGATTTTTACTTTGTCGCCGGTGCGAGCGCGCACTGCGGCGAGCGCGACCAGATCCTCCTTCAGCGTCGGGTAACCAAGCCGCAATTTCATCGCGTGAAAACCGCCGGCGAGCAGCTTTTCGGCCTCATCTGCAAGATCATGCGGCGCCATCAGGCCGAGGCCGCAACTGTTATAGGCGGGAATAGATCGTGGCGCGGCGCCGAGAAATGTTGCGAGTGGCACCTTCGCCGCAATCGCCAGCGCATCCCAGCAGGCGGTATCGATGGCCGCCATCGCCATGCGCACGATGCCCTGCACGCCGATCAAAGTGTAGCGTTTGTTCAGCGTAGCCCAGATTGCCACCGGGTCAACCGCGGCAGCGGCAAGCGCGCCCGCCGCATCGTCAAGCATGGCGACGATTGCTTTCGCCGCAGCACGCGTATAACAGAACAGATAAGTTCTGCCGGTGACGCCCTCGTTTGTTTCAACGTCAACCAGCAACAACGGCGCGGCGCGCACCGCCGCCGCGCTGGTGCCGAGCACATAGGTCATCGGCACCTCGACCGCACGGGCTTTAACGGCACGCAGCGTAAGTGACGACTGCGTCATGTTATTTTTTCGAACCCGCCGCGTGCAACGCCAGCACATCCCACACCGCGCGATTGCACGGCGTCGGCACGCCGGCTTTCGCGCCGAGCGTGACCACTCCGCCGCTCAGCCATTCGACTTCGAGCGAATTGCCGTGTTCGAGATCGTGATGCAGCGATGAAGTCATCTCCGCCGACAGCGTATCGGCGAAGGCCAGCCGCTGGTCGGCATAATCACCGGGCAGATCGACGCCGAGCGCGCGACCGACAGCAACGGTCTCGCGCATCAGATCAAGCAGAAAGGCGCGCGTCTGCGGATTCGAGCGCACCGGACCCAGCGTTCGGCGCATTGTCGCGGTCGAACCCGAGAGACCGACGAGGAACACATATTTTTCCCAAAGCGTGCGGCGTATGTCGGTGGAAATTTCGGCATCGATACCGGTGCGCTTAAGCGCGGCAAGCAAAGTTTCAGCGCGCGGCGAACGACTGCCGTCATATTCGCCGAACACCATGCGTTGCATTGAACCTGTCTGCCGGATCACGCCGGGCCGCGCGACATGCGTGCCGACATAAGCCACACCGCCCATCACCGCCTTCTCGCCGAAGTGGCCGCGCAGCATGTCGTCCTTGATCACGCCGTTCTGCAAAGACAGCACCGCAGTGTCCGGTCCGATCAGCGGCTTGATGTCACGCGCAATCCTGTCGAGATCCCACAGTTTGACCGCGATGATGACCAGATCGGCGACACCGAGTTTCGCCGGGTCATCACTCGCCCGGACTTTCGGCACGTGCACCGCCGGATGCGCATCGCTTTCTATCGTCAAACCATGCCCCAGCATCGCCGCCAGATGTTGGCCGCGCGCCACGAAGGACACATCACAACCGGCATTCGCCAGGTGGCCGCCGTAAAAACCGCCGACGCCGCCTGCGCCCATTACTGCAATTTTCATTACACCTCCGGACCGGCAAGAATTTCGGCGACGTGCAGTACTTGCGTTTTGTCATCGCCGCGCCGCCGCAGACGGCCTTCGATATTGAGCATGCAACCGAGATCGCCGAGCACCACGGCTTTCGCCTTCGCTGCCGACAGGTTGTCGCATTTGCGCTCAACGATATGCGTTGAGATGTCGCCGAACTTGACTGAAAACGTGCCGCCGAAACCGCAACAGGCTTCGGCTTCGTTCATTTCAGTCAGCGTCAGACCCGGCACCTTCGCCAGCAAGGCACGCGGCTGATTCTTCACACCGAGTTCGCGCAGGCCCGAGCAGGCATCGTGATAGGTGACGCTGCCGTCGAATACGCCGGGCACCTTTTCGATTTTCAGCACGTTGACCAGAAAATCGCACAATTCCCAGGTCTTCGCGCACAACGCGGCGGCGCGCGGCGCATCGACATCACCGGCGAACAGATCCGGGTAATGCGCCTTGATCATGCCGGCGCAGGAACCCGATGGCGCAACGACATAGTCATAGCCCTCGAATTCGCCGAGCACTTTGCGCGCCAGCAGCAGCGCCGAATCACGATCGCCCGAGTTGTAACCGGGCTGGCCGCAACAGGTTTGCGCGCGCGGCACTTCGACGTCGCAGCCGGCGCCCTCGAGCAGGCGCAACGCCGCCATGCCGATCGACGGCCGCATCAG
>JANXSE010000443.1 GCA_025356695.1 Betaproteobacteria bacterium
CCTTATGTGAAGGCCGGCCGCATGAAAGTCTACGGTGTGACCACGGCGAAGCGCTCGCCCATGCTGCCCGAGATTCCGACCATCGCCGAATCCGGCCTCGACGGTTATGAATTCGGCAACTGGCACGCGCTGTTCGCGCCAAAGGGCACGCCCGAGAGTCGCGTGCGCCTGCTCAACAAGGCGCTGGTGCGAATTTTCGACAAACCGGAAATCCGCGAGCTGGTGCTGGCGCGCGGCAGCGAAATCGTCGCCGGCCCGCCCGAGGAACTGGCCGGCGTTCTGAAACGCGACATTCCGAAATACAAAAAACTGATGGTGGACGCCGGCATCGTGCCGCAGTAGGCGTGCCGCACATGCGCTACACTGTCGTCGCAGATCAAACAACAGCAATGGGGGAGTTCTAATGAAAGCAATCATGCAGCGGTGCTGCGCGCTGGTCGCGTGCCTGTTCGTATCCATGGCTTCTGCGCAGGCGCCCGACGACGGCACCGTGCTCGAAAAAGACATTCCGATTTCAGTCACCGAGGTGGCGCCCGGTCTCTTCTTTCAGTACCACCACGCCGAATCGAACAATGCCTGGCTGGTCACCGATGAAGGCGTGCTGCTGATCGACGCGCGCCAGCATCCGAGGCGCGGTGAAGAGCTGCTGGCGGCGATCCGCAAGACCACGAGCAAACCAATCAAGTGGGTGATCAATACCCACGGCCACGGCGACCACTATTTCGGCAATTCAGTATTTAAGCGCGAGGGTGCTATTTTCGTTGCGCATCGCGATACCGCCGGCATGATGAGAGCCCATTACGGGCTTGAGATGAAGCGCCGCATGGGCTATTTCAAACAGCAGAAGTACGATCCTGCCGAGGTGAAGCTGGTGATGCCGGATGTCACCTACGATTCGAAAATGGTCATTACCCTCGGCGGTCGCACCATCGAACTCATTTATATGGGCCCCGGCCAGAACCCCGGCGACACGCTGGTGTATTTCCCGAAAGAGAAGGTGATGTTTACCGGCGGGCCGTTCTCGAAAAACAGCTGGGCCAATCCATCGTTCACGCCGTCGATGTCGAACTGGGTGGCGATGCTGCGCAAGATCGCTTCGATGGACATCGATAAATTCCTCGGTGGCCACGGTGACATCGGCAACAGGGACGACGTGCTGCACGAGGCGCAGATGCTCGAAGACTTCGATGCCGGCATGCGCGAGGCGGTGAAGAAGGGCATGAGCAAAGACGAAATCATCAAGAACGTGAAGTTCGAGAAATACAAGGATGTGCGCAACTACTACCGCATGAACCTGTTCATTTCGAGCTACTACCACTTCCTCATCACCGGCAAGCCGGAGAACCCGCTGCCATGATCAGCGTTGCGCGGCTTGCCGCCGGCACGTTCTTTTTTTGCGCCGCTGCCGCAGTTGCCGCGGCAGGTTATCCGGAACGGCCGCTGCGCATGATCGTGCCCGCCTCGCCTGGCAGTGGCATGGATTTCTTCGGCCGCACCGTCGCACAGGCCCTGAGCGAGGAATACAGGCAGCAGGTGATTGCCGATAACCGCGCCGGCGCCGGCGGACTCATCGGTGCGGCCACCGTCGCCGCTGCCACGCCCGATGGTTACACCCTCGGCATGGCCTCGACCTCGACCATCATCGCACCGCTGCTGCAACTGAAACCGCCGTACCGGCCGATCGAGGATTTCACGCCGGTCGCGCTGCTCGCCTCGATCACCAGCGTACTGGTGGTTGCCCCCGGCGTGCAGGCCAAAACCGTGCAGGAATTCATCGCCATGGCCAAAGCACGGCCGGGCCAGTTGAACTATGCCTCCATCGGCAGCGGCACCGCGGCGCATCTGACGGCCGAAATATTTAACCGCGCCGCCGGCATCGACGCAGTGCACGTGCCGTTCAAGATCGTCGCCGACATCTATACCGAAATGCTGGCCAACCGCGTGCACTATCTGGTTTTTGTGTCACCGGCATCAATCCCGATGCTGCGCGACGGCAAGATGCGCG